>JBGSWI010000085.1:0-89957 GCA_041752515.1 Leptolyngbyaceae cyanobacterium | reverse complement strand
AAAAACAGTTAATTGCATTGTGGCTTGAATCAGTCGCGGAAGGACATTCTGAGACTTAAAACGGACGATGAGGGCAGGTAAGACTGGTTCGCCAGCACAGCCCGTTGAAGCGTCAACCCCATTCAGCGACCGATCCCTATTGTAGGTTGAGGCGTGGTGAGGAATCCCTGGGCATTTACGCCAGGGAGGATGTCAATCGTGTTTTCCTTGCAATGATCAAAAGGTGGTGTGGTAAATTCATGCCACCTTTTAACTTTTTTATTCCAGTCCTAGTTCGCGCTTCAGCAAGCTAATAGATTTGGAGACGATGAAGTTTTCGCAGCAGATCAGTTGGGGTCGGCGAATCAGTTCCTCTCGCACGGAGGCGATCGCGGCTTTGACGGTGGCACAACTCGCTTGATCGCTAATAATTGTTTGGGCACTGCGGGCGATCGCGGCAAGCTTGTAAGCATCGCTGACTGGACCAGTCATCACCAGTAAATCATCACCCCGCAAACTGTGAATAATCACATCGGCAACGCCCACCGTTTCCGCACTGAGACTAACAATGCCAAGACAACTGCCCTTCGGTAAACTCCGAATGATATTAATTTCAGATTCAAAATCATAAATATCCACAGGGATGACGCGCACCGATTTAGGAGCCGCAATTTCTTCAGCTTGAGCGATAAAGTAGCGACTGGTGACAACCGTGCCAGAGCGAGTTTGATCTAAAATCTGCTCTAACTCTTCTAACGGCACTAGCTGAATCGGGATATTTAACGCCCGTTCTAAATCCCGCACAATCACTTCG
This sequence comes from Leptolyngbyaceae cyanobacterium, assembly GCA_041752515.1. GTDB lineage: Bacteria > Cyanobacteriota > Cyanobacteriia > Leptolyngbyales > Leptolyngbyaceae > ULC077BIN1. The sequence goes on along the minus strand of JBGSWI010000085.1, from coordinate 89,164 downwards.
CCTGCCTCAATATCGTGGGCAGGAGCGGTTACTAGCACTTGGGCACTACAGCGAAGCCGCCAATCAATTTCGCCTAGCAAAAGCTCCCTAGCTTGGTTGAGGGAGCAGCCCAGTTTGAGTAAATCATCCAAGCTGCTTTGCACCACTTTGTAAGCTTCAGGATTTTGATCTAACAGAGGTGATTTAATTTTTGCCCCGCCATCGTGAGCGGGATCACGAACATAAATTCCAGATCCCGCTTGAGCATCAACAACTCCTGCTTCTTCTAGCTGGCGATAGACTTTGCTGATCGTGTTGCGATGCAAGCCGGTTTGCATTGCCAATTGACGAGTACTAGGCAAGCGATGCCCTGGTGGAAATTGCCGGGAGGCGATCGCAAATAAAATCTGGTTATAAAGCTGATTTGATGCAGGGATATCACTGTCCTGCTGGATTTGAAACTGTACCATCATTAAGTCTCCGGGTCACCTCAACATTTGAAGAGGTTTGAGGTATTTATGGGGTTTGTTTGTCTATTTGGAGGTTATCCATAAAAGTGTGAGTTAATCAGCAGGAAACTGGCACACGTGTCTTAAGCTTACTTTACAAGTCATGCTGTGTCTGGTTTTTTGCCGTGGATTGCTTCTCATCTTACATAAGTGCAATGTTCTGCGGTATCAGCGGGGAGATGTTGGTTCGGCTTCAGCCTTCTACGGGATTAATTCGCATCCATCCGGACAGTGACGATAAAACACGCCAGATTGTTGACAGCCTTCAACAAATCTTAGACTCTAGCCATAGTAAATGCGATCGCGGAAGCCTTAAAACATGACAGACATTAAAACAAGTTGGGTGAAGGTGCCGAATGGAGAATTACAGATTGATGCCTACCTTTCTGAACCGATTACGGAGGAAATTGTTCCCGGAGTCGTGGTTATTCAGGAGATTTTTGGCGTAAACGCCCACATTCGAGATGTGACTGAACGGATTGCACGGCAGGGCTATCGGGCGATCGCGCCAGCCATTTTTCAGCGCACCGCCCCCGGCTTTGAAGTGGGCTACACGATGGATGAAACCACTTTGGGACGACAGCATAAAGATCTCACAACTGCCGATCAGCTATTGAGCGACATCCAGGCGACGATCGACTCCTTAAAAACGATGTCTACCGTCAAAAAAACCGGCTTTGGGGCGATCGGCTTTTGCTTTGGCGGACACGTTGCCTATCTCGCTGCCACCCTGCCAGATGTACGGGCAACTGCCTCGTTTTATGGTGCAGGCATTGCCACCATGACTCCCGGCGACGGCAATCCTACCCTCAGCCGCACCGCTGATATTACAGGCACCCTCTATGCTTTCTTTGGCGATCAAGATCCGCTGATTCCTACCGAGCAAACTGAGCAAATAGAAGCGGCGCTGCAAGAACACAACATTTCCCATCAGGTGTTTCGCTATTCAGCAGGGCACGGTTTTTTCTGCGATCGCCGCCCAGACTATAACGCCCAAGCCGCCGCAGAATCTTGGAATCATGTTCAGCAATTATTCAAAGACCATCTATAACCAACTGCCAAGCCGCCCCTGCCGATTCGCTCGACGCATTAATCTAAAATAATGAGCGGATGTATGAGCCGACACGATAAAATCAACATCTGAATCAACATCTGATAGAAATGCCGCCGATTTCCTAGCATTATTTCTGTTTCAGTGCTTAACTCAGTTCCCCCTAGCCACATTTTCCCCTGCCACTGCTATGTTTGAAGCACTCTCTGAACGTTTGGAAGGAGCCTGGAAAAAGCTTCGCGGTCAAGACAAAATTTCTGAATCGAATATTCAAGAAGCCGTGCGGGAAGTTCGCCGCGCTTTGCTGGAGGCTGATGTCAACCTTCAAGTTGTGAAGGATTTTGTGGCAGAGGTAGAAACCAAAGCCCAAGGCGCAGAGGTGATTTCAGGGGTTCGCCCCGATCAACAATTTATTGAAATTGTTTATAACGAACTGCTGCAAACCATGGGAGAGACGAATGCTCCCTTGGCTGAAGCCGCAACCGCTCCGACGATCATCCTCATGGCGGGCTTGCAGGGAACTGGGAAAACCACGGCGGCAGCCAAGCTAGCGCTGCATCTGCGGAAGCTGAACCGCAGTACTTTGCTCGTTGCGACGGATGTTTATCGCCCCGCCGCGATCGATCAGTTGATCACCTTGGGCAAGCAAATCGATGTGCCTGTGTTTGATCTAGGCAAAGATGCAAATCCGGTTGAAATTGCCCGACAGGGAGTTGAGAAGGCGAAAGCCGACGGCATCAATACCGTGATTATTGACACAGCAGGTCGGCTGCAAATCGATGCCAATATGATGGCAGAGCTTGCCCAAATCAAAAATATCGTGCAGCCCCACGAAGTTCTGCTGGTGGTGGATGCCATGACGGGGCAAGAAGCCGCCAACCTCACCCGCACCTTTCACGACCAAATTGGCATCACCGGAGCCATTCTCACCAAGATGGATGGCGATACGCGGGGTGGGGCAGCGCTTTCAGTTCGGCAAATTTCGGGACAGCCGATTAAATTCATCGGGACGGGTGAAAAAGTCGAGGCGTTGCAGCCGTTCTACCCCGATCGCATGGCATCGCGAATTTTGGGCATGGGCGACGTGCTGACCCTTGTGGAAAAAGCGCGGGAAGAAGTGGATCTGGTCGAAGCTGAAAAAATGCAGGAGAAAATCCTCACTGCAAAATTCGACTTTACCGATTTCCTTAAACAAACTCGGCTGCTAAAAAACATGGGTTCGCTGGGCGGCATCATGAAAATGATCCCAGGAATGAATAAGCTCAGCAGTGATCAGCTTGAAAAAGGCGAAACTGAACTCAAGCGCGCCGAAGCCATGATTGGCTCCATGACCGTGATGGAACGCAAAGATCCCGATTTGCTCTCTAGTTCTCCCAGTCGCCGCCGCCGCATTGCCCGTGGCTCTGGGCATAGCGAAAAAGATGTCGGAGAACTGGTCAGCAAGTTCCAGCAAATGCGAACCATGATGCAGCAGCTAGGGCAGGGCAATTTTCCGGGCGGCATGGGTGGATTGCCGGGAATGGGCGGAATGCCAGGAATGGGCGGCGGTCGTCCTCAACCCGGTTGGCGGGGTGGCGGCGGCGCTCCAGCCAAGAAAAAGAAGAAGGACAAGAAAAAGAAAGGCTTTGGTACGCTGTAACAGAATTGGGCGGTAGTAGGATTGGGCGGGCGATCGCTTCGTTAGTCCGATGGGATTATTGTTTGAGGCGAATCTGTTCGCTAACCTGCTTTAAGCGCTTTTTAAGTCGGTTTTCTATAGCGTCGTTATTTAAAGCTTTCGGGCTACCGTTCTCATGAGTAGGATATTCATACCGTTTTGAGTTTTGTAAGTCTTTCGGACTGGCTTTGCCCACGCGTAGCGTTGACCTAGGAGATATTTTAAGTTTTGAGTTTTAAGTTTTAAGTTTTGTAAGTCTTTCGGACTGGCTTTGCCCACGCGTAGCGTCTCCGTTGGAGATATTTTGAGTTTTGAGTTTTGTAAGTCTTTCGGACTGGCTTTGCCAACGCGTAGCGTTGACCTAGGAGATATTTTGAGTTTTGAATTGTAGAAGCTTTACTCAGCTACGGTTTCAAACTCAGATCTGTCGCGTCCTCCGTTTAAATTGGGATAAGTTTTTGCGGAGCTACCCGATACAAGGCAAAAGGTGATCTATCGCCGTTGTCTAGGAACGTTGGGCTACTTTAGACTACTGTTCTAGACGTTAGCGACAGCCTATCTATATGCACTCCAGGTTTTGAAAATTTACAAGTAAAGCGCGATCGCGCTTTACTTTCATAGGGTGAGGAGATCGCACAGTGGCATTTCCCACACTTGCAGAATCATCAGGCACCATCCGATCCGGTATGGGGAACAGGAATAGTGATCAGAGTTTCGATTTTTTCGTTCTGATCTAGGTCGAGGATGAGATCGCCCGTTGTATCTCGTCCTTCCATCGTTACTGCGGTTAGATCAAGGCGTACCATGCGGTCTTGGTTTGTGAGCAGCATCACCTCGGTTTCAGACCGGATGGCGGTTAGTCCAGCCAGCGCATCTGTTTTAACTTTAAATTTAATCCCATAGGCACCCAACCCCCCCGGAGTCGCCAACCGCAGCATCGCAATCGGCATCTGTTTTGCATAGCCCCGTTCGGTCACCAGCAACAAAATTCCGCCCTGAGACGCGATCGCGGCACCCACCAACCGTTCTCGCTTGCCCAGGCGCATGACCAGTTGCCCTTGAGCGGTGCGGCTTTGCATCGGTAGATGGTCGTCATTCACCTCCACGCGCACCATCCGACCGCTGGATGCGGCTATCACCAGTTGTTCACCCGGTTGAGCGATCGCGATACTGGCAATCTGATCCGCCTCCTTGAGCTTGAGGGCGGTTAACCCTCTGCCCGTCAAGCCTGTAAAGTCTTCCAAGGGTAGCCGCTTGACTCGCCCTTGTTGCGTGACGATGAGTAGGTTCTTCCTTTCACAATCATCTGGCAAGATGAAGCTGCCCACCATGCCAGCCGGGTCGTTTTGGGCAGCCGCAGGCAATACCATAATCAGGGGTGCCCCTTTCGAGCGTGCCGTTGCGTGTGGAATATCTTCTACCCGTGCGGTGTATGCTCTGCCGCTGCGAGTCATGGCAATCAACTCTTTGGCGGTGGTCGTGAACTGGGTTTGCACGGTGAAATCATCCAGTTCTGTCAGAGTTGTAGGGGGTCTTTCGTCATTGCGGTTGCGGGACTGTCGCTGAAAGGCTTTGGGCGTAATTCGTCTGACGTAACCCCGTTGAGTGACTTCTAGTACGGTTTCTGTAACTTCAGTGTCATCCAATGAGAAATCGGCAGTAGGGAGTGAAGAATCGAGTGTTTGAGATTTTTTAGTTTTAGTTGAGTCTTGGCTTTTAGTTTCTGACGCTGCTTCGACGAGAGGCTGAGTGCCGATCGCCAAAATTTTTGTGCGACGCGGATCGCCAAACTTTTTCTTTAGCGATCGCAGGTCTTTTTTCAGGGATTTCAATAGCTCGTGGCGATCGCCCAAAAGCGTTTGCAAGCCGGACATTTCAGCCGTTAGTTCGCTTGCTTCGGTTTGCAATTTTTCTCGCTCAATCCCGGTGAGGCGGCGCAGCGGCATGGCAAGAATGGCATCCGATTGGCGATCGCTGAGGTCAAATCGCTGCTGAAACTCAACTTTTGCCGTAGTGCCATCGGGCGCACTGCGCAGGATCTCGATCACCGCATCCAGATTTTCGAGCGCGGTTAGCAGCCCTTGAACGATGTGATGCCGGTTTTCGGCTTCCGTCAGTTGATGTTGATAGCGGCGCGTTAGAGTGTCTTCCCGAAAAGAGATAAAACACTGAAGCATATCGCGCAGCGGCATTTGGCGAGGCAAGCCCTGATCTAATGCCAGCATGGTGATGCCAAAGTTGCTTTGCAGCGCAGTTTGGCGATAGAGCGAGTTCAGCACTTTTTGCGGATGGGTGTCTCGCTTCAGTTCAATCACGACCCGAATGCCATCGCGATCGCTCTCATCACGCAAATCAGCAATGCCTTCCAGTTTGCCCTGGTTCACCAGGTCTGCCATTTTCTCAATCCAGCCCGCCTTATTTACCTGAAACGGCAGTTCCGTCACAATGATTGCCGTGCGGCGATTCCGTCCTCGCCCAAAGGGCACCTCTTCTAACCGCGATACGCCGCGCACCGGCACACTGCCTTTGCCCGTAGTGTAAGCGTCCCAAATGCCCTGAGTGTCAATAATTTCGCCGCCCGTGGGAAAGTCAGGTCCAGGGATCAGTTGCACCAGTTTTTCGTCAGGCAACGCGGGATTGTCGATCAGGGCAATCAACCCGTCTACCACTTCCCCTAAGTTGTGGGGTGGAATATTGGTTGCCATGCCGACGGCAATCCCCGAACTGCCGTTGAGTAGCAGAATCGGCAGTTGCGCGGGCAGCACGGTCGGTTCTTGCTGAGAGTTATCAAAATTGCCGATGAAATCAACGGTAGCATCGCCAATCTCGGTCAGCAGCGCCTCGTTGCCAATTGGTGCCAGCCGCGTTTCGGTGTAGCGCATGGCGGCAGGAGGATCGTCATCCACGGACCCGAAGTTGCCATGACCGCCCAGCAATGGGTAACGGCTAGAAAATTCTTGTACTAGGCGAACCAGGGCATCGTAAACGGATTGATCGCCGTGGGGATGATATTTGCCCAACACATCCCCCACTACCCGCGCACATTTGCGGTAAGGGCGATCGGGCACTAACCCCAACTCATGCATGGCATATAAAATGCGGCGATGCACGGGTTTGAGTCCATCACGCACATCTGGCAGGGCGCGCCCGACGATCACACTCATGGCATATTCGAGATAGGACTGCTGCATTTCGGTATGCAAAGCAGTCGCAATCACTTGTCCACCAGAAAACACATCTAACTGTTTAGCCATGAGCTTTTCCTACTATCTGCACTTCTCACGTACGCTGTGTAATCTAGAATTGACACCCTTTAGCATAATGGCAACTTGAGAACGGATCTTCTCTATTCCTGGATGTTAAAGTCTTGTTCGCTGTTTTGCCGCTTTTCGTTAACGCTGAACTCATGAGTAAGGAGCATCGGATGAAGACAGTTTTGATTGTGGAAGATGACTTGATGAATGCTAAGATTTTTTCAAAAATTTTGCAGAAGCGAGGCGGGTTGGAAGTTAAGCATACCGAGAATGTGGATGAGGTGATGCAGATTGCGCAAAATGGCGAGGCAGATATTATTTTGATGGATGTGTCGTTGTCCCGCAGTGTTTACCAGGGAAAGTCGGTGGATGGAATTAAAATTACCCAGATTTTGAAAGGTGATCCCGATACGGCTAAGCTGCCGATCATTCTGGTGACTGCCCACGCGATGGAGGGCGATCGCGAAAATTTTCTAAACCAAAGCGGCGCAGATGGCTACATTTCCAAGCCTGTGATTGATCATCAGGCATTTGTTGAGCAAGTGTTGGCACTGTTGCCAAAGTGAAAAGGGGTAGCGGGGTGGAGAAGTAACGGAGGTTTCAACAAGATAGATTGACTGAATTAGGGGCATCACCACATCTTTTTATAGAACATAAGTACTATCTTAAGCCTGGTTTAGTCAAGCCTCTCAAAAAATTTCAGGAATGGACTTTAGATCGCATTTTTTATTGATGGTTCAGCATCTACCAATCTGTAACCCATACCTGGATGATGTCATACCGTTTTGAGTTTTGTAAGTCCTTCGGACTGGCTTTGCCAACGCGTAGCGTTGACCTAGGAGGTATTTTGAGTTTTGAGTTTTGAGTTTTTAATTTTTAATTTTGAATGGTAGAAGCTTTACTCAGCTAGGGTTTCAAGCTCAGATCTGTCGCATCCTCTGTTTAAATTGGTGTCACCTTGGGATGAGTTTCTGAAATTTGTGGAGATCTTGCCAATCAAAAAGCGAAGGAACATTACTGCCATGAGCAAACGCGGGGTAGAAACGGCGGAAGTTGATCTCGATCGCGCCGCCACAACACCCTAATCGGAAGACCCTAATGGGTGGGGCGATCGCCCTAGTCTGCGGCAAAAGATGTTTCGGCAGAGGGTTGACGGGTGACCGCTTTATTCATAGCTCAGTTTCACTTTCAGTAAGCTTAGGATTGCGACAAGCGCTTTACAACTTTTCCGCCTAGCAAGTCGTGAGTTTTTTGCAGGATAGCGGGAATTTTATCCGCATGAGGACTGTTTTTTAGGTAAGGCTTGAGCACGTTCAGATCAATTTGATCGACCTTGGCACCAGGAAACCAGTGACTTGCCTCGCCCAAAAGGTTGTAGCGCATGGCGGCGTATTCGGTGAGGTCGAAGGCGATCGCCAGGTTCCACAGCCACAGCACCACGGGAATATTCAACCGCCCTGGCGTTTGATCAAACGTGGGCAATCCGATATGCCAGGTTTTGTACCAATCTTCGCCCAGTCGAGCGATCGCGCCTTCTTCTAGCCGTTGCAAAATTGGCGGCAGCACTTCATCGGCGCGATCGAGCAACTCCAATGTTTTCAAATGTTCATCAAAATCTTGAGGGCGTGCCGCGCCGACGCTCAGCGTATGAATTTGCGGATGGCTCAAACAAAATAAATCATTGAAAACTATCGGGCTAAGCGGCGCACAGAGATCGACTAAGCGCTGAGGCGGACTGTAAAGCATTCCCCCTTTATCCGATGGGCTGATGATAAACACGCCCATATCCTGACGAGTGGCGGCTTCGACCCCAGCCCAATTGCGTTGATTGATGTAGTACCAGTGCAAATTCACATAGTCAAATTGCCCGGTTTCGCAAGCGCGGACAATCACTTGCGGATCGGCGGCGTGGGTCGAAAACCCCACATGACGGATTTTTCCCTGCCGTTGAAAGTCGCGAACCACATCCATGCAGCCACCAGAACGCACTGCCCAGTGCAAAATTTCATCGGTATTAATCCCATGCATCCCAAAGAGATCAATATAATCCAGCTTCAGGTAAGCCAAGGATTGTTCTATGGTCTTGCGGAATTCTTTAACATTTTCTTTGGGGGAGGTTTTGGTTTGAATAATTAGTTTTTCGCGAGGAAACTGAGGCAGCACTTGCCCAAGCTGGAGTTCTGAACTGCCGTAGCCCCGCGCTGTTTCGATGTGGTTGATGCCGACGTTGAGCGATCGCGCGATCGTCGCCTCCAAATTAGCCTGATTGTCCGCTGGAATATTTTTCAGTGCTACATCTTGCCATTTGTATTGATAGCGCATTCCCCCACAAGAGAACACGGGCATTTGCAGTTCAGTTCGTCCAAAACGTCGATAGAGCATAAAAGTCTGGGGTTCGGGATTCGCGCGGGGGGGGCGGGTTCGGGGTCAAAGTTTAGATGCAAGTTACCACTCTGTACTTTGCACTCGGCACTTCGCCCTCCGCACTCCTTCCTAACTTAGCGTTTAATTTCCCTCACGGTAGGCTGACCATCAATCACTTCGCCCACCAGCACGAGGTCTACCATGTTGACGAACAAGCCATTTTCTAGCACCCCAGGGATATTATTAAGCGTTTTTTCGAGCGCGACGGCATCATCAATGCCGTTGGCAAATTTCACATCCAAGATCAAATTGCCCTGGTCGGTGACCACAGGACCCGATTTTTTAACCCCCATTCGGAGCGTCACTTTGCCGTTTAGGCGCTCGATCGCCTTTGTAACAGGGTTCAGCGCTTTAGGAATCACTTCCACAGGCAGCAAAAAATTCAAATTCAGCTTATCCACCAGCTTGCCGCTGTCTACAATTACGATAAATTCTTTAGAAAAGGCTTCTACTAGCTTTTCTTGAGTGTGGGCAGCGCCACCGCCCTTGATCAAATTCAGATCAGGATCGACCTCATCAGCGCCATCGATCGCCAAATCAATGCTGTCAATCCTATCTAGCGTTGTGAGTGGAATGCCGCATTCCCGCGCTAACACTTCCCCTTGAAATGAAGTGGTCACGCCTTGAATATCCGTCAGGTCGCCCGATTTGAGGCGATCGCCTAATGCCTGAATCATAAATGCGGCGGTTGACCCCGTTCCTAGTCCTACAATGGAACCAGATTTCACCATGGCAGCGGCAGCGGCTCCAACTTGCTTTTTCATCAATGTTGTCGGGTCAAGTTCTGCACTCATCGGGTTTCCTTGGGTGATTAGTCTCAGCTTTCCTTCGTCAGTCTACTATTTTGGTGTCACCTTCTATGACGCAACCAAACGATTTTCAGAACGACTACCAAGCCGCCCTTCGCCTGACGCAAGCCGAACGCCGCCAGCAAATTGAGGATGCAGTCACACCCACCGATAGAAGAGCGATGCTGCTGTGTCAAGAAGGGCAGCAATTGGCGGATGAGCAGCAGTTTGAAGCGGCGATCGCCTGTTATAAACAAGCTATTCAAGTAAATCCTGACTATTTGCCAGCGCTCAAAGGGGAGGCAAGCGTGTTGATGCAACTAGAACGCTATCATGCTGCATTCAAAAACTACACCGCCGCAATTGAGCAAGATCCAGATGATTATTCGCTGTGGCGCGATCGCGCTTTCGTGTTGTTTCGGTTAGAGCAACGAGAGGAAGGACTGGTAAGCCTGGAAAAGGCACTAGAACTTAATCCGAATGCCTCGGAAGTGTGGAGCCTTAAAGCCCTAGAGCTAGCCCAATCTCACCAGCGAGTTGAAGCCCTGAAAAGCTGCGATCGCGCCATTGCGGCTGATCCTAAAGAGTATCTTGCTTGGCGAGTGCGGGGGTTGCTGTTCCAAGAAAACCAGCCAGACGAAGCTTTGAAGAACTACGATCGAGCGCTGGAACTGAACCCCGATGATGCAGAACTGTGGGTCTATAAAGCCAAGACACTCACCGATTTACATCGCGACGAAGAGGCAGTGATTAGCTACGATCGCGCCTTAGACTTAAAGCCCCGCGAGTTTTACTTGTGGTATCAGCGAGGGCTATCATTGCGGCGATTGGGGCAATTTAATCGAGCGATCGCCAGCTTTGATCAAACCCTTTCACTCAATCCATACTGCTATCCTGCCAGCCGCAGCCGTTTATATGCGTTGCTGACGACTGGCAAACTGGTCAGCCAGGTGCTCGGTAACTGTAGTGTTGCCGAGCAAAAACGCCTGTGGCATGATTTGAACCAAGCCTTGACGATGTTTTCCAAACGCAAACTTCCGGCGCTGGTAGTGGTTGGCTTGGTTGCCCTGTTTAGCACCCACAGTCAAAGCATCGCCTTGTTGGTTGCCAGTGTGTTTGCGGGCATTGCCCTGTGGGGCGATCTGATTCAGGAAGCCGAAAAGTAGACAGCACCATGGTTCATCTTGCCAAGATTTTCATCTATCCGATTAAATCGCTTGATGGCGTAGCTTTGAGTGACGCGGCAGTGCTATCGAGTGGGGCACTGAAGGGCGATCGCGAATTTGCCATCGTTGACTCCCAAGGAAAATTTGTGAACGGCAAACGTATTCCTGCGATTTACAAACTGCGCGCCAAATTTGATCTGGAGCATCGCACTGTGGATCTTCAGATTCAAGACACCCCAGAGTTGATCCGCTTTGATTTAGACAGCGATCGCACTCCTTTAGAAAGCTGGCTAGGCGACTACTTCGGCTTTCCCGTCACGCTGATCCAAAACCTAGAAATGGGCTTTCCCGACGATACAGAATCTCCCGCTCCCACTGTGATCAGCACCGAAACGATAGAAACGGTTGCGGCATGGTTTTCGTTGAGTGTGCCGGAGATGCGATCGCGCCTGCGCACTACCCTAGAAATCACCGCCGCCGAACCCTTTTGGGAAGAGCAACTATTCGGCACCGCAGGCAACCTCGTTCCCTTTCACGTCGGCACAGTTCAATTCTTCGGCGTGAATCCCTGCCAGCGCTGCATCGTTCCCACCCGCGACCCGCTCACCGGGCAGCCCTACCCCGACTTTCAAAAGAAGTTTGTAGAACAGCGCAAAGCCACCTTTCCCGCTGGGGTAGAAGCCTCGCGGTTTAACCATTACTATCGTTTGGCAGTCAACACCCGCGCCCACTCCTCCGAAGCCGGAAAAACCATCCAGGTCGGCGATTTAGTCACGCTATAGGCAAAAGGCATCCTTGGGGATTTTTCGATAGAGCGCGATCGCTCGTGGAGTTGTGAATCGTTTTCCCATGACGAGTGTGAGGGTAAGACGAACCGAATTAGTCAGGGAATATTAGAGTCGTTGGGCAATTGATTTGGACGGGCGATCAGTCCTATGGGTAGTGAGGCTGAATCGTAAAGCTGAGATCTATTAAATTTAATGTCCCAGTGGTCTCTGCGCGCTATAATGCTTGTCAATAGAGGCTGTTGCGGACTGGGAATTCCTGGGGAACCGCTTCATACGCCAGTGCTAATACTGGGAGCAGCTTGCTTTACTAAGCTTTCCACTAAGGAACAAGGTCTTGATACCCTAATGAATATGGGTTTTCCAGTCTTGGATATAGTTGTTTGGCTCAGTTATTCTGCGTTGGGGTTAGCTGTTTTTAGGCTCTTTACCTAGCTTGGATGAGAGTCTATCTGTTGCATCTGCAAGCCCCAAGCTTCTATCGCTTTCAAAAATTGTTTTAACTCGATGCGTGGTTCATAAGCAGGACGCTTGCCACTCAATGCGATCGCCGAATCTTGAGGAAACTGAATGCCAAAACAAATTATTATCGCGGAACAGCACCGCATTGCTGCTGTTTTTTCAGAAGATCAAATTCAAGAGCTAATTGTTGCCACTGGAACTCACCAAGTCAGCGATGTGTTCCTAGGGGTAGTTGAAAATGTGCTGCCAGGGATTGATGCCGCATTTGTCAACATTGGAGACTCTGACCGAAATGGCTTCATTCATGTCACCGATTTGGGTCCTTTGAAACTGCAACGAGCGGCTGGATCGATTACTGAACTGCTGCGCCCTCAGCAAAAAGTGCTGGTGCAGGTGATGAAGGAACCGACGGGCAACAAAGGACCTCGCCTGACTGGAAATATTTCTTTTCCGGGTCGATATCTTGTTTTGATGCCCCATGGAAAAGGCGTTAATCTTTCACGCCGCATTCGTAATGAAAACGAACGCAACCGATTGAGAGCGCTGGCAATTTTGATTAAACCTGCTGGCATGGGTTTAGTCGTGCGAACGGAAGCGGAGGGTGTGCCCGAAGAAGCCATCATCGAAGATTTGGAAGCCCTACAAGAACAATGGGAAACCATTTGCAGAGAAGCGGCTTCAACTCGTGCCCCCGCCCTGCTTAACCGAGATGATGACTTTATTCAGCGGGTGCTGCGAGATGTATACAGTAGCGATGTGAATCGGATTGTGGCAGATTCACACACCGGATTAAGACGGATTAAACAGCATTTAACGACTTGGGGCGGCGGTAAACTACCCCAAGGTGTTTTAATTGACCATCATCGCGATCGCGCCTCAATTTTGGAGTATTTCCGCATCAATGCTGCCATTCGAGAGGCGCTCAAACCTAGAGTTGATCTGCCTTCTGGGGGCTATATCATTATTGAGCGCACCGAAGCTTTAACCGTGGTTGATGTAAACTCTGGTTCTTTTACGCGGTCTGCAACCGCAAGAGAGACCGTGCTGTGGACCAACTGTGAAGCTGCCACCGAAATTGCTCGTCAACTTCGCCTGCGGAATATTGCCGGAGTCATCATCGTAGATTTCATTGATATGGAATCTCGTCGCGATCAACTGCAAGTACTAGAACACTTTAATAAAGCGCTGCGATCGGATAAAGCGCGTCCTCAGATTGCTCAACTGACAGAATTAGGATTGATTGAGCTAACCCGGAAGCGCCAAGGTAAAAACATTTACGAACTGTTTGGACGGGCTTGCCCAACTTGCAGTGGCACAGGGCAACTGGTCCATCTGCCGGGTGAACTCGATCATGCGGATGAAGAGGTCGCTGAACATTCTGTTGTCACCCCAATTCGGGAATATCGTGCGGATCGTGGATCTCCTCGTGGGCGGGAGTTGCCTAGCCGTGAGTTACCTGACATTTCTTTGCCAGCAGAATTTCCTTGGGAAGAACGGGAGGATGAAGATCCGGACGATTTACAAGAAATGCTGAGTCATCCCAATTATCAAGAAGTGGGAGGCAATAATCGCCGCCGCCGCCGTCGCCGACCGGGTGAGGAAGCGCCGCCAAATCGCGATCGCGGTCGGGGTGCAGCCTGGAGCGAAAGCCGAGTGCCCACTCGGCTCCCTAATAGTGGGTTAGAAGATAGGGATGCGCCAGACGGAGAGAGTGCAGGAGAAGAGAGTGTTGAAAGCAAGCCTAGGGAACGAGAAGTGCCTCGTGGGCGGCGCGATCGCATTCGTCCCGATGCCATTCGTTCAGACAATGGCTTAGAACCAGGAGAAATAGTAGAAGAAAAAGAGGTAGTGGTCTCGGCTGAAGTGGAGGAGAAGCGGGGACGCTCGCGGCGTGAAAGCAAACCTATTGAACCACCAGAAATGGTGATGGTTGAAATGACTCCCGAAGAACAAGAGGTTTATGCTTGGATGGGAGTTTCTCCACTGGTGTTGTCTCAACAGGATGTCAAAAATCCTAAATCGGCAGTTATTTCAGTGGTCTTACCTGGACAAGCGCCACCGGTTCAGTTAACAGTCAATGCATTAGAAGCGCCGACTGCGAATGGAACCCTGATGGAGCTAGAGCCAGCCGCAGAGCCAGAAGAATCGAACTACAGTCAATCCGTGGAGGAGAAAGAGGTCGTAACCGCGATCGCGCCTCCCATCAAGATCGCCCCCAGATTGCCAGAGGTGCCGTTTGAAGCGATCGAACCAGAACCAGAACTAGAACCAGAGCCGGAGCCGGAGCCAGATAATGGAATTGTGCGTCGTCGCCGTCGTCGTTCGTCTGCCAGCACTACTGATTAACTCCGTTGGGTAGGGTAAGTAGGCAATCATTGACGGTTGATCAACTTGAACTTTTAGAGCCAAAAAACTCTAGAAGTTCGAGTCTGATGATTGCCGGAGTAGATGAGGTAGGACGGGGGGCGCTATTTGGTCCGGTGGTTGCGGCAGCAGTTATTTTGCCCAATAGTGTTCTAAATGATTTAGCGATCGCCGGAGTCACCGATAGCAAACTTCTGTCTGCATCACAACGTCAGAAGCTAGCGGTGCAAATCCGCTCTCTGTCGGTTGCTCACCAGATTGGCTGTGCTTCAGTCCGAGAGATTGATCGGCTTAACATCCTGCAAGCCTCACTTTTGGCAATGAAACGAGCGATCGCCAAACTACCCGTTCAGCCAGATCTTTGCTTGATCGACGGGAATCAATGCATTCCTGGATTATTGATTCCCCAAAAAGCAGTAGTTAAAGGAGATCAAAAATTTACGGCGATCGCGGCGGCAAGCATTCTAGCTAAAGTTTGGCGAGATGAACTGCTGATACGCCTGTCATTGCGCTACCCACAGTATGATTTTGCGGCAAACAAGGGCTATGGAACGGCTAACCATCGCCAAGCCATTCAAAAGTACGGCATTACGCCACATCACCGAACCTCGTTCAGCCCCTGTCGGTCGCCTCTTTGAGTTGATTCAGATAGTGAGGTCAGAATTAAGCCATTAGCTTAAAAAACTACTGATGGGTAAAATTCCAGACTGATTTGAAATTTCATCCTCTAGTTGCGCGATCGCCCAAGTTCGATAGTCAGACAACAGTTGATAAACTAGGCGTTGTTTAATAGTCAATAAAACGCTCTTCAAAAGCCCATTTCCGGCGGCTTCTAAAATAGAGTGAGGAGTCAGCCAAAGGGGCGGCGGCAACTCTACCAATACTTCCAAATCAGCTTTCCCCTTCAGCCGAGTGAGTTCTGGGTCATTAACAACTTGCAAGTGACCGGTCAAATTTAACGCAAATCGCTGGTTAATATACTCGACCCCTCTAATTTCACAGCGCACTGACTGTAGCCGAACAACACCATCCGACTCTGCCCAAACTCGCATCTCTACGGTGGGCTGTAAACTCAGCATCATAAATTTGAGTGGACGCATCTTCAGCCGAAAGAGGTCATTACCTAAAAGGTCAATCTGACTAGAGCCTGCTAAAGCATTAATCAATCGTTGAGGTTGACGCAAATAGTGCTGAATCGGCACGGGCTGTTCAACAACAGGAATGTCTACCGATTGGGAAGCTAAAAATTGAATGTTCATTTGAAGCGTGACTGAAAAGAGTAGGAAAAAATGTAGCGACTTATTACCAATTTTAATAAATTAAAAAGAAATTGCGCTCAACTCTTTGAGGTGTGAAACCCCTCTTGAGGCAAAATACGGTGTAATTCAAGTATATTCCCCATTGCCGTTCAGCGCAGAAACCTCACCAACCTCGCTTTAAGGCTACCTCTCTGATTTGAGAACTTTTTTCGAGCGATCGCGGATATTTCAGCAGTCTTTGTGGGATCAATTTGAGTTGTGCTACGACTACGCTCAATACGCGATTGTTCAATACGCGATCGCCGACTTAAGTTGAGCGGAGCCAAAACCGCAAATATCGGCTTTTCTGCTGCCCGGTTAATCAGATTTCAGAAATGAGGCGGTGATCAACTTCATTTGCATTTACAGCATTGCGGCTTCATTCACAGGAAGTGTTGGAATAACAATGAGAATTTACAACTCTGGTAAAGGATAAGATTTAGGGTGAAAGGCGATGGTCAGTTAGGTTAGGAGAAATTAGAACAGAATGGCAGTATCGATCGCGCATCTAGGACCCTCTGGCACCTATGCTGAAGCCGCTGCTTTAGTCTATTCCAACTGGCTAACTCAGAACTTTCATCAAGAATCCCTGCTGTGTCCTTATCCTAGTATTGCTCAAACTCTCAAAGCTGTGGCTTCAAAACAAGCAGATTTAGCGATTGTTCCCGTTGAAAACTCTATTGAGGGTAGTGTAACGATGACCCTCGATACGCTGTGGACTTTGGATAATCTGCAAATTCAGCGGGCACTTATCCTGCCTATTTCTCACGCTTTGATGTCTCATGCCAATGAACTTGAATCGATTCAAACGGTTTATTCTCATCCCCAAGCGCTAGCTCAATGTCAGGCTTGGCTAGAGCATCATCATCCAGAGGCTCAGTTGATTCCTACTAACTCCACAACGGAGGCACTGCAACGCCTTGAAGACGATGTGAGCGCTGGCGCAATTTCCTCGCAAAGAGCAGCATTGTTATATAAGGTGCCAATTTTGGCGCACCCCATCAATGACTATCCTGATAATTGCACTCGATTTTGGGTGTTAGGCTTGCAACCTTCTTTGGGGGGAAACCACACCTCGCTTGCTTTCAGCGTCCGTGATCTGCCAGGAGCGCTGGTTAAGCCGCTAGATATTTTCGCCCAACAGGGAATTAATCTGAGCCGGATTGAATCCCGCCCGACTAAGCGATCGCTGGGTGATTACCTATTTTTTATTGATTTAGAAGTGGATACTCGCCAAAGTTTTGTTCAGGCGGCGCTGTCAGAATTGCAGCAGCATACAGATACTTTGAAGGTGTTAGGCAGCTATGACATATTGCCTAAAAACGCGCTAGATTTAGCCAACTTGTGATGGTGCAGCCTCGACAGCCGAACAATCGAGCTTCAGAAAATTAGAGAGGTGTTGCAAGTAGGTAGGCGCATCTTCTAGCATCGGGAAGTGAGCCGTATCGCGCATCACAACTAACTGAATGTAGTTGGGGTTGAGGGCGGCGGCTTGTTGTCCAAGTTTAGCCGGTATGATGATGTCGCGATCGCCAGAAACCATCAGAGTCGGAACCCTCAACCGAGAAAATTCTCCAGGCATTTCTTCAGCCGCTTTCTTGCTAACGCAGGTGAAAATCGTGCCTACTGCGGCTTCATAATCTGCCATCAAAAAGTCATTTAAAAAGTCGCGGCTGATGGTTCCCGACAAAGGACGATGCAAAAATCGCTGCATAAACAGGCGATCCATGAATGGCAGTTGATAGAGCCAACGGGGACGAAATTTGACAACATAGCCACCAAAGGTATGAAACGCCTCGAAGGATTTTTTGTCATATTCAAAAATGCCGCTGCAAGTCAAGATTGCTTGATGAACCCGCTCTGGATATAAATTAAGAAAAAGAACTGCGATCGAAGCGCCCATTGAATGCGCGTTCAGATATATCTTTTCTAACCCCAAGGTATTTAATAACTCAACCAGATCGTGAGCGTAGGTTTCTAATTCATAGCTAGGAGCGTGATGATTCAGTCCACTGGCAGATGTTAAAGCTGCTGAACTAGCCAGGGTCGATCGCCCAAAGCCTCTCATATCGTAGAGCAGACAGTCAAAAGCGTGAGAAATGGATTGAGCAGTGCTTTCCCAGTATCGAGCAGAACCACCCCATCCATGAACAAATACCATCACTGGCTTTCCTGAAGGTGCAGAACTTCCTGATGAAGTAATCCATTTGTAATAGTGACTAATCCCATTAACCAGACTGGTGGGCATGATTTAGATATAGATAAAACTGCTGAAGATGCAAAGTTACACATCTTTAGTTCCAACGCTGAGCCTTCTAAGCAGACTCTGGCTTGGGTAATGACGAGGGGTGAAGCAACAACTCGGCAGTAGAGCGTTTTTCCACCATGTCACGGGTAATAGTACAACAGGTCACATCCTTCCGAGAAGGCAGTTCATACATCACATCTAACATTAGCTCTTCAACAATGCTGCGAAGCGCCCGCGCTCCGGTTTTGCGGCGATACCCTTCTTGGGCGATCGCCCGAATGGCATCCTGCTTAAACTCCAAAACGACGTTATCCATCTTCAACAGTTTTTGATATTGCTTTACTAAAGCGTTACGTGGCTCTGTCAAGATGGCAGTCAGCGTATCTTCATCTAACGGATCGACCACTGCGATCGCTGGAATACGTCCAATAAATTCTGGAATCATCCCAAATTTCACCAGGTCATCAGGCTCAAGATGCTTCAGCATATCAGCCGTGCGTTTTTCCCTGGATTGAGTATCGCCGGGTTGAATGAAGCCAATTGATTTTCTACCAATTCGTTGCTCGATCGCCTTATCTAAACCGACAAAAGCACCGCCGCAGATGAACAAAATATTACTCGTGTCAATCTGAATACAGTCTTGATAAGGGTGTTTGCGTCCACCCTGCGGCGGCACATTTGCGATCGTTCCTTCCAGCATCTTCAGGAGAGCTTGCTGAACTCCTTCTCCTGAAACATCTCGCGTAATGGAAGGGTTTTCACTTTTCCGGGCAATCTTGTCAATTTCATCGATGTAGATGATGCCGCGTTGGGCTTCCTCCACATCTAGATCTGCAACTTGCAGTAAACGCAGCAGAATATTTTCTACATCCTCACCGACGTAACCTGCTTCAGTCAACGTAGTTGCATCTGCAACCGCAAATGGAACTTCTAAAATTTCAGCTAAAGTCTGAGCAAGGAGAGTTTTGCCACAGCCCGTGGGTCCAATCAGTAAAATGTTGGACTTTTGCAGTTCTACAGAGTCTTCCGGCGCAAGTTTTCCACTTCCCTTAGCTTGTAAAAAACTTAGCCGCTTGTAATGGTTGTAGACGGCGACTGAAAGCACCTTCTTTGCATCATCCTGACCAATAACATGGTCATCTAGATAGCCTTTAATTTCTCTAGGCTTAGGAAGCTGACCCAGAGAAATATTAGACGATCGCGACTTTCGCTTTTCGGGAGAAGCTTCTCGCCGAGGGACAGGTTGAGGAGCCGTTGCGCTAGAGTCAAACAACTCTTCATCCAAAATCTCGTTACATAAGTCTACACATTCGTCACAGATGTAGACTCCAGGTCCAGCAATCAGTTTACGAACCTGCTCTTGAGATTTGCCACAAAAAGAACATTTCAGATGAGAGTCGTACTTAGACATATGTTCCTCTTAACCTATACCGCAGCGACAGCTTCTCCCGGTTGTGGAAGATTTTGCTTAAAAATCACCTGATCAATCAACCCATAGGTCTTTGCTTCCTCAGCAGACATGAAAAAGTCTCTTTCTGTATCTTCTTCTAATTTTTCAAGTGACTGCTTGGTGTGATACGACAGTAGCTCATTCAACTTCCGCTTGTGGTAAAGAATTTCTTTAGCCTGAATCTCAATGTCTACTGCTTGCCCTTGAGCACCACCTAGAGGCTGGTGAATCATAATCCGTGAACTGGGAAGTGACATCCGTTTGCCAAATGCTCCCGCCGTTAACAGAAAAGCGCCCATGCTTGCAGCCAAGCCGAAGCAAATTGTAGCAACATCACAGCGAACCTGCTGCATTGTGTCATAAATTGCCATACCAGCCGTAACAGAACCCCCTGGGGAGTTAATGTAAAACTGAATATCTTTTTCAGGATCTTCAGCTTCCAAGAAGAGCATTTGAGCCACGATAGAATCTGCTACTGCATCATCTACAGGGGTGCCTAGAAATATAATTCGTTCTCTGAGAAGTCGCGAATAAATATCAAAGGCGCGCTCTCCTCGTCCGGCTTGTTCAACCACCATGGGGATAACGTTGCTTGGGCTTAGAGAAGAAACATCCAGAGAATTAAAACTGGTTACTGAGTAATTAGCAGAGTTAGAGGTAAGCATAATCGGCGTTTTGCCTAAAATGATTCAAATTTGAACTGGATTGTGGGATATCTTGCGATCGCGCAAGCCCACTTCAACATTATGCCTCAACTCATTAAAGACTTGGGAAAGCCTAAGATGGGCTAATCTTCTGCCACAGCAGGCTTAGACTTCTTGGTTGCTTTGCGGGCTTTTTCGTCCGTTTCAGAGGCGGCTGCCTGATCTGGGTCGGCATCAGCGATCGCTTCTACCTCAACTTCAACTTTTGAATCAGTAGTGGATTGGGGCAATTCTTGCTTTTCTAGGGCAGATTCAGCTTCTTCCACATCATTGATAGCGGAAGCCTCTGCCCGATCCTCTTGAGATACTTCGGCGGCTTCAACATCCTCCCCAGCTACACTTTCCCCAGCTAATTCTTCAAAGTCTTCCTCCTCCTCGGTCAAAGTGCCTTCTGGAACAAGCTCAAATGTAGAATGCTCAATCAGCCAATCCACAATTTTCTCTTTTAGCAAGTCTTCCGACACCACAGCCTGAATCCGCTCTGGGTCAATCGGTTGATCGTATTTTTGATCTGCCAATTCTTTCAAAAGCTCAGCCACCTTTGCATCTAGCTCGTCAGGCTGAACTTGAATAGACTCCAGTTTCGCCACTTCGCCCATCGCTAAGGTGCGCTTGATTCGCTGAGTTGCATCAGGTCGCGAGTTTTCGCGCAAGCGCTCAATCATATCTGGGGTGAAGAGTTGGCGAACATCAATTCCTTGATTTTGAAGTTGCATGGCAGTCTGGTTAATCATGAACGTCACTTCTCGCTCAATCAATGTCTCTGGAATATCTACTTCGACATGATTCAGCAGCTCATCCAAAACAGCTTGCTCTTTGTTAGATTTTGTTTTGTCTTCAGCTTCCTGATTAAACTTAGTTTCTAAAGATGCTTGTAGCTCTGCTAGAGTTTGAAACTCACCGTCACTCGCATCTTGAGCAAATTCATCATCTAATTCAGGAAATTCCTTTTCCTTCAGTTCTTTTAACGTAATGGTAAAGATTGCATCACGCCCAGCCACATCAGGCTGAGGGTAGGTTTCAGGAAAGGTTGCCTGAACCTCCTTCGTCTCACCAGAACTCATCCCAACAATACCGTCGATAAACCCTGGAATAAACTGACCTTCTGTAAGTTCAAGCTGAAATCCTTGAGCCTCACCACCCGTGATCGGTTCGGGTTCTTGCTCTGGATCGTCGTTGCGTAACACCCCTTTAAAGTCGATTACCGTAACATCGGTCATTTGAGCCGCACGCCCTTCCACGGGAACCAAAGTTGCCATCTGTTCACGGTATTGTTGCAGTGCATCCTCAACCTGTTTGGGGTCTGGCTTTATTTCTTCTGCCTGGATTTGTAAGCCTGCGTGCTGCTTTAGCACTACGTTTGGCTGCACATCGACCGATGCGGAAAAGGTTAAAGGTTGGGTTGGGTCAAATTGGCTGACCAAATCTTCAAAAGACGATCGCAACTGAATATTGCCCAACGCCTCAATATTTTCTTGCTTAACTGCCTCTTTAATGCTGTTTTCTACGAGTTCTTCGACAGCGGCAGCTTTAAGCCGACTGGAACCAATTTGCTGAATGAGTATCTGACGTGGAACTTTACCCTTGCGAAATCCAGGAACGTTGACTGATCGTGTAAACTCTTGCACTACCCGCTCGTAAGCTTTCTTAGAGACTTCGGATGGGATTTCAATTTGCAAACCGATTTGGCTGGCGGGAAGCTTTTCCTGGATGACTTTCATTGATTTCTAAAGAGATTGCGGTGGTTTTGGAGTGGGAGATAAGATGATTAAATTCTCAAAAAACATCCCTTAAGAAGCACAGAGAACGTATTTTTACCTGAGTTTTCTAAGCTGCATGGTTATGCCGAAAAATCGCTAGTTTTAGCTTTTATCTATAAAAATTATCTAACTAGCGGCAAGTTACTATAGTTTGCAGTGCTGCAATTAGATATATTAACGGATTATGATCGTCTGTGGGCGATGCCGATGACCGGAATCCAAATTCATATCAGATTCATCAGGCTCGTTAGTGTAAATTTGACTGAGACTAAGATCTTCTCCGGCTTTATTAAGCTCGCACGGCAGAGAGAGTCAGAAGTCAATCACCTGGACGTATCCACTTCAATTCAAACTTTTCATTCAATAATTAACAATCTACTAAAGCCTTGAGCCTATTCAAAAAGGTAAACTTGCCATAAAAGTATCACGTAATGCTAATCACCCCCTTATCGCAAGGCTGAAATGGGATATCTAAACAGGATAGTCACCATAAAATTTGTTTTAGGAAGCTTCTTGACCGCAGTGACTTTTGGAGGACGTGTAATTTGGTTGAGTCTTATCAAGTTGCCATATTAGGCGCAACGGGAGCCGTTGGCGCTGAGTTGATAGCGCTGTTAGAAGAGCGCAGTTTTCCAGTTTCTAAGTTGAAGTTACTGGCTTCTTCGCGATCGGCAGGGCAGATACTTCAATTTCGGGGAGAACCTTTAGTGGTTGAGGCAGTGAGCGATCGCTCCTTCGATGGCATCAATTTGGTACTCGCTTCAGCGGGAGCCTCTATTTCAAGAATTTGGGCACCGAAGGCGATCGCGGCGGGAGCAGTAGTTGTGGATAATTCCAGCGCCTTTCGGATGGATTTAACCGTGCCGCTGATTGTTCCCGAAGTTAACCCGCACGCTGCCGCAAGCCACCAAGGGCTGATTGCCAACCCTAACTGCACCACCATTTTGATGGCAGTGGCAATTTATCCATTGCATCGGGTTCAGCCCATCCAACGGATTGTTGTCGCCACTTACCAATCCGCTAGTGGGGCTGGCGCACGGGCAATGGAAGAAATGAAGACCCAAGCGCAGGCAATTCTCAACGGGCAGGAACCGGTGGCTGAAGTATTTCCTTATCCTTTAGCCTTTAATCTTTTTCCGCACAATTCCAAGCTGAATGAGCAGGGGTACTGTGAAGAAGAGATGAAGATGGTCAACGAAACCCGTAAAATTTTTGAGGTGCCTGATTTGCAAATCACTCCAACTTGTATACGGGTTCCCGTAATGCGCGCTCACTCAGAAGCGATTAACCTAGAATTTAAGCAGCCATTTAGCGTAAATCAAGCCAGAGAAATCTTGAGTCATGCATCTGGAGTACGATTGGTAGAAGATTGGTCAGCGAACTATTTCCCTATGCCCATAGACGCGAGCGGCGAGGACAATGTATTAGTCGGTCGAATTCGCCAGGATATTTCTCATCCTTGCGGGCTTGAACTTTGGCTGTGTGGCGATCAAATTCGTAAAGGGGCAGCGCTTAATGCAATTCAAATTGCCGAGTTATTAGTGCAAAAACAGCTACTTAAGCCTATAGTGGCAATGACTTGATAGTATTACAACGTCACTTGCTCAATAAATGAAGTGGCATCTACGTCTAGTAACTTCTATAAATCAATAAAGTGTGGTGAATTTTGGACGAGTTTTAACTGCGATGATCACGCCGTTTACCGAAGATGGCGCTGTAGATTACGCGATCGCAGAAAAGTTAGCTGACTACTTGGTTAACAATGGCAGTGATGCTTTAGTGGTGTGTGGCACCACAGGTGAATCGCCCACTCTAACGTGGAGTGAAGAATATGAATTGTTTCGCGTCATCCAGCAGTCTGTAGCAGGAAGAGCTAAGGTCATTGCAGGTACGGGATCAAATTCGACGCAAGAAGCGATCGAAGCTACCCAAAAAGCAGCTAAACTAGGGGTAGATGGTTCTTTACAGGTTGTCCCTTACTACAACAAGCCTCCCCAGGCAGGGATGTATCATCATTTTAAGGCGATCGCCGAATCGACTCCCGATTTGCCAATGATGCTTTACAACATTCCAGGGAGAACAGGGCAAAACCTTTTGCCTGAAACAGTCATTCAGCTTGCAAAAATTGCTAACGTTGTAGCAATCAAAGAAGCAAGTGGTAATTTGGATCAAGTTAGCCAAATTCGCCGCTCTACTCCCGATGACTTTGCCATTTACGCAGGAGATGACTCACAGACTTTACCTTTGCTAGCAGTTGGAGGCGATGGAGTGATTAGCGTTGCCAGTCATCTGGTTGGGGTGAAGATTCAATCGATGATTCAAGCTTTTCTCAACGGCAATGTTCAAGCAGCCATTCAAATTCATCTGTCCTTGTTCCCTCTATTTAAAGCATTATTCTTGACGACTAACCCCATTCCAGTGAAAGCCGCACTGCAAATTCAAGGTTGGCAGGTTGGCTCTACTCGATCTCCTCTCGCCGATGCGCCACCTGAGGTCATTCAAACTTTAAGGTCAGTTCTAGCAGAATTAGCGCTTCTCTAGCACTGGTTATTTAAGCTTTCTACAACTGAATAACATCTGCTTAACTCTGTAGAAACGTGAAGATAGACAGTCTCAAATGTCCATTTCTTCAAATCCGCGCATCATCTTTACTATCCAAAGCTTCAACCACTGTAGCTCTCCAGTTTAATGATGCTGCCTCCACTCAAAAGTCTTTCAGTGAACTCTAGATCTTCCAACTCACAGTCCTTTTATCCAAATTAATGCAAATGACCCAAACAAATTCTACGACTGCTCTAAAAATTATTCCGCTTGGTGGTCTCCATGAGATCGGCAAAAACACTTGTGTTTTTGAATTCAACGACGAAATTATTCTGTTAGATGCAGGTCTTGCCTTTCCAAGCGATGAGATGCACGGGGTGAACATTGTTCTCCCCGACATGACTTACCTCAGAGAAAATCGCCACAAAATCAAAGGCATGATTGTCACTCATGGGCACGAAGACCACATCGGCGGCATTGCTTTTCACCTGAAACAGTTCGATATTCCCGTTATTTACGGTCCTCGACTGGCAATGGCACTGTTGCATGACAAGCTTGAGGAAGCGGGAGTCAGCGATCGCACCGAACTTCGCACCGTGGGTCCACGCGATATTGTCCGGCTGGGGTCTGCATTTTTTGTAGAATTTATCCGCAACACTCACTCCATGGCGGATAGCTTCACCGTTGCCATTCGTACTCCCGTTGGAGTGGTCATTCATACCGGCGACTTCAAAATTGACCACACTCCTGTAGATGGCGAATTTTTCGACTTTCAGCGGTTGGCTGATTATGGAGAACAGGGAGTTCAGTGTTTAATTAGCGACTCCACTAACTCAGAGCTTCCTGGCTTTACTCCCTCCGAGCGCGCGGTATACCCCAATCTTGATCGAGTGTTCGGACAAGCCCAAGGACGGATACTAGTCACGACTTTTGCCTCGTCAGTTCATCGCATCAACATGATTTTGGATCTGGCTAAAAAGCACGGCAGAGTAGTGGGCATTTTGGGGCGCTCTATGCTGAATGTGATCGCCCATGCTCGGAACCTAGGCTACGTCAAATGTGCAGACGATCTGCTACAGCCGTTGAATCTCATTCAAAAAGTGCCCGATGAGAATGTGTTAATACTAACCACAGGCTCTCAGGGTGAGTCTCTGTCGGCAATGACGCGGATCGCCAATGGTGATCATCGACAAATCAAGGTACGTCCCGGCGATACGGTCGTCTTTTCAGCAAACCCTATTCCTGGTAACACGATCGCGGTTGTGAATACCATCGATAAGCTGATGATGTTGGGCGCTAAGGTAATTTATGGTAAAGAACAAGGAATTCACGTTTCTGGACATGGTTGCCAAGAAGACCAAAAGCTGATGCTAGGTCTAACACGACCCAAGTTTTTCTTGCCGGTTCATGGTGAACATCGGATGTTAGTCAAACATTCCCAAACTGCGCAGAGTGTGGGAGTTCCAGCAGAAAATATGATCATCATTGATAATGGTGACGTGGTGGAGTTGACCGAAAACTCGATCAAAATTGCAGGTAAAGTGCCTTCTGGCATTGAACTGGTGGATGCCTCCCGCTCTGGTGTGGTAAATGCCCAAGTGTTAAAGGAACGCCAGCGATTAGCAGGAGAAGGGATTGTAACGGTTGCCGCCACCATCAATAACCGGGGTGAATTGGTTGCTCAGCCAGAAGTGCATTTCCGGGGTGTGGTCACTTCGATGGAGCGATCGCGCTTTCAAGATAAAACTCGCGAAACCATTGAGGTTGTTCTACGAAACTACTGGAAAGAACTGGCACCTTCTTTGACGGATGTTGCAGCCAATATTGATTGGATTGGAGTTAAAACTCAAATTGAGCGAGAATTGGTAAGAATGCTTAAGCGCGAAATGCAAAGCGCTCCTTTGCTCGTGTTCTTGATGCAGACTACAGATGCACCCGCGACTCGAAAAGTGAGCAAAGATCCTGTTCGAAAAGTCGAAGCGGCGATCGCTTCCTGATTCACATTCACCAGAAGTCAACTTACTCAAGTTGACTTCTGGTGGATAGATCGTTTTGTGGAATAGCATCGGTGACTAGCTAAGACGCGCCCCCTCGTATTGATTACTGTCACAAGTTCACGAGATTCTTGGCGAATGGAGCCAGTCATGACAGAGTGCTGAAGCCGCATGAAAGCTCTGAAGTCTTTTGCGTCATACTTGATTTTCAAGAGTTGACGCAGTTGGTCTTCTGCCTCAACTGTTAAACATCCTGTGGTAAGTGCTTCTCTAACAACCTCATGAATTGAAAGCATCGCTTAACCCCTGATATTGCTCTTAATAAAGTAACAACTTTTTTAATAGGTAGAAGGCTAACTATTGACTATGCTTTTTATCATTGCATTCTTGAAAGATTAACTTTTGGAATACATAGGTTTGTAAAGGGTATTTTTGAAGAAAAAACCGATCAAAGCGCTAATTTAGTGATGGCAATATGTCCTGAGAAACAGGTTTCTACATCACTGCCTGAATCATATCGCCGCTTCGCGTATTCACCACTATAGTAAAGCTGATCTTCTTCAATCCGAAAGGTGCTGGGCAAAGGCTGTCTGCAAGACGCACAAAAAGTTAGTTTTGGGGTTGGAGCTTGAATGGCATACTGAGGTAAATTCACGTTCCAATAATGTTGTGGTTCTATAGGAGAGGGAATTAATTTCTCCAGTACTCGAATGGCTAGTCGAGTTGCGATCGCCCAATCAATTTCGCACCCCTTTTGCCGATAGTTAGAGAAGGCAATGCCAGGAATGCGGTACATTGCCGCTTCTCGCACCGCAGCTACTGTTCCAGAAATGTAAACATCAGTTCCTAAATTTCCACCTGCATTAATCCCCGATAGCACTCCTTCCACTTGTGGGCAAAGATGGTTAAGGGCAATGCGGACACAGTCCACGGGGGTGCCTGCGATCGCGTATTCATATTCAGAGCGTTGCTCTACTCGAATCGGCTGGGTTGTTGTAACCTGATGACCACAGCCTGAAAACTGTGACTGTGGCGCAACCACGATCGCCTCTAAATTCATTTGACGCACTGCACTGAGCAGCGATTGAATTCCGGGCGCTGCAATTCCATCATCATTTGTAATTACAAACACCATGACACTTGAAGACGAGAGTTTTGACAACAGCTTAGTAGAGAACAGATTGGCGGGGATGGGGTTGATTCCAGCCGCTCCATCAGGCTTTAAATCTGGATTTGTGGGAATCGTAGGTCGCCCTAATGTGGGTAAGTCTACCTTAATGAATCAGCTAGTGGGGCAAAAAATTGCAATTACCTCGCCGATCGCCCAAACAACCCGTAATCGGCTGCGCGGCATCTTAACGACTCCGAACGCTCAGCTTATTTTTGTGGATACGCCAGGAATTCACAAACCGCAGCACCAATTGGGCGAAGTTTTAGTCAAAAATGCGCAGATTGCTATGCATTCGGTAGATCTATTGCTATTTGTAGTAGATGGCTCTGTGGCAGTAGGCAAAGGCGATCGCTTCATTGCAGAACTGGCAAAGCACTGCCCCATTCCGGTGATCTTAGGAATGAACAAGATTGATCAGCAGTCTGCCGATGGGGAGTCGATTGTGGCAAGCTACACCCGCTTGGCGGCTGAATACGGCTGGGCGATCGCGCTTTTTTCGGCAGTCACCGGAGAGGGCATAGAAGTGCTGCTAAAAGAGTTGATCCAGCGCCTCGATTTAGGACCTTATTACTATCCGCCCGATCTAGTCACAGACCAACCAGAGCGATTTATTATGGGCGAACTCATTCGAGAACAGATTCTTAGACTGACTCGCGAAGAAGTGCCCCATTCTACTGCGATCGCGATCGACCGAGTGGATGAAGAACCCACGCTCACCCGTGTCTTAGCAACCATCCATGTGGAGCGTCCTTCCCAAAAAGGAATTTTGATCGGTAAGGGCGGCAGTATGCTCAAAGAAATTGGTACGGCTGCCCGCCAGCAGATTCAAAAATTAATTGCGGGTAAAGTATATCTTGAATTATTCGTGAAGGTGCAGCCCAAATGGCGGTATTCCCGTACTGACCTAGCAGACTTAGGCTACAAAATTGAGAATTCGTAGGTAATATCGCCTCAAATGCTGAAATTGTGCAAAATCAACTAGGGTAGCTTTTCAATAAGTTTTATTTCATTCCCACCAGCGGCTCTAACTGAGGGTTGATCACAGCACTAAATCATTGCCATCTGTTTCAGAACCGACTGAATCACTGGGGTTGATACGTGATCCGTCACGATCGCCGTTCCAATTTGGGTGGGCAACACAAATCGAACTCGTCCTGCTTCCACTTTTTTATCGGTTTGGAGCGCCTGCACAATCGCTGCAATTTCGATCCCTGGGGGAAGGTGGGTGGGCAGCCCCGCTTTTGTGATCAGAGTAGTTTGTTGCTCTGTTGCAGCCGAGTCCCACAGATTTAGCTGACTAGCAATCTCGGCGGCAGCAGTCATGCCGATCGCCACCCCTTCCCCATGATTGACCACGCGATAGCCCGTCAGACTTTCTACCGCATGACCAATCGTGTGCCCATAGTTCAAGATGGCGCGGAGTCCGGCTTCTTTTTCATCCTTGCTGACGACATGAGCCTTTGCCTCACACGATCGCGTTAGAATTTCCTGCAATCGGTCTTCACCCAGCGCCGCTAACCGATCCAATCGAGGCGCTTGTTCCAGCAAGGAAAACAAATCCGCATCCCAAATCACCCCATACTTGATGACTTCTGCCATCCCAGCCCGAAACTCCCTACTCGGCAGCGTTTTTAATACCTCTGGGTCAATCAGCACAAGAGAGGGTTGATAAAAAGCACCGATCAAATTTTTGCCTTGGGGATGGTTGACCCCAGTTTTGCCACCGATCGCCGCGTCCACCATCGCCAACAGCGATGTGGGCACCTGCACGACCGCCACTCCTCTCAGCCAAGTTGCCGCCGCAAAACCGGTCATATCGCCAATCACGCCGCCGCCGAGGGCAACAAAGGTAGAAGAACGCTCAATGCGATGTGCCAGCGCCGCATTATAGATTTTTTGGAGCGTGGCAGGAGTTTTGTAGCGCTCCCCGGCGGGCAGCAGACAGGTTGCGACCGAAAATCCGGCGGCGGATAAAGAGGCGATCGCCGATTCGCCATAGTGCCGAAAAATAATAGGGTTAGACACCAATAATACTTTTTGCCCCACGTTCAAAGATTGGAGCCGGGAACCAAGCTGGCTCAACCCGTTAGGCGCAATCATAATCTCGTAGGAGCGTTGCGGCAGTGAAACTGAAATAACCGACTGCTTTGACACAATGAATAAGAATGAGGTAGAAAAAACGTCTGTGCGCTGATTCTACTGCACTACCGGGGTCAATTCTTTTGTATAGTTTGTTTAGATGAATTGTGTCCGATGAATGTGGAGACGGGTTTAAAATGACTGCTGTAATTTCCTACGTTGCAATTTTGGGCGGTGCCTTTGCGGTGGCAATGGTGCTTTTCTTGAGTTTAAGGACGCTAAAAATCATTTAAGCTAGGCGGCGTTTTCGTTGATAGGTTTTATTTAGCTGAATCAAATTTTTGGGTCAAGCGCGTTAGCACTCCTAACGTGCTTATTTTATTGGCTTAGCGTATGAAATCCGTTCTATTTCGGCTTAAACCCCTGATACGTTGGGTTGTTTTGGGTGCCAGCATATTTTTTTTGGCGGGGATTTTAAGACAAAACTGGCAGAGTGTTACTTCATTTCGCTTAGATAGTGCCGGATGGGCGTGCTTAGCGATCGCCCTAGGAATCACCTTATCGGCTCACATTTGCGCGGGCTGGGTCTGGAGCCAAACGCTCCGCCGCGATTTTCAACAATCAGTGGACAGCGGATATCTGATGCGGGCATATCTTCAAACCAACATTGCAAAATATCTGCCTGGTAATGTTTGGCACTATTACGGTCGAATTAACGCTGCTACCGCTGCGGGTGCTTCTTTAGAAATTGCCACCGTGACGGTATTGCTAGAACCACTGCTGATGGCGGCGGCGGCTTTGCTGTTGGCACTGTTGGCAAGTGAGACTGTTGTTTCTCGGTACGGCACCGTGGGTTTGTGGCTGCAATGGCTAGGCTTGTTCGGTGTCCTACTGGCAATTCATCCACGGGTTCTCAATCCAGTGATGGCTTCTTTGAGCCGCCTCAAGCAAAAAACGACGAGTTCTCCACAAGATACGCCGTCAGTGAAGCTAGTGCGCTACCCAATCCTGCCTTTAGTCGGCGCATTCAGCTTTGTTTTACTGAGAGGCGCAGGTTTTTTAGTGACGTTTTGGGCGATCGCTCCCTTCAACGCCGAACAAATCCCGCTCTTGCTGAGTGGGTTTAGCTTGTCTTGGTTAGTGGGCTTGATTGTTCCGGGTGCGCCCGGTGGAGTGGGAGTGTTTGAAGCAACTGCGATCGCATTACTGGGTCGCAATTTTCCCTTAGGCTTGCTTCTAGGCAGCGTTGCTCTATATCGATTAGTTAGCGTAGCATCTGAAGCCATGGGTGCAGGGCTTGCTTGGCTGGATCAACAAATTAGCAATTAATTGGGTAATCAATCAATCGTCTCATCTTGAAGATCTAATTCCTCACCCGGAAATGCCTCTGAAAAAAGCTCTAGCTTTTCAATGTGTTTCAGTTGAGAAAAAATGCGATAGGTATCGGGATCAAAAGAATTTTCAGGAGCTTTAATCACTTCCTTATTCTTCATTTTAATCAAGTTGTACTGAACATTCTCAGCATAAATTGCAAACGTGACATTAAAAATTTCCAAAAAACTCACGACCCATTCACAATCCGATTCGGGATATTCTTGATAATGCTTGATTAAGTCAGCAATTCGAGATTCTAAATGAGTTCTTGAATGTTTACAAATTAGAATAATTTTTAGAAAAATAATGACAAGCGTAACTGGATTGCCCTGAGAAAGAAGCTGAACGAAGAGTAAGGAAGGCTCAGGGTGATTGTCTGTCGTCAATACATCGATTACCCGGTTACAGGTTCTTAGAATAAGCGCAGTTGAAACCGTTTCATCATCATGCCTAGAATAAATATCTTCTAGTTTCTCACCTAATTTTTCCGTAATCGTCTGGGTGAAAATTTTATTTTCTATAGAAAATGTCAGATACTTTTGAAAGCTTTGTTTAAATTCTCTAAACGTCAATTGCTCGATTTGGCTTAGAAAAATGTTAGCTATATTAACGTGGCTAAACTGCCCTTTTCTTGCCACAATTGTTTTGATTAGCCGCAGTGCTTCATCCCCAAGAGCCGTAGGATTTTTGGGAGATTGGCTGCCATCTGTAGATCGAGTTTGCGATCGCGCAATAAACATAGCCAAATCAAATTTAAAGCGATCCTTCAACTGTTTAGAGAGCGCTCTTGCCGCTTCCCGTTGCTCAATTGGATTTTTGAGATCAATATATTGCGGAACCAATAAATAAGAAGCGTAGCGAGAAGCCCACGGTCCGTTGCTTTGATCTTCATAGCGAGACGTAAAGAGCTTTAGTTCTTCAAAGTCTTGACTCTCTACAAATTCATTAATCCAAGATCTTAATCGCTTCAGGGTTGGGGAAGCAGTATATCGATTGAAAGATGGATCACAAAAAAGCTGAATTAGTTCTCGAATTGGTTTGTAATTCCTACTTGCATCCCAATTGTTAATTAAGATGTAACAAGACCGTTTGAGAGTGTTTCTAAAATCCTCTTGGTTATTAGAAAAAACAATGTCATAAACCGCTCGAATTGCATCTGAACTGATCGAATCAACATGATAAATAAAGAGGCGCTTGAACTCCAGCAGCACTTCTTCAGGGGGCCACTTCTTAACAATCTCTAGCAAAAAACTGTAGATGGTTTCTTGAGATTGCTGAATATTCACCCCTTGTCTTGAGCGGTAGGGCTGCTCATTCTTCTGGATGTTTGTTGGCTCTCCAATCGTCATAAACATTTGAAATGCTTAAATGCATATTCTGTAGATATTTATTTCTTCAGCTATTAGCGCTTAATTTATGCTGAAGATAACTTTTTTTGAAGCTGTTGCCCATTAAAAGCCATTTATAAAGATACTGGCTTACAACCACGCATCAAGCTAATTATCTTTAGTGTGTGAGGTGCTGAGTTGATTGTTTACTATAAGAAATTTGTCAACAAAGGGAGATTAATAAAGTTTAAGCAGGTGATCAAGCTCATCAAAATAATGAGCGAAGTCTAAAATGACACTACTCAACTCTAGGAAGTAGCGTCGCAGGTCTCTTGAAGCAACGCATATACACAGAGTGCTTGGGGCATTGCCTCAGAACACAGTGTATCTAAACTTTTAGTTAACTTTTCTGCCAGCAACGGAAATATCACCTGCGATGCTCCTGTGCTTAAAAAAATTGAACTTGAGGCTATACTTGCTAGCTCTGACTTAGAGGCTCAGTCAACCCTATAAATTCAACTTGTCAGTAATCATACGCGAGGAGAGCCAAAATTGTCTCACCTCTTTAGGTTAGGCTAAATTCTTCGTTGCTTAAAAATTTTATCCGGAAAAAACATCACGGTTTTAGCAGCTTCGCCTTTAAAAGCCATAAACAGTAAACTGCGCTCTTAGTAGCGGTTTAGCTAGGCTTTGAAGACTGATGCAGTTGCAGTCAGTCAATTAATGGGGGCAGAGGGACTTGAACCCTCACGACCTTGCGGTCAACGGATTTTCATCCTCTTACAGTTTTCACTGCTGCTCAAACTACCGTGCATGAGTTTTGAGGATTGGACTCTCCCTTTACCCACGCTTTGTAGAGGCAATCTACCTCGGAAAGCGCTAGGGTAGCTCCCGTCGAGTCTCTGCACCTTCCGCAAAAATGTAGACTTTGGATTTTAGATTTTTGGATTGATAACAACCAAAGATCCTTATCTTTACAGCCTGCAATCTTTTTGGCTTGGCTCAGGATTGCCATAATCTCAGGGATAAGAAAGGTTTAAGTGCTGAGGATATGGAATTTCTCCAGTACTTATGCCCTAGTTATTCACTAAGAACGTAGGTTTCCCTGAGTTTGAGAGCCGTCACTTACTGAGTTTCTCCAGTAAGGCTCAGTTTTCTAAGTCCGTAGCGTCTACCATTCCGCCATGCCCCCATGGCTTGGGGAAGTTAAAAACTAACCCCGTACTATTCCATCATCAATTGGAGGGTTATGCAATGGTTAAAAAAAGTTTTTGCGAATTAGGAAGTCAGCGCTTTGCGATCGCTCATCCTTTTGGATAGATTTTTCAATGCGTAAATCGCTTGTCTTGCGGACTACACAGGGTAGAATGATGCCATTCTGAAAAAAGTTTTACTGGATCTAGAGTTTTACTTAAATTTCAGTCTAAACTTCTCTTTTTGAAGCTACCTATCCTCAAACCTATGGTTGTTGCACTGCTTTACTTGGCGATCGCTGGGGCGTTTTTAGTCGTCATTCCAGCCGGTTTATATTTTTACCTCCAATCCCGTTGGTATATTGCAAGCTCTTTCGAGCGTGCGTTTATGTATTTTCTAGTGTTTTTCTTTTTTCCTGGATTGTTGCTGCTCTCGCCCTTTTTAAACTTTCGTCCTAAACGCCGCGCGGTTGAGAGCTAAATGCGACGGATAGACGTTTTTGGGATTGGGTTAGGGGTTTGTGCCGCAACCGGACTGATTTATTTTGCGTTTCAGACCGCAGGTTTAGAGGCGGCAAATGCGGGAATTTGGACGCAGGTTTTGTTATTTGCCGGACTGGCGGGTTGGCTGGCAACCTATGTGTGGCGCGCCGTCACCGGCTCTATGACTTATCATCAGCAGCGACGTGACTATGAAAATGCTGTTTTGCAAAAGCGGTTAGATGAGCTTACTCCCGAAGAGTTGGCAACGCTGCAAGCCGAAATTGAGCAGGAGAAGAAATCAGCTTCCAAGCCGATTCAGTGAAAGAATGATGAATAATTAGCTTGATTGATGATTGGCTGAATTAAACATGACTTCTGTATCTCAATGTTTTGAGCAACTCCGGAGCCACGCTCGCTGCGCTCTGATTCCATTTGTGACGGCGGGCGACCCCAGTTTAGAGGTGACCGCGCAAGCGCTGGAGCGGCTGGATCAAAGTGGCGCTGACTTAATTGAGTTGGGGGTGCCTTATTCTGATCCGCTGGCGGATGGACCGGTGATTCAAGCGGCGGCAACTAGGGCGCTTCAGCGAGGAACGCGGTTTGAGCAGGTGCTGGAGGTGGTGCAGCAGGTGAGTCCGCGGCTGCGATCGCCCATCATTTTGTTCACTTATTACAATCCAATTTTGAACCGGGGCATTGACCCGTTCTTGCAACAAATTGCTACGGCGGGTGTCAAAGGGTTGGTGGTGCCCGATCTGCCCCTAGAGGAAGCGGAGATTTTGCTGAAGCCTGCGATGGAGCACGGCATTGAGTTAACGTTGCTGGTGGCTCCAACCACGCCAAAAGAGCGGTTAGTGGCGATCGCCCAGCAGTCGCAAGGGTTTATCTATCTGGTTAGCACGACGGGTGTCACTGGAATGCGAACCCAGATGGAATCGCGCGTTAAAGATATGATCCTAGAATTACGTAGCATCACGGATAAGCCAATTGGAGTGGGGTTTGGCATTTCTCAGCCGGAACACGCACGACAGGCGATGGAATGGGGGGCAGATGGAGTCATTGTGGGTAGCGCCTTTGTCAAGCGGTTAGCTGATTCATCGCCGGAGAAAGGCTTGCAAGACATGGCTGATTTTTGCCGAACCTTGAAAGCCGCGATCGCGCCCAGTTAATGCGATCGATTGAATGCGATCGATTTTCGGGACAGTTTTCTACCCATTGCACCGCAACCAGCCAACTCAATCTATTTTTCTCTGATGGGGTTGACTTAAGTGTTACTGAAGCGGTAATTTCTAACGGGTAAGCATTTCAATGCTTGATGCGTGTGAATACTGATTCATTTTTTTGAATGATCACTTTCTTTGTATTGCAGTAGAGTATGTCTCACACGCTGAATCTCAAAAAATTGTCCGCTGACTAACTTGAGATTTATGGTTCTACTGCAATCTGGTTATTGGCTGGTTCTGGCTTCAAAACCCTCCTCCACTCCTGTGTAGACATTTGTAATAAGGTCCAATTTTTCTGGATGACTACTCCAACATCACCGTTGGGGGCTAGAGGTTTGCGTGCGCTTCTTTTTGCAGTGTTTGCAGGCGGTCTAAGCTACCAAGGGTTCGCTGCTTACGCTCAAACTTTGATTCCCAACACTGCAACAGCAGGTTTTCAGAGTACGCCAGGAGGACCCACCCGCACGGTTCGCTCGAATACGGTGACGGTTCCTTTACTGAGTGAACGTTTGGAAATTATTAAGGTTGCCGATCGCGGTGCAGCAGAACCGGGCGACTCGGTATCCTATCGGCTATTGGTCAAAAACTCTGGGAACAGCCCCGTCACGAATGTGGTTGTGACCGATACGCTGCCTTTAGGGTTCAAGTTTTTGAATAATTCTGCAAAGGCGGCACTGAGTACGTCGGGTAGCCCAGAAGTTCCAACGAGTTTATCTAGCGTCACGACCAGCGGTCAAACGGTTACGTTTACTTACCCCGTCCTCCAGCCTCAGCAGACTTTGGTGATTGTCTATGCGGCGCTGCTCTCACCAGATGCGGTTCGTGGTTCAGGGCGAAACTTAGTGGTCGCCGCTGGTAAGAATCCGGCGGGAGGAGAAGTGCGAAGCAATGAGGCTAGCGCCCAACTGCGCATCCGTCCCGGCATTTTGTCGGATTGCGGCACCATCGTAGGTCGCGTGTTTATAGATAAAAACTTTGATGGAGAGCAGCAGTCGGGAGAGCCGGGAATCCCCAATGCCGTTATTTTCATGGATGACGGAAATCGGGTGACGACTGACCCCAATGGGCTGTTTTCTCTACCGTTTGCGATCGCGGGTTATCGCTCAGGAACACTGGATTTGACCAGCCTACCGGGATATACGCTGGCTCCAAACCTGTATCGGATCGAAGCAAATAGCCCCTCTCGCCTTGTTAAATTATCACCGGGAGGCATGGTGCGAATGAACTTTGCGGTCACGCCAACCTTTAGGGAGGGGCAGCGATAATGCGAATTGACTCAATTGCTTTATTCGGTCTTAACCTGTTAACCACGCTTTTGGGGGCGATCGGCATCGTGGCAGTCCATGCCTCGGAGCCAGTGAGTTCGCCTGCAAAGGGTGCCAATCTGGAGAAGATGCAGCCAGTCGGATTGGTTCAATCGGCAGCATCTCAATCGGAAGCAGGAAAACTTGCGCCCGTCACAGCCGCCGACCCTGAACCAACGACCACCGCAGCGCTAGTAAAACCGGCTGAGATGAAACCGGCTGAGATGAAACCGGCTGAGGTGAATCAAACCCAAGCGCAAGCGCCAGAGAGCAGCCAATCTCCATCGCCGATTCAAATTCTCAGCCCTACCAATTTGGTTAGTGGCGCGAAGTTTACTGACTTGGTGGTGCAGTATCCGGCGGGAGCAAAGGTTCAAGTCACGGTAAATCAGCAGCCGCTTGATCCAGCCACGCCCACCCAAACTCAGGAAAATCCGACAACAAATCAGGTGACTCAGGTCTGGTATCGCGTACCGCTGATAGCAGGAGAAAACATCGTAATTGCGCAGACAGCAGGCTCCGCACCCGTCAGCATCACCATTACCGTCAAGGAAACCTCTGCCAAGATTGAGTTTCTGCCCACACAGCAATCTAGAATCCCAGCCGATGGGCGATCGGTGCTGCCCGTTGCGGGGCAAATTGTGGATGAGTCAGGGCAAGCGATCGCCCAAAATGCCGTCGTCACGCTCACCGCTAGCAGCGGCAAATTTGTTGGCGCAGATTATGACAAAGATCGTCCGGGCTTTCAGGTGTTGGCGCGGGATGGCAAGTTTCAAGCGCGTCTCCAATCTAGTTTAGAAGCGCAGATGGTGAGGATTCGAGCCGCTGTCGATCGCCACGAACAGGTGACGCGATCGGAAGCAAAAAAACCCGTGGTGCCCTTCCCCGACCTCAACAAACCTCCCTACTTGCTGGCTCCTAACCCCTCAGACAAAACGTTAGAAGCCTATACCCAAGTAGAGTTTATTACCAACCTCCGCCCATTCATTTTGTCTGGCGCGGTCAATCTCCGGTTAGGGCAAGGGGGGCTAGACTACTTCGGCAGCTTTGAAAATTATCTACGTCCTAGCCTGTTAGATGGCGGCTATCGGGTTGATTTCAGCACCGCAGCCTTTGCCCAAGGGCGAATTGGGGAATGGCTGTTTACGGGTGCCTTCAACAATCAGCGCGCCTTGAATAAAGACTGCTCTGGGGCAACGCGGCTGTTCCGCGATCCGCAATTTTGCGATCAGGTTTATCCCGTCTATGGCGATAGTTCCACCGTTGATTACCTCACGCCCTCGATCGATAGTGTCTACTTCAAGCTAGAGCGCACGTCGCCCACAATCGGCGCAGGATCAGACTTTGCCATGTGGGGCGACTACACCACCGTAGAGTTTGCCAGAGCCTCCCAGTTTTACAGCGCCACCACGCGCCAACTGCATGGATTTAAGCTCAACTACAACTTGGGCGACCTGCAACTGACGGGAGTGTATGCCAACAATGTCAGCGGTTTTCAGCGAGATGCGATCGCCCCCAACGGCACCAGCGGCTATTATTATTTATCGCGTCGCTTGCTCACCAGAGGCAGCGAAAATATTTTCCTAGAAACCGAGGAATTCAACCGTCCTGGAACCGTGGTTGAGCGCAAGCCACTGTATCGCGGCACGGATTACGACATTGACTACGATCGCGGCGCAATTATCTTTCGGCGCGTCGTCAATGCTCTGGAGTTTGATCCCTTCGGTCGCACCCTGGTTCGCCGAATTGTTGCGACTTATCAGTTTGAAGACCTGAATGATGGCGGCAAACTCTACGCTGGGCGCGCCCAATACAATTTTTCGCGAGAATTGGGCAGGGAAATTTGGGCAGGGGTCACCTACCTTCAAGAAAACCAGGGCGATCAGCGATTCCAGCTTTACGGCGGAGATGCGCTGATCTCGCTGGGCAAAGATGCTCAACTGACCGCAGAAGTCACCCGTTCTGACTTCGACTCGATTTTTCGAGGCGACATTGGCGGCTATGCCTATCGGTTTGAACTACTGGGCAGCCTGACTCCGGGCGTAGTGGGTAAGGCGTTCTATCGCTCGGTTGAATCGGGCTTTGTCAACAACGCTTCGGCAAGCTTTGCCCCAGGGCAAACCCGCTATGGGGCTGAAATTGCCGCGAAAATCACCCCAACCACCCAGGCAACGGTGCAGTTTGACCGCGAAATCAACTTTGGGATTGCGCCAGCGGTACGAGGGCTTACCGCCATCACGCGGGCAGGCTTTGGGGATTTATTCAATCCCACGACTGAGCCAATTCCGGGCAGTCGGGTGGATAACAGCCAGAGCACGTTTCGGGCGGGAGTGCTGCAAAAGCTGGGACCGATTGAACTAGGGTTAGATTTTGTTCGGCGATCGCGCCAAGATCGAATTTTCCCTCAGTTGCTCGAAGCCGATACTAATCAATTCATCTCTCGGCTCAACTATCCCATTCTCAAAACCCTCACCTTCCGAGTTCAAGATGAGCGCAACTTGGGCAGCAGCCCCGATCCGCTTTATCCTAACCGCACCACAATCGGCTTAGATTGGGCAGCCGATAAAGATGTCACCGTTCGTTTGGCGCAGCAATTTATTGGCAGCACTGCCCAACTCAGAGAAAACTCCTTCACCAGCCTAGATATTTTGTCGGACAAGCGCATCTCGGACGACACCACCTTTACTAACCGCTACTCCTTAATCAATGGGATTAATGGTTGGTCGAGTCAGGCGGCAATGGGCATGAGTCATCGTATTTTGCTCGCCCCTGGTTTACGGGCAAGCCTCGGCTTAGAGCGAATCTCAGGGGATGTGGTTCCCTACGCCGCCGCTGGACAGCAGTTTCTCCAACCGATCGCGGCGGGGCAAAGCGCGTCTTCTCTGGGGCTTTCCGCCTACACCAGCTACAGCGTCGGGCTGGACTATATTGATAATCCTAACTTTAACGCCAACGGTCGGTTTGAATATCGCGATGGGGAAGGTCGCAATGACACGATGGTGATTTCGGCGGGAGCAGCCGGAAAGCTATCGCCCTCGTTTACGATGCTGGGGCGCTACCAGCAGGGCAATTTTGCCAATCAATTGCTGACGGATTCTGGTTTGTCAGACACCGTCAACTTAAAGCTGGGCATGGCATACCGTAATCCCAGCGATGACAAATTCAACGCCTTGCTGCGCTACGAATATCGCCAAAACCCCTCTCTTACGCCCGATACGATTTTGTTTGGCGCAGGCACTGGGTCTAATGTGCATCTGGTGGCGCTAGAAACGATTTATGCACCGAATTGGCGCTGGGAGTTTTACGGCAAGTTTGCCCTGCGAAGCACCAAGTCTTATCTCGCGAGAGATTTGCTGGGCACCAATTCCATCACTCTAGGGCAACTCCGGGCAGCCTATCGGTTGGGCTATCGGGTGGATGTGGCGGGTGAGGTGCGCTGGATTAGCCAGTCAGTGATCGACTTTGATGAAGTGGGCTTGGCGGTGGAAGCAGGCTATTACCTCAACCCCAACCTGCGGGTGGCACTGGGCTACAACTTTGGGCAAGCGAACGATCGCGACCTAAGCCGCAACAAAGATGGCGTATATGTCACCCTTAGCCTCAAGCTGGATCAATTGATGAGCGGATTTGGCGTGAGTTTGCCGGGTCGCAAAGTTGCCCCCCCGCAACAGCAAGAATCTGTGGTGAAGCCGATCGCCAATCAGCCGACTACGGCTCCCCCATATTCCAGTTTGCCATCGACTACTTCTAGCCAACCCAATTCCATCCAAGCTCCCGTGGCAGCCCAATCGGCTGAAGAGGTGGCGCAATGACAACCAGAGGAGTGAATCAGTTGCACAGCAGCACTCAGCCAGAAGCCTCTCGCTTTGTGGCGTGGCGCAATTTTCTGAGAGATGGTGCAAAACGCCCTATCCAATCGGGTATTTATGTTTTGGCATCTTTTCTCGCGATCGCGGTCACAGTCCCAGCCGTAGCTCAATCCGATCGTCTAGTGCGAGTAGTGGTCAATAGCGCAAAAGACGGAATTCAGTCCGACTCCGAGCTAACCCTGCGAGAAGCGATTTTGATTGTGAATGGCACCTTGCCGATGGATAAGCTCAGCGATGCTGAAAAAGTGCAGGTTAGCCCCAGCACGGAGCGATCGCGGATTGAATTTAATCTGACGGGCGACACCACCATTCGCCTGACGGAGGAACTACCGCCCCTCGCCACAGCCTTGATTATTGATGGGGGAACCCAGCCCGGATATAAGGGCGATCGCTCCGTGATTACTGAACTGTCCCTGCCTGCGCCGATTGTAGCGATCGCTCCAGCCGACGGCGCGTTCATCTTTCGCGGCTTAACCGTGGCAGCCGACGACGTAACTATTCGGGGTTTAAGCCTGTATGGGTTCACCTCTAACCATGAAGAACCCTCCCTCGGCACGCCCAACACGCCCACAACGCCACCCGCCGACATTTTTATTGCCCATCGTCTGCCGCCTGCCGATATTCGCAAACAGCGAATTCCCGCAAACTTTGCCCCCTTCTACCCCGATGATTTGCCGCCCAAAGGCACCCTGATTGAA
This sequence comes from Leptolyngbyaceae cyanobacterium, assembly GCA_041752515.1. Taxonomy (GTDB): domain Bacteria; phylum Cyanobacteriota; class Cyanobacteriia; order Leptolyngbyales; family Leptolyngbyaceae; genus ULC077BIN1. The sequence goes on along the minus strand of JBGSWI010000085.1, from coordinate 48,008 downwards.
AATAATTGGTTGGGCATCCCGCCGTCTGCCGACGGTGCAGGGCGCACTGCGGGAGTCCGTTCGGCTTTTGGAGTGTCGGTTTTCAATGGCACAGGCACGATCATTCGGCGCAACTGGATTGCCGATCACGACGGCAGCGCCATTATTACCTCAGTGAAAGCAACGGATTTGCGAGTCACCGAAAACGCGATTTTAGCGAACGGGATAGCGGGAATGCCGGATGCGATTCGGCTAGAAGGCAATGTTGACCAGGCACAAATTACGGGCAATGTGATTTGTGGCAATGATGGCAGCGGCGTATATTTGTTTAAGCCTGATGGCGCGGTGCAAATTCGCAACAACCAAATCACTTACAACGGTCGTCGCCTGAGACGGGCGGCGGTGTATTTGATGGGCAATAATCACCAGGTCATTAACAACCAGGTGAGCTATCAAACCGGTCCCGGTGTGGTCGTGGCGGCGGTGCCCCATAGCGAACGCGCCGTGATCACCGGAAATCGCTTTATGGGTTTAGAAGGGCTAAGCATTGACCTGATTACTCAGCAAAATACCAACGTACTGGATTATCAGGTGGGCGATGGCTTGAATCCGCCCCGCAACAACTTTCTCCGCCGTTTAGAAACCGGGAACGCCGCGATCGCGCCGCCCCAGTTCATCACCCGCAATTTTGTCGCCCTTGCCAGTGCCGATGGATCGGTTCAGACCGCACCCATCCAAATCTACGGTAAAGCCGATCCCGGCTCTGAAATTGAAATCTATCGAGTCACGAGTGCTGGCGGCGAAAGCTCCTTAACCGAGCCAATCGCCAAAGTGGAAACCGACCGCAAAGGCGAATTTACCGCTGCTCTCAGTGGCTTGAAACTAGGTGAACAAATTAGCGCGATCGCCACCGATCCGCGCTATGGCACCTCCGAGCCTGCGGCGATCGCTCAGATTCGGGCAATTGCTGCCAGCAGCACAGACTCGCCTCTTCCGGTCTCACCGACCTCTGCTCCAAGCTGTGTCACCCTGTCACCCCCGCCGCCGGAACCGCCGCCCATCGTGCCCACACCGATTGTGCTGAAGGTGCCTCGAAACATTCACTTTGCCTTAGACAAAGATCTTATTAGTCCTACCACCGCAAAAGTTCTCGATCAAATTGCCAAAGTCCTGCAAGAAAACCCCATGGTCTTAGTCAACATTATTGGGCATACCGATCCCCGTGCTAGCGATGCCTATAACCTGGCGTTAGGTGCGCGCCGTGCCCAAAACACCCGCAACTACTTGCTTAAAAAAGGGATTGCGGCAGAACGGATGACCATTCGCTCGGAGGGAGAACGCCAACCGGCAACCCCTGGCAGAAACAAGGTCGATTTTGCCCGCGATCGCCGCGCCGAGTTCATCTACAAAGACGCTCGCGACATCGAAATCATCATTCAGGAATACGACCTGCAAATCGAACGCTGATCAGACACCGCTTGCTGAATCGCAATCCCCAACCTGAACCACCCCAACCCACTGCCCCGACTAATCGCCCACCTGTGAGGAGAATTGATGAAACGCCCCTTGAGGACACTGGTAAGCCTAGCCTCCCTTAGCACCCTGCTGGTTTCCCAGATTCTCTTTTTCCCCGAACCTGCCCGCAGCCAAGTTTTTGTCGGCGACGTTTGCCTCCCTCGCTGCTCGACCAATCAACAATCCCTGTGGCAACCCAAATAACCCCAACGGCTCTCTAATTTTCATCCTAGGGGACTGGTCTAATCTGCCTAGCAATAATGTGGGATATGCTCATATCGTTTTGAATTTTGAGTTTTGTAAGTCCTTCGGACTGGCTTTGCCAACGCGTAGCGTCTCCAAAGGAGATGTTTTGAGTTGCAAGGCAAAGAAACATTGCCGCTTCCAGCAGATTATCTGTCGCGTTTCAATTTCAAGTTGGTATCAGTTTCGGGGCAAAATCGAGTAGAACCGTAGGAGAGGCAGCGGGTGATGGAGCGTCAACCAGCCAAACGGGCATCAAAAAAAAGGGCATCAAAAAATGCGGCAGTGCCTTATCGCTATGTGCTGTTCTACAAGCCTTATAACGTCCTGTGCCAGTTCACCGATGCCGAGGGCAATCGTCCTACCCTCAAGCCCTACATCCCCATTCCTGATATCTATGCCGTGGGTCGGCTTGACTATGACAGTGAAGGGTTGCTCTTGCTGACCAATCATGGACAACTTCAGCATCGCCTGAGTGACCCAAAGTTTTGGCATCCCCGAACCTATTGGGTGCAGGTAGAGCGGGTGCCCGATGACGCTGACCTGGATCGCCTTCGACAAGGCATTGCCCTTCAGGATTACCAAACTCGCCCCGCCGCGATCGCGCTATTGCCTAACGAACCGCTGCTGCCGCCCCGTGATCCGCCGATTCGCTTCCGCAAAAACATTCCCACCGCTTGGCTAGAAATGACCTTAACCGAAGGACGCAATCGGCAAGTGCGGCGAATGACTGCGGCGGTTGGTTTTCCGACCCTACGGCTGGTGCGGGTCGCGATCGCTGACCTCAGCGTAATCGGATTAGAGCCAGGACAGTGGCGTGAATTAACCGGTGCTGAAGTAACTACACTGAAGAAATTATGTCGGATTAGTGAAGTTTAAAGATGTTTGGTAGAAAATCCCTGAAATGACTAGAATGCACGAGTATCTGTTAAGAGTAAAGATAAAACACCCGTCACTTAGAGGAGCGATCGCCTCTTGCAATCTGTTCCAAAAGCTTCATAATCTGCAAATAATCTGTAAGGTAGAGATTTATTTGGCGAATCCTGTTTAAATGGATTACACTCGCGCCTTCAGGTTGATCTGCTGAGAAAGTGCCTCAAAATTTTCCAACCCTAAACCCTAGACAAGCGATTGCAGTGTGTTGAGGAAAGGTGAAAGTTCTCCTCGAATGTTGTTGAGGAAGAGAGAAAAAGGCACTATTGAAATCGTTCCTGTGTGTGACATTAATCATTTGATCTGCCGGGAATTGAGGAAAAGTTCATCATGCTGGTTTGTCCCCATTGTCAGTTTGAAAATCCCACCGCAAACAAGTTTTGCCAAAAGTGTGGAACTTCTTTAGTGCAAAACACTTGCCCGGAGTGCAGCAGTCTTGTGCCATTTGACCAGATGAATTGCCAAGTTTGTGGCGCGATCGCTGGAGTTACGTGGTGGGCAATTTTATCGGCTCACTATCCCGCAACCGAGCCAGCTTCAACGGATAATGCAACGTTAGCCACGGGCAGCAATGGCTATTTAGATCTCCAGCAACGGTATAAGCTGATCGAGGCGCTTCCAGCAACCGATGACTTGAAAGAGCGCCAGCTACAAGTGCTAGACTGCCAACCCTTTCAGTTGTCTTTATTAGAAGCATTGGTGCTGCAACAAGATTTAAACGAAGAACCGCAAAACCCTGCTCTAGAATTTGCTACTCCAGGAGCAGAAGGTTGGACAGATTCAATGAATGCATTGGCTATCCCCGAAGTTGCTCAGCCCTATGTTGCCCTCAATCGCGATCTTTATCCGGTCTTGCCCGCGATCCACAACGCCTGGAAATGGAATGATCAAGATGTACTGCTGTTAGAAGACCGCTCTCACTTTCCACTTTTAATGGAGGTGTGGTGCGATCAAGATCGATTTCCGCCATTGCTGCAAGTGCTGCAATGGCTCTATGAAATGACAGAACTGTGGCAGGCGTTAGAACCCTGGCAGTGCCAGCAGAGTGTTTTAGTTACCAGCAACCTCCGAGCCGATGCGGAGGATGATACATTGCTGCTACAACGGCTTTACGCCAATCCACCGGGGCAACTGCTGACACTCCACCATTTGGGCAAGCAGTGGCAGGCGATGTTTGCAGAATCTCAACGAACTCAGCTAGAGCCTGTTTCTCAATTTTTAGCAGATGTAGAAGATGGCACTTTGAAAACAGTGAAAGCCGTGCGATCGCGAATTGAAGCGATCGCTGACTCCTTACAGACCGATACCTCTCCGCCAACCCAGCCGTTAGTCCCATTTCACCCGGTAGCAGTAGACCCAAACCGCGACGATCTCAACGGCACAGCCGACCCACAAAGTGACGCTCCAACCGACGGGATGGCGGTCACCCTTCCCCCTGAAGAAGAGGAAGAAGACGATTTACTAGACAATGACGATATGCCCACCATCGTCCTCCCCATGCAGCTTTTCAACCTCGAAGAAGCGGGGCGCACTGATGTGGGGCGGCAACGAGATCACAACGAAGACTATTTTGGTCTAGATATTCAAGTGAGCAAGCTAGAAAGCCCTTCGGGTAAAACAATCCATGCCCGTAATCTGTACATCCTGTGCGATGGCATGGGAGGGCACGCCAGCGGCGAAGTTGCCAGCGCCCTCGGGGTAGACACAATTCGTAACTACTTTAAGCAGAAATGGCAAGAATCTCCTTTTCCTAGCGCGGGCATTAATGATTTGCCCAATGTTGCCATGATGACGGAAGCCGTTCTGGCGGCAAACAAGGCGATCTATGATGTGAACCAGGAGAATGCCCGCTCTGGCAGTGGACGCATGGGCACAACCCTCGTGATGGTGTTAATTCAAGACACAGAAGTGGCAGTTGCCCATGTGGGAGATAGCCGACTTTATCGCTACACTCGTAAGCGCGGCTTGGAGCAAGTCACGGTAGATCATGAAGTGGGTCAGCGAGAAATTCAACGAGGCATCGATCCGGATACTGCCTATAGTCGCCCGGATGCTTACCAGTTAACTCAGGCACTTGGACCACGGGATGAGCAGTTTGTTAAACCGGATGTCCAGTTTTTTGAGTTGAATGAGGATATGATCCTGCTGCTCTGTTCCGATGGTTTATCGGATAATGATTTGCTGGAAAATCATTGGGAAAGCCATGTGCAGCCGTTGCTAAGTTCTCAAACTAACCTGGATAAGGGCGTGGGTGAATTGATTGAACTGGCAAATGGCTACAATGGTCATGATAATATTACCGCGATCGCCATTCGCGCAAAAGTGCGCCCCAGTTTAGACCATCTGCGATAAGCTAGCTTTCCAATTCACGGTGTCTTACCTCAGTTCATGGCAGCCAGTCCGCTAAGGGTTGTTTTAACTCTATTGCATCCTCAAAATCGCACTCCTCTGCGGCAATGGCAGTTTGACCATGAACCAATCATTCGGATTGGGCGCGCACCCGATAATCAAGTGGTGTTGGGTGAGGCGGTTGTTTCGCGGCGACACGCTGAGCTTTGTCGAGTAGAAGCGGATCAAACGGGTGCCCGTTGGCAATTAATTAACCACAGTAACAACGGCACGTTTGTTGATGGAGAAGCGATCGCCGAAACCATCCTACTCAACAACATGCTGATTCAGCTTGCCCAGAATGGTCCCATTTTGCGGTTCCAGATAGCGCTGATTCAAACCTCACCGATGGCAAAGCCCCTTCAATTTAAGGAGCCTGCAACTCGTGAAACATTGGCGAAGCTTTCCGTGGGATTCCCTCTTGACATGGCGGCTTCATTCACCCCTTCACCCACTGGGGGGCAATCTGCTCCCACCCGTTGCACCCATACGGGCAACCCTTCAGATAATTTGTTTTGTATCCACTGTGGGCAACCCATTCGAGTAGACAAAATTGTTCGCCAGTATCAAGTTTTGCGAGTTTTGGGTCGGGGTGGCATGGGCACGACCTATCTGGTATGGAACCCGACGGGTTTATCAAAGTCAAGTGGAATGCCGGATGGCAAGCTGCAAGTGCTGAAGGAAATGAACGCCGATGTCGCGCGAATTCCTAAGGCGCAAGAACTGTTTGAGCGAGAAGCCCACACGCTAAAAGCGCTGAGTCACCCTGGCATTCCTCGCTATTACGATTTCTTTATTGAAGCGGACAAAAAATATTTGGTGATGGAATTGATCCACGGGCAAGATTTGGAGAAGCGAGTTCGCAAGCAAGGAGCCGTTTCGCCCCATGAAGCGATCGCTTGGATGGTGCAGGTTTGCGAAGTGTTGACCTATTTACACACTCGTCCTACGCCAATTATTCATCGGGATATTAAACCGGGCAACCTGCTGGTTCGCAATTTGGATAACCAGATTGTTGTACTCGATTTTGGTGCCGTGAAAGCACTGGCGATCGCACCGGGGACTCGAATTGGGGCAGAAGGCTATAGCGCACCAGAACAGGTGCAGGGGCGACCTGTGCCCCAGTCAGATTTATACGCGATCGCTCCAACATTGGTGTTTTTGCTTACTAGCGTCAGTCCGCAGCGATTTTACAAAAAACAGGGGAAGGCAATGCGTCTACAGTTGGATGAAGAAGCGCGAATTCCCAAGAAACTGAAGGCGGTGATCGAACAAGCCACAGCCGTTGACATTAGCGATCGCTATCAAACTGCTCAAGAACTGAGTCAGGCACTCAAAGCTTGCTTATAAAGCTTGCCTATAGGTGCTCCACGATTAGGCTACTCTTCGTCATCCCATTGTTCTACTTGCATCAGTTCGCTCACTGGATCTTGCATTTTAAAGTCATAGTCAAGCAGTTCTTGCTTTAAGAACGCCCAATCATTGCCATACAGTAGCGCAATTTTCCAAATGCTATCGGATGGTTTGAGTAATTTACGTTCAACTAGCGATCGCACCTGACGCTGCAACTTAGACAGCGGGTGAATAACCTGCTGATTCATATCATCTGTAATCATGGATTAATGGTGTGAATTCCTAACAACTAGCTTCCTAAAAGCGGCTCCGAAAATTTATTGAACGGGCTGCGAAATTACAGATTTCAAAGTCTTTCAGTCGGCTTTGGCTACTTTTGAACATTGTTCCTTGACAAACCAAATGTTCTTGTAACTCTATAGAAGCATCGATTTCAGCTATTGATATTAGCACACCCCGATGGTAGCGCAAGCGTTTTTGAAAAATGCCTTTCTTAGGAGAGAGATAACCGCCATTGGGGCGTTACGGGTAGCCAAAGTGAATGATGAGTGAATGATGATCAGGCGTAAATAGGAACGGCGAGTAGGACGTGTGACGGGTGCTCAAGAGGAGTACCAAATAGATTCAATCTGCTGCGCGATCGCGCTGCGCCCAGCGGAGTCTGCGATCGCCCGATCTTGCAATATTTCAGCTTCATCCAACAGCACCGTCACGTGTCCTAACTTGCGCCCCAGACGAGATTCTGTTTTGCCATACCAGTGGATGTGCGCTTGGGGGATGGCTGCCAGCGCTTGTCGCTTAGTCGCATAATCGCTCTCAGATTGCTCATAGCCCAACAAATTCACCATTACGGCTCCGGCAGTAGTCAGGGTGGCATCGCCCAAGGGCAACCCACAAATCGCTCTTAACTGCTGCTCAAACTGAGATGTGGCGCAAGCATCTAGGGTGTAGTGCCCAGAGTTATGAGTGCGGGGTGCAATTTCGTTGATCAATACCGCGCCGTCTTTGGTCAGAAAAAACTCAATGCCAAAAATGCCGACCACTTGCAGGTGAGTTAGCAAGGTGCGCACCATTGTTTCAATCAACGTCGTGATGGCGGGGTGAATAGTGGCGGGCGCAATCACCCGTTGACAAACTTGGTTCTCTTGCTGCGTTTCCACAATCGGGTAGATGACAATATTTCCATTGAGCGATCGCGCAGCCATCACCGCAAGTTCGCGTTCAAAAGGAATGAATTTTTCTAGAAGCACAGGCACCGATGCCAACTGCTTTAGGGTTGCTTCTAATTGGGCTGCACTGTGAACCACGAAAGTACCCTGCCCATCGTAGCCGTGCCGCCGGGTTTTGAGTACCACTGGAAAAGCAGGGGGAAACGAGTCTGCGTAGGGCAGTAGCTCTTTCAAGGTAAAGGCAGGCGTGGGCAAGCCCAGGCTTTCCATTAAGGTTCGCTGATCGTATTTGTCGAGCAATGGGCGCAGGGCATCCAGGCTAGGACGAAAACAGATCCCTTGATGGGCGAGGGGGGTCAATGCTGGGAGATCAACAAACTCGTTTTCAAACGTGATTACATCGCACTGAGCGGCAAGTTGCGCGGTGGCGATCGCGTCATCCACCGGCGCAAGGATGGTTTGAGTGGCGATCGCCACTGCCGGATCGGTGTTATTTGGCGTTTGCACCCAAAGTTCAAGCCCCAGTTTTTTAGCCGGCTCTGCCATCATCCAGGCAAGTTGTCCTCCTCCAATCACTCCCACTCGTTGCACTGGGTTTGGCAAAGATGCCGCAGAAGAAGGAAAACTGATGGGTGATGACATAATCTTTAGGTCAAATTTAGGTCAAAAAAGAACACATTTAGGTAGGGCAGCCCAGGGATTCTCGCGTGGAGATTCCAGTTTTAGAGTTTACACCGTCAGCCGTTTGGCACAACTGCCGAATTTGGGCACCATCCAGAATGGCATCCGTAAAATCTGTCCCGGTAATCTTGGGATGATCAAAGGTCGTGCGAAGCAAGATGGCGTTGACTAAAACGGCATCTTGCAGATTGGTTCGAGTCATTTTTACTTGATCCATCATCGATTGGGTCAGGTCGGCACCTTGCAGGTTGGTTTCGACCATCGTGGAGGCACTCAGCACAGCACCCGTCAAATCTGCGTTGGCAAAATTCGTCCCGTTTAGATTTGCGTTGGAGAATTCGGCAACACGCAGGTTTTGTCCAGAAAAATCTTGATTTTTCAACTCAGCATTGCTGTAAGACGGTGGCGGCGCATATTGTTTGGTATATTTTTCCCCAACAGGAGCGGCATTGGCTGGCAAAGTGCAACCCAAAAGGACGATCGCGCATAACGTTCCAACGAGCCAACGAATAGGACGCAGCGAAAATAATAGATGATTTGACATGGGCAGCGATCGCGATAGAGCATCTCTCAGTGTAATCATTCCGCGTAATCATTCCGCTGGATTCAATCATCCAGTGCTTCAAGTCATTGGAATAACGGGTTCGCGATATTCTTGCTCCGCTTGAGCGATCGCGATCGTCACGGCTCCGGGATAGTTGTTGAGACGAAAGATTTGTTTAGAAACAACGAGGCGAACGAGAGGGGAGCAAGAAGGAGGTGTGGCGCAATTTGAAGCGGCGAGGAGGGCAGCGGCTTCGGCGACGCTGGGTGTTGCCATTGTAGAGGTGACGCGAGTAGAGGGATTGGGAACCGCGATCGCCCGCAGTGCGTCGGCTGAAAAATATTTGAGCGGCAGGGTGAGATCGCGGCAATATTCTACCAGTCCAACTTCATCCGCTTTTCGATCAATCGTCGCAATTCCGGCGATCGCACCTGCTGCAAGGTGACGCGATCGCAATGCTTGTTGGATGGCAGAGGCAATCACCGTTTGGGCAGTGCCGCGTTTGCAGCCTAAACCGATCCACAGCACGGGTGGATGCCACTGCACTTTCGGCAACTCAACTCCATCCGCAAAGCGCCGCTGCATCGGGCTAATCCAAACTCGTGCTTTGGGAGTTGGTCGCGGCTCTCGCCTCTCGGCAGTGAATTCTGGAAACCCAAACTGAAACGGATGCTGATCGGGTAAGGCGGTTTGCCACAAGGTTGATCCGGCTTCTTGAATCACCTGCACCGAATCTCCAGGGGCGATCGCGGCACTGACTCTCGCCCAATCCCCAGTGCCTTGCCGCCAACCAAAAGGGATGCCCAGTCGATCAATTTCCGGCAAGATTAAAACGGCTTCGGTCATTCGTTCGTAATCATTCGTTCGTAATCATTCGTTCGTAACCATTCGTTCGTAACCATTCGTTTGTAATCATTCGTTTGTAACCCTTGCAAAAAGCCCCTCCTAATGGAAGGGCTAGCTCTAATTAAACAGATGAAAAAATGACAAACTTACGCAGCGAGGTTGGCAGCAGCAAAATCCCAGTTCACCAAATTATCCAAGTAGTTTTTGATGAAAGCAGGGCGAGCATTGCGAAAATCGATGTAGTAGGCGTGTTCCCACACATCCAACGTGAGCACAGCCTTTTGACCCTCTGCCACCGGATTAACTGCATTGGAAGTCTTGGTTACTTTCAAGGTGCCGTTATCATCAATCAACCAAGCCCAACCGCTACCAAACTGAGTGGTTGCTGCCGCAGTAAATTCTTCCTTGAACTTATCAAAACTGCCAAAGTCTTTGTCAATTCGAGCGGCAAGATCGCCTGTGGGCGCGCCACCACCACCGGGCTTGATGCTGCTCCAGAAGAACGTGTGGTTCCAAACTTGGGCGGCGTTGTTAAACACACCCTGCTTGCTGGCATCGCTGTAGGTTGCTTTGATCACTTCTTCTAAAGACTTACTTGCCAATTCAGTATCAGCAGTAAGCTTATTCAAGTTATCTACATAGGTTTTGTGGTGCTTGCCATAATGATATTCAAAGGTTTCAGCCTTCATACCATACGGTTCTAGCGCGTTAAAGTCGTAGGGGAGCGGTTCCTGTTCAAATGCCATGAGTTCTTCTCTCTACTAAATCTAGGATCAGGATCTAAAGCCTTTCTGCAAGGTCGTTCCCTGGACGGATTACACGTTCCACCAAGGGAACCTCTCATTTAACAGAAACAGAACTTTACAACTAGATTCTAATGCGAAAAGCCCCTTTCAGGAAACGTCCACAAGGTTGATTCAGGCGCAATTGATTTGGGATGCAGAGTGTATGGACAATTAGGAGATGACATAGGTGAAGCAGATCTTTAAGATTAGCTGGATAAAACAACAGTCGTTTGGATTGGCAGCGATAGGTTGGGTGCTGGTATCGCTGAATAGCTGTACATCAGAGGGTGGGTTGGTGAGTGAAACAGACTGTACCGAGGCGATCGCCCGTGCAACTCAAGCATGGCGAGTGAACTACTACAGCGATCGCACCCGGCAAAACCCTAATAATCAGCGCCTCGTTGAATTTGGTAGCGCCAAATTAGTCACTCGCAACGGCAAAGTCGAACCGCCCCAGTCGGGGACTAATCCTATAGAACCTGGCGCTCAACAGAATGGCGTGTGGTATCCAATCGTACCGCCCCAACCGATCCCTAGCGAACTGGCAGAAAGTCGCCAAATGGGAGAACGAATTGGCTCGCCAGAGTTGTATCGAGCGGTGAAGTATACTTTGGTGTGTGGCGCAGGAGAACTGCAAGCGGGCGCAGATACCTATCAAGCAGCACTGGCGCAAATTCAAGCGGAGCAGCCGATGAGGGTGAGCTACGCCATGGGGCGAGTGTTGGGCACAATTTCACAAAATGATGCGGTGATTGGCAATAATCCAGAGCCGGAATGGACTCCGCCTGGGAATGCCCCTAGCTCCAGCCCTGAACCTGCCGCCTCTAAGCCACCGCCTTTACCCACGGTTTTGTATGTGGATGCTAAAACGGGCAGCGATCGCAATCCGGGAAATAATCAATCACCCTTAAAAACTATTACTCAGGCGATCGCCCAAGTGCGCCCCAGCATGACCATTCAACTCAGTCCCGGCGTTTACAGCACAGAAACGGGGGAAGTATTCCCGCTGAGGCTGCCAGCGGGCGTAACGCTGCGGGGAAATCCAGACGCGCAAGGAGCAGGCACTCAAATTACGGGCGGCGGCAAATTTCTTAGCCCCACTTGGGCAGGGCAAAGCGTCACGATCTTGGCGATCGATGGCAGTCAGGTTGTGGGGTTAAGCCTGACCAACCCAAATTCTCGCGGCACGGCAATTTGGATTGAAACGGGTGCGCCTTTGATTGCAGACAATCGCTTTGTGGGCAGCGATCGCGAAGGGGTGTTTGCTTCGGGCACCGCCACACCCACGGTTCGCAACAATTTATTTGAGCAAAACGGTGGCAATGGCATTTCCTTTACTCGCGACAGTGGCGGCACCATGGAAGGCAACACCGTGCGCTATAACGGCTTTGGCATATCGGTCAGCGATCGCGCTACGCCCAAACTAATCCGCAATCAAGTCAGCCAAAACAAAGACGGCATGGTAATCAACGGCGATTCGCGCCCCATGCTCAACTCCAACCGGATCACCGACAACGGACGCGACGGCATTGTCGTCACCAATAACGCCAGCCCTACCCTGAACCAAAATTCCTTCAGCGACAACGAACAATATGATCTGCACAACACCAGCAAACAACCCCTCAAAGTTGAACCAAGTGCGATCGCGGGTCTAAAAGTGGAAGGCAAAGTGAATTGATTAGCGATCAGCTTTCGTTGCTGCACTGCATCAGAGTTGTTAAGTAGTACTGTTCTTATGCTTTTGCATTTGATATTCCTTCGTTTCAAATAGAAAGTCGCACAGTGTCTTAGCCGAATTAACTGCTAATCTCGCATGATGTTCCAACGGTTTATACGAAATGCTGTGTGCATCGCTCATCGTATTTCGTAAGGTAGCTAAGCCAGAAACTATGCTTGTCAGCCCAGAGAGAATCGGTCGCAAACATTCTGCAAGGCTCTCCTGCCCCGGCGAAAGATTCAGATGTTTTTGAACCCTTTTATACAGTTTCGGGAGGTTTCCATCATATTCTGGTGGATTGGGATCTAACTCTTTCTCAATTGCAGATAAAACTGCCTCAACGAGAGAGCGTGCATTAGTGATTGCTCCATCGAAATCACCTTCAGCAAGCTTCTTGTCACATTTTTTGATTTGCTCGCCAATGAAAATGTGTGTTACTTCAACCGAATTTTCATAAGGATGTAACAACTCGATTTGAGAACCGCCTAGTTTATAAACTTCCCATTTCTTTCCCGCAGGTCGTAATTCATAATTGTCGAATTCAAGAAACTGGTTGAGATGTTTGACTGCAATGTGAATTTCGAGTTCCGTGCCAATAAAAGGACGAGGATCAACCGCTTCAACCAGAATGTCTTTCATAGTTGGCGTATCATTAAATTCACGTAACTTCTCCTCGGCGTAATACCAACGTGAAGGAAATTCATTACCGTATACATCTTTCAACCCAAATTTATTAAAAAACGAAACGAGTTGTAGACCATTTCGATAAGGTGAAAGCCTTCCATCACCTGTAATAACAGTGCCAAGAGCCGATATTGTTTCTTCCGATAACTTCACACTTCAACCAACCTTTATTACCTGACCAACAATTCTAAAGTAACTTTCCCATAAGGAATTAAGCCACCTAAGCGATTGTTGAGGCTGACTCGATTCTATGGTGAAGCTTTTGGGGCGAGACAGCAGTATCATCAAATCGCTGATTAGCCATTGTTATCGAAGGTTCGCGTCTGCTTCAGAACGGCTGTTCAGATCTTGGCATCAAAATCAAAATCAGTGTAAACTTCACCGAATGTTAAATGTGATTTATCGTCTAAAATTTCTTCAGAATTTGCGCTTGTTCCACCTCTCTCAATCAAGATAGGGAAAGCCCGTTATGTCGTTTCTCGAAGCGTGCAGTCAGCAAGATTGACTGTTGATTTTTTATAGCCGAGTTAATTAGATGGGTTCAGCGACAAAGTTCCAATTCTCAATAACACCGCCTTAATGCAATCTCGATCGCACCTTTGGAAAACAGTTGGAATGTATGCCCTATTGGGAAGCATCGCGATCGCGATGTTAATTCCGCTGGTGTGGCTGATCAGCACCTCGCTGAAGTCACCGACAGAAGATATATTTCAGTTTCCGCCGCGCCTGATTCCTAGCCAGCCGACATTTCAAAATTTTATAACGGTGTGGAAGTCTCATCCGTTTGGGCGCTACATCACCAACAGCATCATTGTTTCAGTTTTAACTGTAGCGCTGAATCTGCTGTTTTGTTCGTTGGCGGCATATCCGTTGGCGCGGCTCCAGTTTCGGGGGCGGGAGGCAATTTTTACGGCGATCGTGGCGACCATCATGATTCCGTTTCAAATTGTGATGATTCCGCTGTATGTGCTGGCGGTGCAGCTAGGGTTGCGAAACAGCTACTTAGGAATTATTTTTCCAGCGATCGCGTCTGCGTTTGGTATTTTTCTACTGCGACAAGCCTTTCAAGGGGTGCCGAAAGAACTAGAAGAAGCAGCGCGAATGGATGGCTGCACTGAGCTTGGCATCTGGTGGTACATTATGTTGCCCTCTATTCGCCCCGCCTTGGTCACTCTAGCGATTTTTGTTTTCATTGGCTCTTGGAGCGATTTTTTGTGGCCCCTAATTGTGCTCGATCGCCCAGAATATTACACGTTACCCCTGGGGGTTGCGTCCCTCGCTGGCACCTTTTCGCTAGATTGGCGCTTAATTGCTGCGGGGTCTGTGATTTCCATTGCGCCGATTATTCTATTCTTCCTGCTGATGCAGCGCTACATTGTGCCAACCGAAGCCGCTAGCGGAGTGAAGGGATAATGCTGCTAAACTTGGCGCAAATCATGCAAGGAGCCTTCAATGCTGACTGCACTGCTATTTGATCTAGATGGCACCTTGACAAACACCGACCCGATTCACTTCCAAGCTTGGACAGAGATCTTGCGGGGTTATCAGCTAGACATTGACCGTCCGTTCTATGAAAAAAACTTTAGTGGGCGGACTAACGCGGCAATCTTAAAAGATTTACTGCCATATTTGACTGAATCAGAAAGTCATCAGTTGGGCAATCAAAAAGAAGTGGAATTTCGCCAACGAGCAGCCGGAGCATTGCAACCCCTCGCCGGACTCAGCGATATTTTGGCATGGGCAAATGAACGGCAGTTGAAACAAGCGGTGGTCACGAACGCGCCCCCCGAAAATGCTGAGTTCATGCTGCAAGTGTTGGGTTTGATCCAGCAGTTTGAAACCGTGGTGCTGGCGGAAACGTTGGAGCGGGCGAAACCCGATCCTCTGGCATATCAGGTGGGCTTAGAGCGCTTGGGTGCCACTGCAAACTGCGCGATCGCCTTTGAGGATTCGCCTTCTGGAGTTCGGTCTGCGGTGGGTGCAGGCATTTTAACCATAGGCATTGCATCCACCCATTTACCAGCCAATCTGTATGCGGTCGGTGCAACCTTAGTGGTGTCTGATTTTAGCGATCGCACACTAAACGAGCTTCTAAACGATCGCTTTCAGCAGCCTCAAGGGTTGGGCGCTAAAGGTTGATTGGTGCCATTGGTGCCAACTTGGGGGCTGGGTTTGAACACCGTCTTCCAAGCGGCGACGGTGCCTTTGCCAATCTCTGTATCGGTGGTTGCACCATCTGCCCACACTAAGCGAATGGTCATGTTTTCTGAGGGCGCATTGGCAAGAGCCGCAGCGAGTTCAGCCGAAACAGCGCCCTGTTCATAGGTGTAGACCTGGTTATTAATTGCAAACTTGATGGCTTGGGGCGATCGCTCAGTTTGATACTTCCGGTAGATCGGCTCTCTATCACGATATTTCACTTCGCGACGTTTGCCATTTTCCGTGACCCATTTGCTGCGCCACACTGTTTTATAGTCCACTACTTCTGAACGATATTCAGTGAAAGTGGCGCGAATCCCTTGAGGTGACCAGCTACTGACAAAGACAAAGGTGCCGCCTCCATCAAAGTTTTTATCGTAAACCAGGGTGCCGTCAAAGCGATCGTTAATCACCTGCGACCACGCCACCTTTGAGTTGGGACTCACAGGCGCAGGGGCAACTGCGATCGCATCCATTGCCGTGCTAATTGCCAAACCCAACCCTAAACCTATTGTCCAAATATGCTGCCGCATGATTCACCTTTCGCCACGCAGATTAATCTTAGGGGTATCTACAACTCTATTTAAGGTCAGTCCGAATAGTTTAAAAAAACTTAAATCAAATTTGCCCCGTGGCATCAGGTGAAAGAGCCAGCCCTATGAAATGCAAATGTAATTGGGCGATCGCAACAGCACATTACGCTGCTACAAGGGTGCCGCCTAACACCTTAGCGAAAATCGGCGTAATTCATTGGCAGCTTCTTGGCGTAAATTCATCGGCTCAAGCCCATTCAACTCTTGCCACACCACATTAATCGGCATTAGCATACCCTCCTTCGCGCCAATAATAGGATATTCACGACCTCGATCTTCTCTGATAACCCAATCACCTTCCACTCTCCGCCAGATAACCTCGCCCACATAGGCAACTAGATTGTCATATAGCTCCACTTGAACTTTTTCAAGTTCATAATCCTCAGCTTTTCTAGATAAAATGTCCAAGCTTTTGCAGGAAAAATCTAGCTGATCGAGTGAAATGTTTAGACAGCCCACTAGCTCATCTATTAATTCAGGAATCTTGTTAACAAGCTGTGCCTTATGTTTTGAGTAATACATCCAATGTTCTATGGAGCTACCGCGACCATTCGCATAGTCTTCTCTAACCCTCTGATTCCATCGTATCCGTCGCAAGAAATGCTCTCTAGAGTAAATGTCGCCTTTGCCAGGGAGTGAAATTCCTTTGGGGTCAAAAACAAACAGAAATCTATCACCGGGTAATTCATAAACTTGAGGTTGATTCTTATACCCGGTGCTATAGGTTTCCTCAAAAAAATCTGTAAATTCCTTATGCAGTTTTCCCTCAGATTCTATAAGTTCTTGAACCTGTTGCTTAGTAAGCCGTTTTGAATTAAGAGGTTTCTTCTTTCCCATTTAGTGTTTAACCTTAATGACAAGAGCGATCGCCGCTGTCCCCGTTGCCCCGTACCATGAGAAGGCTAATCATTCGGTTTTTCGGCAAATGTCTACTCCCCTGTTAACGCTTAATTTAATGGAAGGAGCGGTGTCTTTTCAGTTCGCTCCTGAAGCCGCCCAAACGTTGCAAACCCAAATTGCCTCGCTCATGACCAGCCTAAAAGTTGTTGCTGCAAAAAAATCTCCTGCGACCCAACCAACGCCTCAAAAACCGATGGAGTATCGCTACACCGGGGACGTTTTCCTAGAAATCTTTTGCAATCCTAATATTTGGTCGTCGCCCTTCGCTGCAAAAGTGTTGATTACGCTTAGAGACGATCGCATTCGCCTAACCACTGAAGCCGAACTGAGCCGATTGGTAGAAGATGTGAACCAATATTTAGAACAATCTAGTTAAGAGCATTGCCTTCTAGACGCAAATCGGTAGGATTACAGTAGAATCGGTGCAGTTTTTCTTTCAGAACTTCTGTGATTTTTGCCGAAAGCTTTTGCTAGAAAGCGATTCGCACAGAGATCGTTTCATGAATTGCTGCATACCCTGCACCAACCCTTGAGAAACCATTCCCTTGATATTTAAGGAACCGACCTGATGAATTCTGAGACGTTGATTCAGTTACTACAAAATGGTTTTCACGTCACGCTAGGTGCAACAGCCTCTCTAATTGAGACTGTCCAAGACCCTCAAAAGCGGCACGATAATCTATCGAAACTTCGCCAAGAATGGAGCCAACTTGCCGAAGAATGGGCAGTCAAAGGAGAATCAACCGAACAAGATGCCCGAAACTTTGTAGACACTGTGTTGAGCCAACGCCGCGCCCAAAATCCTTATCCATCAAGCTCAGCCACTACGCCGGTTTCAAACGCGCCTAGCGTCCAGACCGAACTACAGGAGCTTACTGCACAAATCGCCACCATCCGAGCAGAACTCGAACAGCTAAGGAAGCAAGAGTAGCAAAAATAGGCTCTGCCAATTCAAGATTTGGCAATTAAGTGACTCGCCAAATCTTGAATACTTTAATTGCACCTGACATCTTAATGATGGCGACCAAAGCCTGAGAGTCGAATATGAACATACAGGCAGATTAACTGCTCAGTCGTTCTCCCAGTCTTCGTAACCCATCAGGTCACCAATTCGGTCTCTCAGTAAGAAGTTACAGCGCTCTAACTCAAATTCAATACACGCCCATTCACGAGCAGGAATGTATTGGCACAAAATGTAAATAGATTGATGCCGGCTCACCAGCCCCTTTTGAACCAGTTGCCGAGCCTCATCTTGAATCACGGGTAAGGAATACTGAATGGATTGAAGCATAATCACCCTTCTAAGCTTTGGAGCAAATCAAAACCACAAATAACGCTATTGAAGATCAAGCGATTAGATAAAAATTCAAGTTTTATGTAGGCGAAAAAATTATTCGGGAGCAGGGAGAGTTCTTATCTGTAGCCTGATATACCGTATAGATATATCCTTACGTCAATCCCCTTTTGAGTATATTAAGAAAACTTGCGAAAGTCATTAAACCTTGACCAACATCTGATTAAGGTTTTTAGCTCAATGTCTGGGTCGCTGGGCGGCTGACCGTTTTGGGGTGAGCGACAGGCGCTGGATGTGATGTGCAGCTTGTTAAATTCTTAAAGTTTACAAGGGGGACAGCGTGGCTTTCTATGCTCTAGGTCGGGTGATGATGATGTCGATCGCTCAATTCTATGGCAAGTGCGATCGCGGCTTTCATACTGGTAGCATCGGCAATTCCCTGACCCGCAATATTAAATGCAGTGCCATGATCGGGCGAAGTTCGGATGAACGGTAGCCCAATTGTGGTGTTGACTGCTCGATCAAACGCCATCAATTTAACCGGAATTAATCCTTGATCGTGATACAACGCCAGATAAGCATCGGCAGGGTTTTGAGGAGAGTTTTGATCGCGCTGTATCCCTGTTTGATCGGGTTGCATTTCTGTAGGAGATATTTTGAGTTTTGAGTTTTGAATGTTATTTGCAAGGCTTTCTCTGGTGGATAGGTCGGTGCCAAACCATGCCTGTCCGGGTTTGACCCAAAGCGTGTCAGGGGGAACGAGTCCTTCTAAATGGATTGCGGGAAAGAGATCGCGCATTTGGTTGAGCCAAGGGTGGAGCCAATCTTGCTCCTCTCGTCCCAATTGCCCCTGTTCCCCGCTGTGAGGATTGAGTCCTGCGATCGCGATATGAGGCGTTTCTAAGCCAAAATCTTGTTGTAGACAACGGAGTAACAATTCTAGTTTTTGAGTCATTAAATCCGCTGTTAAGGTTTCAGCAACTTGTCCTAAGGGAATATGGGTGGTTGCCAGCAGGGTTCTCAATGTCCATCCGGTGTGAGGCGATCGCGCGACAAATAACATTCCAAAACGGTTTACTCCGGCGCGTTCGGCTAATAGTTCGGTTTGCCCTGGATAATGATGCCCCGCCGCTTTCCACGCAGACTTTGCGATCGGGGCGGTGACAATAGCATCAAAATCACCTGAGAGCGTCTGAGCGATCGCTTGCTCTAAGCATTGAAAGCTGGCAGCACCGCTAGCCGCATCCCCCCTGCCTGCCTGAATCTGGCGCTCAAGTTCCCAATCTAACCCAATATCCAACAGAGATAGCCTGTCTGGATCTGCCAGTGGAGCCTTCGTTCCTGCGGCTAGTAATTGAGAATGGGCTTTTTCTAATAATGCTCGACTGCCTATCACCGTGACCTTGCAGCGTTCACATAGCTGCGGATCGGCTAGGGCTTTTAACACTACTTCACTGCCAATTCCAGCCGGGTCACCCAAAGGAATCACTAAACGAGGACTAAACAGAGCCGTGTAGGGTTTATTCATTGTTGCTGGAAGTGGGATCAATCTGGTTTAGAATTCTTTGTAGGAGTGACACCGATATTTCACGATTTACACAATTTAATTGACGCGATCGCATAAGGAGTAGCCAGTTCATGGGAGAAATTTTTACCTCTGCTATTTTGGCATCTAGCCTGATTTTAGTAGGGTTAGGGTTAGGATTTATTATGTTGAAAGTCCAAGGCGGCGAAGAGTAAAAAGCCTAGCCGAAGGATGAACAATCTCTTCTGAATTCTTTTGCCTTCATCCTTCAATAACCCAACTTTTAATCAATCTTCAGGTTCATCTAAGTGCTCGGCAACTTCACGATATAAATTCAAAACGTGGCTGTCTTTCAGGTAGTAGAACACATTGCGCCCTTGACGGCGATATCCAACCAGTCGCATGGTGCGAAGAGTTCGCAATTGATGAGAAACAGCCGATTCGGTCATTTTTACGGCTGCTGCGAGATCACAGACACATAATTCTTGAAGCGCCAAAGCAGACAGAATTCTCAATCGATTGCCATCGCCTAACAAGCTAAAGAACTCCGCCATCCGCTGAGATTTTTCTAAACTCAGAATATCTTGGTGAATTTGACGAGTTTGGTTGAGGTCAACGGGATGCTGAGTGGTGCAATTGGGTGCATCGCTCAGCTTTTTTCCAGACTCTTTAAGAGGGATGTTGACCGATGCTTGCTTAAGCTTTCGCATACTTTAAAGGACACCATTACAAGAGATAGCTAGTTTTATCTTTACATTAATGTTGTTCAGACATCTGTAATGGTATCGATTGCAGCGCGTCGTAGATTTTTCGTTGGCTTTGGCGATAGTCGCTGACTAGGCGGCAGCCCGTAAGATGATCTCGATTGCGATCGCCTAGTTTCAATAAAATCGCTCGGAAGAAAATCAGCGATCGGCGTATTCATCAAATATTCTCAGGGTATTGATCAATTCTGATAGTATCTTAGTAAAAGTTAAAATTTCGTTACTTAATCCCTCATGAAACTTTTAGTTGTTGGTGCCACAGGTACTTTAGGAAGACAGATTGCCCGACGGGCCTTAGATGAGGGGCATGAAGTCCGCTGCTTAGTGCGAAGCCCGAAGAAAGCAGCATTTCTAAGAGAATGGGGCGCTGAACTTGTGGTGGGAGATTTGTGCAAGCCTGAAACATTGCCGCCTGCTCTAGAAGGAATTTCAGCAGTGATCAATGCGGCAACCGCCAGAGCAACTGATTCTCTCAGCATTCGACAGGTGGATTGGCAAGGTAGCGTTAATTTAATTCAAGCGGCAAAAGCGGCAAATGTTGAGCGGTTTATCTACCTGTCGATTTTGGACGCAGAAAAATATCCCACAGTGCCGCTGTTAGAAATTAAGCGGTGCGTTGAACTATATCTTGCTGAGTCTGGCTTAAACTACACCATTCTCCGCCCTTGTGGTTTTTTGCAGGGATTGATCGGGCAATATGCAATTCCACTTTTGGAAGGGCAATCGATCTGGGTGATGGGCACTGCTTCCCCAACCGCTTATATGGATACTCAAGACATTGCAAAATTCGCGATTCAAGCATTGAAGGTGCCTGAAACTGAAAATAAGTCTTTCCCAGTCGTGGGATCGCGGGCTTGGGGTGCAGATGAATTAATTCAGCTTTGCGAGAAGCTAGCCGGGCGGGATGCCAGAGTGACGCGCGTGCCCATCGGCGTGGTCAGATTTACGCGCCAAGTGACTAAGTTTTTCCAATGGACTTGGAATATTGCTGATCGGCTGGCTTTTGCGGAGGTCATTGCGACGGGTAAGCCTTTGGTGGCATCCATGGATGAGGCTTACTCTGTTTTTGGGCTTGATTCTAGTGATATGACTACAGTAGAAAGCTATTTACAAGAGTATTTTGAGCGAATTATGAAGAAGCTTCGCGAATTGGACTATGACAAACAGAAAAAGCAAAAGAGGAAATCAGACAAGGTGGATAAGCAGCGGAACTATCCCCGCTTTTAGAAATCGCGCTATTGGCTCGATTGTGATTTAGTTAAAAAGCGATCGCGCTGATTACCGAGAATGGTATAGTCCCTTATACCTATTGATTAGCCCTTAGCCTAACTTTGACGTGCCTAAAGCTGGCATCATTTACAACGATACTAAACCCGCCGCTTGTCGCATTGCCGAAGAAATCAAAGACAAGCTGTTTTCTAGCGGCTGGGAAGTTTACATTGCCACGGGTGTGGGTGGAATTTTGGGATACTCAAATCCCAACAGTCCAGTTTGCAACACTCCGATCGATAGTCTAAATCCTCCTGGATTTGATCGCGACATGACTTTTGCCGTTGTGTTAGGCGGAGATGGCACGGTGCTGTCTGCCTGTCGCCAATTGGCTCCCTACGGCATTCCTCTACTAACGGTAAACACTGGGCACATGGGCTTTTTAACTGAAACCTATGTTAACCAACTGCCAGAAGCCTTAGAAGCCGTCCTAGCCAATCTCTATCATGTTGAAGAACGCTCGACGCTGCGGGTGCAGCTTTTTCGAGAAAAGCACCTTTTATGGGAAGCGCTATCTCTCAATGAGATGGTGATCCATCGAGAACCCCTGACGAGTATGTGCCATTTTGAAGTAGAAATTGGTCATCATGCCCCTGTAGACATTGCAGCGGATGGGTTGATTATTTCTACCCCAACCGGCTCAACGGCTTATTCTCTCTCGGCTGGTGGACCGGTGATTATGCCGGGTGTGCCTGTCCTCCAGTTGGTGCCAATTTGCCCTCATTCCCTTGCCTCGCGCGCCTTAGTGTTTGCCAATAGTGAGCCGGTCACCATTTTTCCAGCGAATACCACTCGGTTAGTTATGGTGGTGGATGGTAACGGCGGATGCTACGTGCTGCCAGACGATCGCGTGAGAATTGAGCGATCGCCCTTCAATGCCCGATTCATTCGCTTACAGCCTCCAGAGTTTTTCCATGTTCTGCGCGAAAAGCTCGGTTGGGGGTTGCCCCACATTGCCAAGCCAACCTCAGTAGAATTGCCTTAGAGGGGGCGTAGAGGGCAAGCATATTAGAATCAGATCGAATTGAAATTTGCGGCGAGAGAGGAAATTAAACAGAGAAACCCTACTGAACCAAAAGATTATGTTAAAACAGAGTGGCAATAGGAATTAATACTTAGTTGCTTGGGGATTTATTTTAACCATCCTTTGTAAACCTTTCGCTCGTGCTTATGAATACTGCAACTGCCAATAGCACTCAAATTTTGTTAATCGAAACCGACGAAACGCTGGCTCAAAGTGTCAGCGTAGACCTGCAAGAGTTCGGCTATGAGACCGCGATCGCACTAGATGCCGTTAGCGGACTGCGGAAGGTTTCAGAAGCACAACCGTTGCTAGTGGTGGTTGATCGAATGCTGGCGGGAGAATCAGGCATATGGTTTTGTAATCGGCTGCGGGCGACCGGAGCGCGAGTGCCTATCTTAATGCTGATGGTGCGAGATACCGTAGAAGACCGAGTTGCCTGCTTAGAGGCAGGAGCCGATGATTATTTTCTCAAACCCTATCGCTCAGACGATTTTTTGAAGTTAGTACGGCTTTATCTAAAATCGGATGACGACACCACAGAAAAGTTGCGGTTCGGTGATTTAGGATTAGACTTGATAACCCGGCGGGCGATTCGGAACAATCGTGCAATTGATCTAACGATGAAGGAATTTGAACTGCTCAAATATTTAATGGAACATCCGCGTGAAGTGCTAACTCGTGAACAAATCTTAGAAAACGTTTGGGGCTATGACTTTGTAGGCGAATCGAATGTTATTGAAGTCTACGTCCGCTATCTACGGTTGAAGATCGAAGATGAGGGCGAAAAGCGGCTGATTCAAACGGTGCGCAGCGTGGGTTACGTTCTGCGTGAAGCGTAATATTAAGGGTGTAATGGTGAAGCTGATTCACAAACAAAGGAGGGACTGGTGTAGTAGGGGCGATCGCACTGTGCGGCATCATACCCTAAGTATTGCAGGAAGTGTTTTGCTGCTTGGACTGTTGATTAGCGGCTGCTTTGATCCCGCAACATCGGTTTCTCCTGAAAAAAACACCCTGCCCCAGCCGTCAGAATTTCCTTTAGAGCTAGCCAAGGTTGGGCAAATGTTACCTGTTTCTGCCCAAGTCCAAGTTGGCAATCAATTAATTCAACTAGAAGTGGCAAGCACTGTTGAGCAGCAGTCGATGGGATTGATGTATCGTCCTGCGTTAGATGCCAATCACGGAATGCTGTTTCCTTTTTCGCCCCCCCGCCCTGTGAGCTTTTGGATGAAGAATGTGTTGATTGATTTGGATATGGTGTTTCTAAGAAATGGACAGGTCGTTTCAGTTTCTAGCAACGTGCCACCCTGTCAAGCAGACCCTTGCCCAGTTTATGGTCCCAAAGACCCTATTGATCAGGTGATTGAATTACGAGGTGGTCGCGCTATGGAATTGGGCATTAAACCGGGCGATCGCCTAATCGTGCAGCCTAATCTAAAAAAACCTGCCAAGGGTTCTTGATCCAACACTCCTCTAAATTTTTATAGATCTTTTGATCTACATTAATCATTTGCTGTGAATATGCGCTACTCTTTCGTGAGATAGAGCTTATTTTGGGCTGAATCACTTAATCTATGATTCACTAAATCTTTATTTAGAAGTTTTTTGGATAATCGATCGCCCTCACAGAGGGCTTTCTAGATTCAAAGAATGCTTTGATGGTCAAGCTCAGGTTCGCAAAAAAGCTTGGCTTAGATATGAGGATAAGTTCACATTAACTTAGAAAGATTGAATGACTTGTCGTTGCATCTTGCAACGTTGATCGATACAACGGCAAAGTTTTTGAGATATCAGACCAACAGATAGACGACTGTTTTGGGAGATAGCGTCGTATGAGTTCAGCAACCTACACTCGGTTAATTCACTTTTTGCAGGAAGAGCTAGCTGTTTCTACCTCTTCTATCTCGATCGCCCTGCGCCACTTAGAACAAGATCCAGGTCCTTTACCCATGATTTTGTGGCAATACGGTTTAGTAACCTTAGAACAGCTAGACCGAATTTACGACTGGCTCGAAAATGCTTAAGTAAGTTGTTCTAATGCGCCAACATCAGTAAGAAGCGGGCATTTCAGCCCGCTTCTGCGTTTCTAAACAGGTTCAGCCGCTAAAAATTGGTGATCACTTTTGCCGCCGCCGCCACTCCAGCCCCTAGAGCAAAGCTTTCATCACCCAGTTCTTGCAAGACCGCTTCTAAAGAGGCGATCGCCGCCAAAATGTCGCGATCGCTAGCGAAACCGAGATGTCCAATCCGAAAGATCTTCCCTTTCAAATGGTCTTGCCCACCTGCCAAAACAATATCAAACCGCTTCTTCATCACCGACCGAACCTTTTCTGCATCTACTTGATCAGGCATCACGGCGGTAATGGCAAAGCTAGCATTTTCATCAGGCGCTAATAAAGGTAGCCCCATTGCCTTCACTGCCGATCGCGTCGCTTGAGTGAGACGCTGATGACGCGCAAAGATATTTTCTAGCCCTTCCGACTTCATCATTCGCAAGGCTGCTTGCAAGGCGAAAATCAGATTGATTGCCGGTGTGAAGGGGGTGGTGTTCTTGACAGCATCTTTTTTATATTTGCCCAAATCAAAATAGAACCGGGGCAATGTTGCGGTGGCATAGGCTTTCCAGGCTTTAGCGCTAACGGCAACAAAGCTTAACCCTGGCGGAATCATATACCCTTTTTGCGAACCCGACGCGACCACATCTAAACCTAGCTCATCCGTGGGGATGTTCACTGCGCCCAAACTGGTGACTGTATCAACAATAATCAACGCTTCTCCATGAGCTTTAACATGACGATTAATGGCAACCAGATCGTTCAAAACCCCTGTAGACGTTTCGCTGTGGGTAATAATCACAGCTTTGATGGTTTTGGCTGGATCGGCTTCTAAAACTGCGCGAAATTGCTCTGGGTCAAGCGGCTTACCCCACTCGGCAGTAATCTTTTCGGTATTTAGCCCATAGGCATCGCAGACTTCTGCCCACCGATCGCCAAACTTACCATTGCAACCCACCAAAACGCGATCGCCCGGACTGAGGAAATTAATAATACCTGCTTCCATTGCGCCTGTGCCGCTTGCCGCCAAAATCAACAGATCATTCTGAGTTTGATGCAGCCACTTTAAATTTTCGGTGACTTCTGCCATGATGTCGGAGAAATCGCCGCTGCGGTGCCCAATCGGATGCTTCGCCATTGCCAACAGCACGTTTTCCGGGACAGGGGTAGGTCCAGGAATCATCAGCATCAATTTATTATCCATGTGCTCTCAGCCTCTCAAAAATTCAATGGTTCGCTTTCATGCTTGAGGATTATATCTTTTCACGATCGCTGCTCCCTAATTCAACGGGCAGAGTCAACCCTTAAGAGTGAACAGAATTAGGCAAATTTTCCCAGGCTACTGAAACAACCTCTCCTAAACAGCGGCGCTGTTGACCATCTAGCAAGGCATCGTCTGCTAAAACTTCGCGCATCAAATCGTCCAAAGACTGCCCATTAGAACGAGCACCTTGAATCACACCCGCGATCGCGGCGGCAATCAGTTCTTCACTGACGGATGGATGGTGGAGAATTTTTTGAGGGTTGGCTGAAATAGAATAATTCATGGCAAAGATAACAACAGAAGCAATATTAAAACTAGGATGGGAGAGACTTAAAGATTTTCTGCGGGCTAACTTGTGCAGAGTTTAGCGCACTGAAGAATTTCTTAACCTGATTATTGGCGACAGTTTACAGGAGTTTATAAACACCGATGAAAGAAGTTCTCTACATTGAAATTCCTACTTCAGAGACGGCAACCGTTAAGCTCTGGCTACAAAACGCTTTTGAGCCTCAGATTGGCGAGAAAAGGATCACGCCGTCAGGAATTAAGATTTGGGCTTCTTCCACTACACCTTCGATTAAGAGAATTCCTGAGTCTACAGTTGATGCAACGATCTCTCCGGCGATCGCCCTACTAGATGAACTTTCAATCTTCGTTTGGTCTGTGCAACGCACCACCTATCTAAAGGCGTTTCGCTGGGGAAATCGGCTTGCCCATGAGGAAGATATTTTAAGATACCTGATTAAAGCAATTCGGGAACAATTTCCCAATTATTACCCGGCTCCGCCCCAAGTGGATTTGTCTGAACAATCGATCTTTGCAGCCTTGGAGTCACAATATCCTTTGACCGTCAAATATTTTCAAACAATGCCCAACGGGGAGTATGACTTGAAGCGCGTGTATTGGTGGGAGCAGCGCTGGCGGGAAAGTGTGCAAAATCCTCAGCAGCCGAAACCCGTGGTGTTTAGAAAGGAAGCGGGAGTCGATAAGCAGAAGAAGGAAGAAAAGTACGACCTAATTTATCTGGGTGGCGCTTTGGGCGTGATTCATGCAGCGGTGATGGCTCGGTTGGGTTACCGGGTGCTGCTGATTGAGCGGCTGCCGTTTGGCAAGATGAATCGAGAATGGAACATTTCTCGCAGTGAGTTTCAAAATCTGATCGATCTGGGGTTGTTTACGGTGGCTGAGTTTGAAAGCGCGATCGCCCGTGAATATGTGGATGGATTTCATAAGTTTTTTGATGCCAATAATCCCCCTCAAGCAAAAGCTCCGGTCTTACATACCCCAACCGTGCTGAATGTAGGCTTGGATGCCGAAAAACTGCTGCGGCTGTGTGGCAATAAGCTACGGGAGCAGGGCGGCGAAATTTGGGATGAAACAGAGTTTATTCAGGCAGAGGTAGACACGGCTCAAGTCACCGTGCATTGCCAGCATTTGCCGACTCAAACGGCAAAAGCAGTGAGCGGGCGGCTGTTGATCGACGCGATGGGAACCGCATCACCGATCGCGTGGCAACTCAATGGCGGACGCACCTTTGACAGTGTTTGCCCTACGGTCGGCGCAGTGATTTCTAGCGGGTTTGAACCCGGCGTGTGGGATCAGCGCTATGGAGATGTGCTAAACAGTCATGGAGATATTTCGCGGGGGCGGCAGTTAATTTGGGAACTGTTTCCCGCAGAAGGGGAAGAATTAACGGTTTATCTATTTCATTACCATCAGGTGAATCCCGTCAATCCTGGCTCTCTGTTGGAAATGTATGAAGATTTCTTTGCAATTTTGCCAGAATATCGCCGTTGCGACCTGGAAAAACTGGTATGGAAAAAGCCAACGTTTGGTTATATTCCAGGGCACTTCAGCGTGGGCAGCCGCGATCGCACCGTGGCATTTGATCGACTGATTGCCATTGGTGATTCCGCTTCTTTGCAGTCGCCCTTGGTGTTTACTGGATTTGGCTCTCTTGTGCGAAACCTACCTCGCCTCACACACCTGCTGGATACTGCCCTGAAACACGATTTATTGAATTCACATCACCTGAATCAAATTCGTGCCTTCCAGAGCAATGTAGCGGTGACCTGGCTATTTTCTAAAGGCATGATGGTGCCAACCGGCAAGTTTATTGCGCCAGAGCGAGTGAATGCTATGCTCAATACCTTTTTTGGCATCCTGGCAAATGAATCTCCCGCGATCGCTGAAGCGTTTATTAAAGATCGAGTGAGTTGGCTGCAATTTAACCGGATGGCGTTGACGGCGGCTTGGAAAAATCCGGCTCTGTTGCTGTGGATTTGGCAAATGGCAGGCGCAAAAGATTTGCTGCGTTGGCTCGGTAGCTATTTAGATTTCACGCTGCAAGCGTTTATTAGCGCGCTGTTTGCCCGTTGGTTTCCCCGTTGGATTCGTCGAATTCAACCCTGGGTAGAGTCTACCGTTCCCGCTTTGTGGCTTTGGTTGCTAGCACGTAGCTATGGCATGACCGATGGCATGGGTAATCCGCAAGCGACGGGTAGGAAAGCAGGCGGATTTAGCGTAGAGCGCGATCGCCCTCTGACGATGCAATCGCCAGTCATTTCACCGGTGTCTGAATCAGCAATGGATTGCAAAAGCCCCTAGGTTGCTGCGTGTCGAAAAGATGGCAAATCTACGGCTGACATAGAGGCGAGCTTTTTAGCAGAGCGACAGGGATACAAAATTGGGGAAGGGCAAGCGTTGAGTGAGTCATCACTGGTTTTAGGTAAACTCGGTGTTCGCTCCAAAGTTGCTTCAGAGAGGGCTTTCTTTTTTTCAAAATGAGACAGATTAGAGCGTGAATTAGGCTCGGATGGTGGCGCAGAGCCAGAAGCTTCAGTATTCTGAGGGCTAGTCGTCTTTTTCTCGATGTAAGCAAAGAAATCGAGCGAAGGGGTTTTTGTGCTGGCAGGGCGATCGCTCTGGTTTTTCTGCGCAGTTTTTTTAGGGTTTATGGCTTCATCTGCCAAGCTATCAGCCCCCTGAAATGGATTAGGTGCTATCGGCGATCGCTCTACAGACTGACCCGATAAATCAGGGGTAGAGCCAGATTCCACCGTGAGGTCTGGCTCTACCAGTTTGGCGAGATCTGCCCACAAATTATTTTCGGGATCGCCCGATTGGCTCACAACTTGAGGCGGCAATGTTGTTTCTACAGGCGGTTTTTCTGGGGCTGCGGATTTTTGAGGACGAGGCGGATGTAGTAGCGGCGGCAAAATATTTTTTGCGATCGGTCGAAGCTCTATTGCAGGAGCATTCAGCGTGTCTGCGTCACCTGCCTCCAAAAATGGGCTGAGGTCAAAAACCGCCTCTTCACCAACAGGCATAACTGCCGGAGATTGAGCGAGAAAATCATCCCGTTTAGGAAAGATTATCCCCATCGAGTGAAAGACATCTTCAGGCGTAATCACCTCTGGCAGCGGTAGCGGGTTTCTCAGCCGTGTTGCCCCCCGATCACTTTCCGCAGCTTGTCCCTGAGGCTCCCTCTGATTTACGATTGGAGGCTCTTGAATTGACGCTAATTCAACTTCTTGAATTGGGGTTATTTCTACGCCCTCCACAGGCGGCTGATCCGCCATCAACAGCTTAGAAAACAAATTGAGTAAACCCTGTTCCTCGCCCCGACAATTGGCATGGGTTCGCGAATCGGTTGCGGTTTCCTGCGACCAGGGTTGCACAGGCTGAACTTTAGGAATAAAAGGGGTGGCATCGGCAGGGCAAGACAACATTGGATCAGACTGGGCGATCGCAACTCCCTGCACGGCTTCCATCTCTAAGCTTCTTTCTAAAGCTGCCTTAAACTGGAGCGCTTGTCGTTGTTGTCGATGCAGACGCATTCGCAAGTCACGACAAACATTTTCTGCTTGTAACACCAGTTGGACTTGCTCGTTATGTCGCTGCTGCGTAATCGCACAATCCCGCTCTAAGTGGGCGATACGCTCTTGGCTACTTTCCAATTGCTCATTGAGCGTTTCGACTAAAATCTGCTGACGCTGCCCCATTTTTTGAGACGAGTCTAATTCCTGAGCAAGTTGGTTAATTTGCTGATGCATCGCCGTCCTTTCCTCAGCGTTCAGCGGGGCTTGAGCCGCCATTCCTGCAAGGGAGGCGCTTTGCGGAACCGCTGTCACTTCAGGCTCTTTGCAGTAAAAACGAGCCACTTCTAGCTGTAGTTCCACCTGTGCCTGTGCCAAATCGCGCTCTAGCTGACTGAGTTGAGTGCGAAACGCTAAGTTCTCTTGCTGTAATTGACGAACTAAATCCCCATTCGCCTGGTTATCTGCGAATGAGCTATCTTTCGGACTAGAAGCCCATGACTCAGCCTTGCCCACAGACTGCACTGGACGAGATAACTCAGCCAGACTGAGCGCGCCTGGAAATTCTACGGGTTGCCAATCTGCGATTTCCAGAGGAATGGTTTCACGAATTGCCCCATGCAAAGATTCGTCAGCCGCAGCATGATCATTCTGCTGCGGAGAGACATCCGGTTCAATCGGTGTTTTTTTAGTCTTTGCAGCTTTGGGCAATCTCAAATCTGGGTCGTGGTTTGAACTAACCGCTTCACTCATAGCTCTGAATCCTGAAAGATAGGAAATCTAGATAGACCAACTAGCGCGATGCTAATCATATAGCTGCTTTGACAATTTGCGCGTAATTTTAAGGCTATTGATGACAGCAAACTTCCGAATACTCCCCGAAAGTTACAGATAAGAGCCTGACGATGCCAAATCTCCTCACTTTAGCACCATACAAAACCTACATTTGGTCAATTGTTAAGCAACAAGATAAAGAAGAGACTGGAAGGTAGGGGTGGAGTGCGGAGTTGTTTAGCCAATCGCCTAAGGAATGCGCAAGTCTTGAACCATTTGCAGGAGGGCTTGATCGAGCGGACTATCAGCATCCACCAGCGCGCTGATTTGCTCTAATGGAAGCCATTGATAATCAGGATCATATTCTCGGCTAGTTAATTGAAGCCGATGAGTTTCTGATTCGCTCAGGGCAACTTGATAGGTTAAGTTAACGCTATGAGAGCCATGATGCATTGGAGCCTGTTCTCGAAGTGCGAAAGAGGTGGAATATACGCCAACATATTGAAACCGTTGAGCCGCAAGGTCATGGAGCTGCGCTTCTTCAGATGATTTTCGCTGAGCCGTTTCGATCGGGCTTTCTCCAGCGACCATCCGTCCACCAATAATCCACCATGATCTGCGGGGGTAGTGATTGCGCTTTGCAAGCAATAGGCGATCGCCATACAGAAAGGCAATATCTACACAGGTGAACACAAGATGATCCAAAGCGCTGCTGTAAGCCACCTCTGACATCAGATCTTGAGCGGTTTTGGGATTTTTTCGCCCCACCTCGGCAAAGTGGGGGACGTGGGCGAGTGGGTACAATGGGTTCAGCAGCGGAAAGCTCCTTTATTGGCAAGAAGAAATTAAGCAAGAAGAAATTAAAAATCTGGCGATCGCATGAGCTAGGGAAAAGAATAGCAGCTTGGCTCGATTCCATCCAGTATTCGCGGTTACGGAGCAGCCAAGACTGGTTTTCGTTTTCTTCTTGCTTCTTAGCAGTAAAACTTTACACATACTTTCGCCCAGATTGTCGTTAAGCACGTCTCCCCCTTTTGATAGACTTGTACAGTGAAGTGGATGTGCAAAACCGCGCAAAATCAGCAGTTTGGAGACTTACGCAGTGGAAAATACACTCGGTTTAGAAATTATTGAAGTCGTTGAGCAGGCTGCGATCGCCTCGGCTCGATTAATGGGCAAGGGAGATAAGAACGAAGCAGATCGAGTGGCAGTCGAAGCCATGCGGGAGCGGATGAATAAAATCTATATGCGTGGTCGCATTGTAATTGGTGAAGGAGAGCGGGATGAAGCACCGATGCTCTACATCGGCGAGGAAGTAGGAATTTGTACCCAAGCCGATGCTAAAACCTATTGCAACCCTGATGAACTGGTCGAAATTGATATTGCAGTAGACCCCTGTGAAGGCACAAATTTGTGCGCTTATGGGCAGCCCGGCTCCATGGCAGTGCTGGCGATTTCTGAAAAGGGTGGATT
This sequence comes from Leptolyngbyaceae cyanobacterium, assembly GCA_041752515.1. Classification (GTDB taxonomy): domain Bacteria; phylum Cyanobacteriota; class Cyanobacteriia; order Leptolyngbyales; family Leptolyngbyaceae; genus ULC077BIN1. Next base: position 16,220 of record JBGSWI010000085.1, on the reverse strand, counting down.
ATTTGCTGCACCCGATTTTTACATGAGAAAATTAGCGGCTCCCCCGGCTGCCAAAGGTCATGTAGATATCACCAAATCTGCCACTGAGAATCTAAAAATTCTCTCTGAGTGCTTGGATCGCTCTATCAATGAACTGGTGGTAGTCGTGATGGAGCGCGATCGCCACAACGATTTGATTAAAGAGATCCGCGAAGCTGGCGCACGAGTGCAACTCATCAGCGATGGCGACGTGGGGGCGGCGATCAACTGCGGCTTTGCTGGAACCAATATTCATGCTCTCATGGGGATTGGTGCTGCTCCTGAAGGAGTTATTTCAGCCGCTGCGATGCGTTGCTTGGGAGGGCACTTTCAAGGGCAACTCATTTACGATCCTGCGGTGGTTAAAACCGGGTTGATTGGAGAAAGCAAGGAAGCAAACATTGCTCGCCTGCAAGAAATGGGGATTACTGATCCTGATAAGGTCTACAACGCAGATGAACTAGCATCCGGTAAAGATGTCTTATTTGCAGGAACCGGGATTACCTCTGGCAACCTCATGAAAGGAGTTAGCTTCTTTAAGGGCGGCGCACGCAGCCAGACATTGGTTATTTCTAGCCAATCTAAAACGGCTCGATTTGTAGATACCATTCATATGTTTGACCAGCCTCAAGTGATTCAATTGCACTAAAAAGTAAAGTCGGGCAACAGTCAGCCATTCGCAAATCATCGCAAAGCTAGCTGTTGCTTGACGGATAACCTCATCAAAAAAAGCAGTTTAAAATAAGACATATGAACATCGTTGTTGTGGGTTTGAGTCATAAAACTGCCCCGGTCGAAGTTCGAGAAAAGCTAAGTATTCCAGAAACTAGCTGCGATAAGGCGATCGCTCAACTGTGTAGCTATCCTCACCTTGAAGAAGTTGCGATTCTTAGCACTTGCAATCGTCTAGAAATTTATGTGGTTGTCAACGAAACCGAGAACGGCATCCGAGAGATTACTCAGTTTCTAAGTGACCATAGCAAGCTTCCAGTTGCCTACTTGCGCCCTTACCTATTTATTTTGCTGCATCAAGATGCAGTGATGCATTTAATGCGTGTTTCCGCCGGGTTAGATAGCCTGGTTTTAGGCGAAGGGCAAATTTTGGCACAAGTCAAACAGTGCCATAAGCTCGGTCAAGAGCATAAAGGCGTTGGACGAACGCTCAACCAGCTTTTCAAGCAATCTCTAACGGCTGGAAAACGGGTGCGCACCGAGACTAGCATTGGCACTGGAGCCGTTTCTATCAGTTCGGCAGCCGTGGAAATGGCTCAAACGAAGGTGCAAAATTTAGCTGCTTGTCGCGTTACCATTTTGGGAGCCGGTAAGATGGCGCGCTTATTGGTGCAGCATTTGCTCTCCAAGGGGGCGAACAATATTACAATTGTGAACCGCTCCATGACCAGAGCAAAAGATCTAGCTCACGATTTTCCTGAAGTCGAGCTTCAGTTGCACCCCATGGCTGACTTGGCGCAACTTCTACCCCATGCCGACTTGGTGTTTACGAGCACTGCCGCCACGGATCCGATTCTCGATCGCGCCAAGCTAGAAGCTATTCTTGATCCAGTTCAGCATTTGATGATATTTGACATTGCTGTGCCGCGTAATGTGCATTCTGATGTGAACGAACTGTCTTATGTGCAGGCGTTCAACGTGGATGACCTCAAGGCGGTGGTTGCCCAAAACCATGAAGCTCGTCGTCGGATGGCGATGGAAGCCGAAGTGCTGCTAGATGAGGAAGTGGAAACTTTTGCAACTTGGTGGCGATCGCTGGATACGGTTTCTACCATTAGTAGTCTGCGCGATAAGGTGGAAGCTATTCGCGCTCAAGAGTTGGAAAAAGCCCTGTCTCGACTAGGAACAGAATTTGCCGAAAAGCACCAAGAGATCATCGAAGCCCTAACTCGCGGCATTGTCAACAAGATTTTGCATGACCCGATGGTGCAACTCCGCGCCCAGCAAGACATTGAGGCAAGACAGCAGGCAATGCAAACGCTGAGCGTCCTATTCAATTTAGAGAAAGCTAGTAAGAAGCAGTTTAGCTAATTACGCAAATCATTGAATCATTAAAATGGATAAGAGACGTGAGCGATCGCGTCTCTTGTCGTTTAAGTAAAAATTTCAGTAAAAAAGAGGGCAATCTCATTTGAGACTGCCCTAATCATTAAAATTGACTGACTACAGACCAACTTTCAATCAGGCGATCGTTGCCATCTTGACATCACTGGTTGCTAAGAGTTCTTGCAACTCATCAGAATCCACCGTTTCTTTTTCAATCAGCAGATTCGCCAGATCGTCCAATACATGGCGATTGCCGGAAAGCACCGACTTAGCACGGCGATAGGCTTGATCTACCAAGTTTCGGACTTCGTCATCAATCGTGGCAGCAGTTTCTTCAGAGAAATCCCGTTCAGCCGCAATGTCGCGTCCTAAGAACATATTGCCCTGTTGACGACCCAGTGCAACCGGACCCAAGCGATCGCTCATGCCAAACCGCGTCACCATTTGACGGGCAACTCGCGCCACTTGCTGCAAGTCATTGGAAGCACCCGTAGTTACTTCCTCTTCACCAAAGATCAGTTCTTCAGCAATCCGACCGCCCAAGGCAACCGCCATCTGATTTTGCAGATAGGAACGAGAATATAAACCAGAATCCATCCGATCTTCGCTCGGCGTGAACCAGGTTAAACCGCCAGCCCGACCACGAGGAATAATGCTGATTTTTTGAACGGGATCATAATCAGGCATCAACGCACCGACTAGGGCATGACCTGCTTCATGATAAGCAACCAAGGTTTTGCGCTTTTCGCTCATGACCCGATCTTTCTTTTCAGGACCCGCCAAGACGCGATCGATCGCATCGTTGACTTCATCCATCGAAATCTCGGTTAAGTTGCGCCGCGCTGCCAAAATTGCCGCTTCGTTGAGCAAATTGGACAGATCCGCACCCGTGAAGCCCGGTGTGCGACGCGCAATCTTGTCTAGATCCACATCACTCGATAAAGTTTTACCGCGAGCATGAACCCGCAGAATTTCCGCCCGCCCAGCAAAATCGGGGCGATCGACCACTACTTGACGGTCAAACCGACCGGGACGCAATAAGGCAGAGTCCAAAACATCAGGACGGTTCGTTGCCGCAATGATGATAATGCCAGTGTTGCCTTCAAAGCCATCCATCTCAGTCAGCAACTGGTTGAGAGTTTGTTCTCGCTCATCATTTCCACCGCCCAAACCAGCGCCACGTTGACGACCGACCGCATCAATTTCATCGATGAATACGATACAGGGCGCGTTTGTTTTAGCTTGCTCAAACAGATCACGAACACGCGATGCACCCACACCCACAAACATTTCCACAAACTCTGAACCAGAGATAGAGAAGAAAGGTACGCCTGCTTCTCCCGCAACAGCCCGAGCTAGTAGCGTTTTACCGGTTCCAGGAGGTCCCACGAGCAAAACGCCCTTGGGGATCTTGGCACCGATCGCCGTGAAACGATCAGCATTCTTGAGGAAGTCTACCACTTCGTTTAGCTCTAGCTTTGCCTGATCAATTCCAGCTACGTCGCCAAAGGTCACTTGGGTCTGAGGCTCCATTTGCACCCGCGCTTTGGATTTGCCAAAGTTCATGGCTTGGCTACCCGGACCACTTTGGGCGCGACGGAGCAAAAAGAACAAACCCACCAACAGCAAAACCGGGAAGAATAGACTGCTGAGTGCCTTAAACCAGAAGTCTCCACCTTCGGATTGAGGCATCACGGCGATGTCTACGCCATTCTTCGTCAAAATATCAATCAAGTCAGGATCGCTAGGCAAATTTACCGTAACGTCAGTGGTGCCATCCCGAAAGCGCGCATAGGAGCGATCGCCACTAATCCGAACTTTGCCTATTTTCGTGTTTTCAGTCTCTCCGGGTCGCGGTTTTCCGGCTTCAACCCGCTGCACGAATTCACTGTAAGGCATACTGTCTCGTCCACCTTGGGGTTGACGACCGTCAAAAAACGCGGTTGCCAAGGAAATGACAACAATCGCTAATAGAGCGTATAAACCAACATTTCTCCACCGCTTATTCACCGGGGTGTATCCTCCTGCTATCAGAGTTCGGAGCCATTTTTTTATCGTACTGTGTTAACTAATATTAACGTATCTGAGAAGACACTGAACAGAATTCTCAGATACCAAATCGGCAAACCGTAATTCAGCCGTTTGTTTGGAGTTGAGCCTCCATCCTAGCGATTCGTCTTTTCAAAGTGCAGACTCTTATACCGTTTTGAGTTTTGAGTTTTGAGTTTTGAGTTTTGTTCGCGTAGCGTCTCCGCAGGAGATATTTTGAATTTTGAGTTTTGTAAGTCCTTCGGACTGGCTTTGCCAACGCGTAGCGTCTCCGCAGGAGATATTTTGAATTTTGTAAGTCCTTCGGACTGGCTTTGCCCACGCGTAGCGTCTCCGCAGGAGATATTTTGAGTTTTGAATGGTAGAAGCTTTACTCAGCTACGGTTTCAAGCTCAGATCTGGCGCATCCTCCGTTTAAATTGGTATTACCATGAATTAGAAAGAAATGCGTGCTGAATGGGATAGCTAGAAGAAGAGCGATCGCGCTCCTTTACTTCCTTTCAGCTTTTATTTTCTACCCATGTCTTTCTGCGGCGAAGTTCTAATTGCAATCCTTAACAATCAAGCAGACCTAGAGATTGCCCGCAATCAGCACTGGTATCGCATTCCGGTTGACCCAGTGGCAAAACTAAAACAGCGGCAGTGTTGGCAACCTAAGTGGCTGGCGTTCTATCAAACGAAAGTGTTTGGGGCTGAAGCGCATACGATTCGCTACTACGCTGAAGTGACTGCAATTTGTGAAGCTTACCGCTGGGAATTGTTTCCTGAAGAGCCTCGAACTGCCCACAGTGAAAAGCGTTACTGCAAATTAGAGCTATCGCCTTTGGAGCCATTGAGCAAACCTATTACTAGCAAGCGATTACGCCGAATCACCTTTATTCCGACCACTTGGGAAAAGTTGACTCTGGCAACAGAGATCGGTGAGTTGTGAGCCGTGCCGTCAATAAAAATTCCTATGCCAGTAATCCACTGATCCCGGAGCGCAAGAACAACAGACCGAAAACCAACGAGACCGTGATGGTGATCGGTCGATTATTTCTAGCCAACCAGGCTGAAAGTTTCAGCAGTACGGATTTTGATTGTTCGGGTAAGAGGATACGCATCAAGATTGGCAACAGCAGCAAGGATTCAGCCAGCAAGATAAAGAGTATGTAGGCGATCGCGCTAGCTGGCTGTCCTAATTGCGCGGATGCGATCGTGGCTAGGGCGCTGAGCGTAAATACCCATAGTTTGGCTGCAACTAAAGGTAGCCCAAGTCCAATCCCAAACGCTTTGAGCGGTGTTAAGTGGTCAATTCTAGTTAGCCACTTGGGCGGTGGATCATCTGGGTCGTCTTCCTTACTCCATTTTTTGTAGGCGGCGATCAATAAGAGAATGCCAAGCAGCAGAAGCAATGTTGAAATGACTGGACTCTTACCGCTACTGCCGTCAGCCAGTGCTGTAGATCGAGACAGAATAAAACCAAAAATCAATCCCTGTAACAGCCGAGTAATCGTCATTCCAGAAACGTAGGCGATCGCCTTGAAAAGTCCTTTTTTGGGGCTTTTCAGGATAAGCAAACCGATGATGATTTGCAACGGCACAACCGCGCTGCCAATGATAAAGGGTAAGAGCGAAACGAGTAGAGTTCCCATAAAACACTCTCTAAATAGCGACAAGATTTACAGGTCTTCAATCTTTGTAATACTGTTTTGAGTTTTAGGTTTTGAGCTTTAGGCTTTGAGTTTTAGGTTTTGAGTGGTAAGACCAGGAAGCGTTGCCATGCTCAGAGAATCATCGATCGCGTTTCAATTTCAAACCGGCATAAATTCACCGTACCGTAGAGCGATGGGCGATCGCAATGACTATGCTGCACTGCCAGGGAAATTCGTCAGTCTGTCTGGTGCTTTGCTGCTTCACAAATGCACCTTGTAGATTGAGAAGGATTAGACGGGAGTGAGTTCAGTTTTAGAGGATCGCTCCAATATTTGTTTCAGAACCATCGCAGTCCAATCGATATCTGCCTCGGTGGTGTGATGTCCTAAGGTGAGACGGATGCCCGATTTGGCGACGCGATCGCGGTAGCCCATTGCTTGCAAAATGGGGCTAGGGGTGACTTTGCCGCTGCGACAGGCGGCTCCGGCGCTAATGCCAATGCCTGCCAAATTCATTTGCCGTACTAAGGCTTTGCCGGTGAGAATTTCACCATCAGCATAATCGAGACAAAAGCTGACGTGGTGGGGCAACCGATGCAGACGATCGCCCGTGGGCACCAGTCCTGGCACATCGGCAAGCTGATCAAATAAGCGATCGCGTAGCTGCAATAAGCGAGGCGTTTCGACCGCTAGCTCTGCGGCAGCCAGTTTTGCGGCAATGCCAAAGCCTGCGATCGTTGAAACTGCCTGAGTGCCTGAGCGCAATCGAGATTCCTGCCCGCCCCCTGCTAATAGCGGCACCAGCGACACCCCCGGACGCACATAGAGCGCACCGGCTCCCTGCGATCCATACAGCTTGTGACTGGATAGGGACAGTAGATCTATGGGCAGGGTTTGCACATCAATGGGCAAGCGTCCAGCGACTTGCACGGCATCGGTATGAAAAAGAGTGCCGTGATCCTGAGTGATTTCTGCAAGCTTGAAAATGGGTTGTAGGGTTCCTACTTCACTTTGACCGTAAATAATGGATACCAGCACTGTGTTCGGGCGTAACGCGGCTTGCAAATCCAGTGGGTTGATTCGTGCTTGGCGATCAACGGGAAGCCGCGTCACTTGCCAGCCCTGCTGTTCCAGTCCTCGAACGGGTTCGGCGATCGCCGAATGCTCCACGCTAGAAATAATAATGTGCTGGGGCGTATCGTATTGCTGGGCAACTCCCATAATTGCCAAGTTATCGGCTTCAGTGCCGCCCGAAGTAAACACAATCGACTCTGGCGGCGCATTAATTAGCCGAGCCACTTGCACCCGCGCCCGTTCCAACGCGATCGCAGAGCGCTGTCCCCACGCATGGAGGCTAGATGGATTGCCCCATTCCTCCGCTAAAACTCGCTGGATGGCAGCGATCGCCTCTGGTCGTGTGGGCGTAGTAGCACTGTAATCCAAATAAATCTGCATGAAAAAAATCAAGAACGATCGCCGACTTGTACTAGCTTACGCTTTCTCCAGTTCACCCGGCTCAAGAATCCGCTGGAATAGGTAGCCTGTTCCTCGTGCCGTCAGAATTAGCTCTGGATTGCTAGGGTCATCTTCCAGCTTGGCACGCAGGCGAGAAATATGCACATCGACCACGCGAGTGTCCACATGGCGCTCCGGCGTGTAACCCCACACCTCTTGCAAAATTTCAGAGCGAGAAAACGCTTCTCCAGAACGGCTGACCAGCAATTCCAACAAGCTAAATTCCATGCCCGTTAACCGAATGCGTTCATCCCCTTTATAAACTTGGCGCTTATTGGTATCAATCCGAATGCTGTTGATATGAATCACGCCAGAGCTAGGAATGCCGGAGCTACCCGTTTTTTCAACACGACGCAACACAGAACGAATCCGGGCTTCTAACTCTTTAGGAGAAAAAGGCTTGACGACATAATCATCCGCCCCAAGTTCCAAACCCGTGATGCGATCGGCAACGTCGCCCAGCGCGGTCAACATGATGATCGGCACATCCGATTCTTTGCGTAACTCTTGACACACTCCATAGCCATCCAGCTTAGGCATCATCACATCTAGCACAACCAAGTCAGGAGCGGCATTGCGAAAAGTGTCTAGCGCTTCTTCCCCATCCGCCGCCGTCACCACATCGTATCCAATCATGGAAAGGCGCGTTTCAAGAATGCGGCGAATGCTGGCTTCATCATCCACAACCAATATTTTTTCTTTATGGTTTTCCAACTTCCGCTCCTTAAGTCGAGTTTCTAATCATTAATTTTCGTACCCTATCATTAGGATAGTACTTCATAGATCAACATTGAAATCCTCAAAGGTTCCTACCTGGTTACATTTCAGTGTTGCTTTAACCATTTTTGACGAATACCTCCATTTCATAAATAAAGCTATTTTATAATCCATAAGAATAATGGCTAAGTCGCGATCGCTTTATGTTTGCAATCAGTGTGGGGCTGAGTTTTCTCAATATTTTGGCAAATGTTTAGCCTGTGAAAGTTGGAATACCTTACAAGAACAACTCGTTTCTGCCGCCAATTCGTCTGCGCGGCAAAATGACAGCACCAGCCGCACGACCGGTCGCAAGCGCACCGCTACGCAAACCGCTGCAAAACCGAAAGCATCCCTGACGCTGGCTCAAATCTCCGATCATCCCCAAGCTCGTCTTGCCTCCGGCTATATTGAACTCGATCGCGTCCTTGGGGGCGGCATTGTTCCGGGTTCACTCGTGCTGATTGGCGGCGACCCCGGCATTGGCAAATCGACTTTGTTACTCCAAACGGCAAACCAATTGGCACAACACTATCGAGTCTTATATGTCTGTGCTGAAGAATCAGGGCAACAGGTGAAACTGCGGGCAATGCGGTTAGGCAAAAGTAATGGATCACAGCAAGAAAGTAGTGAGTCAAAAGGGCAGAAACTACGGGAGGAGCAATCCCAAAATCCTAACCTTGAACCTCTTATCCCGCCGGACTCTTCTCTTTATCTGTTGCCTGAAACCGACTTAGATATGATTTTGGAAGAACTGGAGTCGCTTCAGCCTCAAGTCGCGGTGATTGATAGTATTCAGGCGCTCCATTTTAATGCGTTGACTTCGGCTTCGGGTTCGGTGGCGCAGGTGCGGGAGTGTACTTCGATGCTGATGCAGTTTGCCAAGCGCCAAAATATTTCCCTGTTTATCGTGGGTCATGTGACGAAGGAAGGGGCGATCGCCGGACCCAAAGTGCTAGAGCATTTAGTGGATACGGTGCTGTATTTTGAGGGCGATCGCTTTGCCAGTCATCGATTGTTGCGATCGGTGAAAAATCGGTTTGGACCAACCCACGAAATTGGCGTGTTTGAGATGGTGGATCAGGGCTTGCAGGAAGTGTTGAATCCGTCAGAATTATTTTTGGGCAACCGCGAGGAAGTTTCGCCGGGAAGCGCCACGATTGTCGCCTGTGAGGGCACTCGTCCAATTGTGGTGGAACTGCAAGCCTTGGTTAGCCCCACGAGCTACAGTTCGCCCCGCCGCTCTACCACGGGCATTGAGTACAATCGGCTGCTACAAATTTTGGCAGTGCTAGAAAAAAGAGTGGGCATTCCGCTGTCGAAGCTAGATGCCTATGTTGCCTCATCGGGGGGGCTAAATGTGAGTGAACCCGCCGCAGATCTGGGCGTAGCGGTGGCGGTGGTTGCTAGCTTTCGCGATCGCCTGGTTGATCCACGCCTGGTTTTGATTGGCGAAGTCGGTTTGGGTGGACAGGTGCGCCCCGTTTCACAAATGGAACTGCGGTTGAAGGAAGCCGCCAAGCTGGGTTTTAAGCAGGCAATTATTCCAAAAGGTCAGTCTTTTTCGCTTCCCGGCTTTGAGGTGATCCAGGTGGCGCGGGTCGTGGATGCGATCGCCACTGCCTTGGGCGGGCGACCTGAGATCGAAGAAGATTTCGATTAATCTAGAAACGGCAACTATTCGCGGTCTGGCTTCGTCGTGCTGCCAAGGATTTTGTCTACTCTCACCTTTTTTGGAGAACTATCATGTCAAGGCGTTTACAGATTGGCTTGGGTGCGATCGCCGTGTTAAGCAGTGTCATGATAACCCGCATAATTCACGCTCAATCTACTGCCCCGTCTAAATTTAAGGGCAGCCTGACCGTTGAAGTGAGCGGACTTCAAAACCAAAAAGGGTTACTTTGCATTCGGCTGTTTGCGGATAGTAAAGGCTTTCCCGACGGAGAGGGAAAATCTACGAAACGAGAATGCGTCAAAATTACCGAGGAACCGATCCGGTTTTCTTTCAAAAATCTAACGGCAGGTAGTTACGCAGTCGCCGCATTTCATGATAAAAATAGCGATCGCAAACTCAACCGCAACGCCGCCGGAATGCCCACCGAAGGCTATGGCTTTTCCAACAATCCAGCAGTCAAAACAGGACCGCCAAAATTTGGTCAAACGGTTTTCTTGGTGGCTGGTCCCAATACCGGAGTCAAAATTCAAATGAAGTACAGCAATTGAAAAGAAAGAAGCTCTAGGGAAAAGGGCGCATCCGTGCGATTAATTTCAAAAGAAACTAGCTCCAAGTGAATGAGGCTATATGGCGATCGCAATTCGAGCCGTGCAGTTTGATGTGCCAGTGTCGATTGATCGCCATGGGGTCTGTGACAGCCCGTTTAAGACGGCTGAGCCGTTGAGGCAATGTTGCTACGCGCCATTCCGCATTGCCTTGGGTATTTGCAACCCAGTTTTCATCCGGCGGCAAACGGGCGATCGTAACGAATGCTGGCTGTTTGATAGGGAGATCGAGAGGGCTGGCTAAAATAGGAAATAAGAAGAAATTGGGAGGGAGGGTCAGGATGGGTATCGCTACAATTAACCCGGCAACTGGCGAATTAGTGAAAACGTTTGAGGCACTTTCGGATGCAGAAATTGAACGGAAGGTTGCGATCGCCCAAGCCGCGTTTTTGCAATATCGTCAGACTCATTTTGATCAGCGATCGCAGTGGCTTCACGCTGCCGCTGCAATTTTAGAGGCTGACAAGCAGCGACTAGGCGCTTTGATTACGCTGGAGATGGGCAAGACGGTGAAAGCGGCGATCGTCGAGGTGGAAAAATGCGCGGCAGTCTGTCGTTATTATGCTGAAAATGGGAAGAAGTTTTTGGCAGATGAAGCGATCGCCAGTGATGCGAGCCAGAGCTTTGTTCGCTATCAGCCCTTAGGGATTATTCTTGCCGTCATGCCGTGGAATTTTCCTTTTTGGCAGGTGTTTCGGTTTGCGGCTCCAGCGTTAATGGCGGGTAATGTAGGCTTGCTGAAACACGCATCTAACGTGCCCCAATGTGCGTTAGCGATCGCAGAAGTCATCCAGCAGGCAGGCTTTCCCGCAGGCGCTTTTCAAGCATTGCTGATGGAGGCGAGCAAAGTCGCCCCCCTGATGGCAGACGATCGCATCAGAGCCGCAACATTAACTGGCAGTGAACCTGCGGGAGCAAGTTTGGCGGCGGCGGCAGGCAAAAACATCAAAAAAGTGGTGTTAGAACTGGGCGGCAGTGATCCCTTAATCGTTCTACCTAGTGCAGATTTACAGGCGGCGGCTACCACTGCCGTTACCTCGCGGATGCTGAACTGCGGACAAACCTGCATTTCTGCAAAGCGGTTTATTGTGGCAAATACGATTGCGGATGAGTTCGAGGAATTGCTGATCACTCAATACAATCAGCTAAAAGTGGGCGACCCCATGCGCCCAGAGATGGATTTGGGTCCGCTGTCTACCCCCACAATTTTGGAAGACCTCGATCGCCAAGTGCAAGCGATCGTTCAGCAAGGCGCACGAATTTTGGTGGGTGGCAATCGACTGGAGCGCCCCGGCAATTACTACAAACCCACCTTAATCACCGATATTAAGGCGGAGAATTCTCTAGGGCGAGAAGAATTTTTTGGTCCAGTGGGGCTGTTGTTTCGGGTAGAAAATTTAGAGGAAGCGATCGCGCTGGCAAACAACACCCCCTTCGGCTTAGGCTCCAGCGCTTGGACAAACGACCCCACAGAGCAAGAGCAATTAATTAACGGCATTGATGCTGGCTGCGTCTTCATTAACGGTATCGTAAAATCTGACCCGCGCTTACCATTTGGCGGCACCAAGCGATCGGGCTTTGGCAGAGAACTGGGAGTGCCCGGAATTCACGAATTTGTAAACATCAAAACGATTTGGGTGAAGTGATCTCTTGAGGCGCTCGGCTCTGGGCAGTTTTAGCACCGATAAGTCATCCACAAGCTGGATGTGTCCTCGCCTAACTCCATAAAGAATGCGATCGATCGCCCGCTTTTCTTCGTCGTCAATCGATACATCGCATAGTACTGCTGCCAACCCATATCGATCCGCCATAGTTAATTTATGGCTTGCGATCGCTTGCCTAAAAATTTCAGATAAAGCGTTTGGAAGAATTTGGTGAGACATCGCCGGATATAGAGACTAAGTGATCCAATATACCCCGCAAATTATGAATTATTGGAACAATTCATAACCTTACCTTAAACTCTTCACAATAGACTCTTATCCTGCGTTGCTGTTGAGAGCAGCCTCACACAGCTAGCGGAAGCACCCTAAACAAGTCGCCGCGCTCCTATTGACCTAATCAATTGAAATAGACTGAGGTCCACTTTTGCCGTTGTGAGTCGCTGTGGGGTAAGTAGAAGTCCCCCCTTGCTTATCAAGCCAGCTTTTGACAGGATCATCAGAAAGGTTGAGCCGCAGCAATCCAGAAAATAATCCGCCCATAAAGGCAACGGGCTGTTGGGTCAATTCCTTCAAGATAGGGGTGAGTTCATCAAAAAACATGAAAGGCTCCTTTTACAAAATATTTGCGTCAGCATTTGCGATCGCAGATTGAGTCGCGTCTTTGGCGATTGTAGCGTTGCTAAGAGCCGAATAGCCGCAATTCGGGATTTTAGAGTGGATTTCAGAGGGGTGCCTTTCGCTTCAGTCGTCAATTGTTCGGTTGTCACTTAAAAGGCTCAGCCATGCGATAAGCAGCAATTCCACCGCCTGACAAGATAATGGCAAAAATGGGCGGAATCATCGGAATCCAGCCTTGATTGCTAAATACGACCATGCCGATGACGACCACGATCGCCATCAGTCCAGCTTCGCCCATGAGCACCCCAACAGGACGACGCACCCCAAACCAAGCGATCGCTCCCGCTACAACAGCCCAGCCCCCAATCCAGATCATTTCAAGCTCATTAGACCAATACCAAATCGGCGGTTTGCCATCCATCCCAGCGTTTAAAAACTGGCTGACCATATGAGCGTGGATTAACACCCCTGGAAACCGAGAATTTTCTTTTTCAGTCAAGCTGAAAGGCGTTAAAAACAGGTCTTTAGCATTGGCGGCGGTCGTGCCAATCAGCACCACTCGATCTTTAATTTGCTCCGGTGATACTTGCCCATTTAACACTTGGCTGAGACTCACCTGCTGAGCAATGTTTCGTCCGCGATAATTTAGCATCACCTGATAGCCCCGATCATCTAAATCTTGATAGCTACCTGATTGTTTGCCGAGAGGAGGAAACGTCACAGTGCCTAGCTGGGCAATGGTGCGATCGCCAGGGCTGGGCTGCAACCGAATGCCCTCTTTTGCCAAATACATTTGCGCTAATCGCAATGAAAAGGACTGAAACGAGGTGTTATTCACATCGGCAAACATCAAATTGCGCCGCACCACGCTATCGGTATCCAGCACCACATCATTAAACCCAACGCGATCGCTAGGCACACCGGGCGGTGCCGGAGTAATGGGGGTATCAAGATTATTAATCGCCACAAGGTTAGGCGCTTTTAGGGCAGCCAGCAGTTGCGATCGCCCTGGTGCTTGGGGAATGTCTCGAAAAATATCTAACCCAATGGCTCGCGGGTGATGGCGCTGAAGCTGGCTGATTGCAGTGGCGATCGCCTGATCAGACAGGGGAAACCGCTTTTGCGCCTGAATATCTGCTTCGGTAATCCCCACCACCAACAAACGCGGATCGGGTTCAGGCTCTGGCTTACTTCGGATCTTCCAGTCATAGGCAGCAATTTCCAGGGGTTGCAGCCAGCCTAGGCTTCTGGCACCTGTCACAAGGGCGATCGCGACCAGACTGACTGCGCCAATCACCAGAGCCGCGATCGTTCGACGATGGCGGGGATTTGCGGGAATATAGGTGACTTCAGACACCGACGCAGCCGTTCCTGAATCATCTATTTGCGTCGGTGGCAAGAGTGTCTCATTGTTGCCAATGGTTGGATCGGACAAAGCGGTTTGATCAAGGGCGTGCAACACCTCCGTCGCGGACTGAAAGCGTTGATTAAAGTGATAGCGCACCATTTGGTTGAGAATCTGGGCAAGCCAAGGGGTCACCACGGCGCGATCGCGCCAGATAACTTCTCCCGTCGTCGGATGCGTCGGCAATTGGGACGGGTGCAAGCCGGTGAGCGCTTGAATGGCAGTGATGCCCAAAGCATAAATATCGCTGTTGTATCGAGGTTTGCCAGCCAGTTGCTCCGTGGGACCATAGCCCTGAGTGGCAATGCCCACGGTTAGGTTCGTCTGCCCAGGAATTTGGAGCAGTTGAGTTTGCATTTCCTTAACCGCGCCAAAGTCAATCAGCACAATGCGGCGATCGCGCTGCCGTCGCATTAAGTTACTGGGTTTGATGTCGCGATGGACGATATTATTCTGGTGAACAAATTCCAAAATTTCTAGCACATCTCGCAACAGCGCAACGACTTCGGGTTCCTCCAACTGCTTTAGGTCTGCCAGTTCGTCGCTCAGTGGTTGCCCTTCGACATATTCCTGCACTAGATAAAACTGATGGTCTTCCTCAAAATCTTGCAGCAGCGCCGGAATGCGATCGTGCCCGCCTAGTTTCCTAAGAATTTCCACCTCATTAAAAAAAAGCCTGCGAGCAATCTCCAGAAACACTGGATCTTGGCTAGCAGGCTTAAGTTGCTTGATCACACACTTGGGCTTTCCTACCTGCTGAATATCTTCAGCGACATAAGTGCGCCCAAAACCACCGCTTCCCAGCACACGCAGCAATCTATAGCGATGATTCAGCAGCGTTTCAGACATTATTTTTGGGTCAACAGCAAATTATCAATCAGCCCCTATAGTTCTGATCATGCCTTTGCCAACCAGATCAGCATGATTATAAATCATGCCTGAGTTTTCCCAGCTTTCTCACGTTTCAGGGAAAGGATAAATGATGCGATCGCCCCCTAACTAGCTTTACTCGCTTTTGGGAAACGCTCAATCTGGGCATACCCACTAAAAATAAGCTGCTTACCCTTCGTTTCCAAGCGATTGATCCGCATCATTACGCCATCTAAATCAAACCGATCCAAATCCACCATGCTATTGAGGATTTCGGCAAACGCTTTGGTCAAAACCTCAGAAACACCCCGCATTGCTTCCGGCACCGCTGCTGGTTCAAACTGAGGATCTTGAAACAGCAGCTTACGCCGACGTTCCACATCCAGTGTGGCGCTGAGGCTGATCGGCACCGTTCCATTCGGCAACGCAGCTTTGGCAAAAATCGTCAGCCGATTCTCTGGCAAAAGCTCCACGTTAATATCTGTAAACGAAACGGGTTCACCGCCGGAAAGTTGCATCAACTCAGGGTTGGTTAGATTTTCCTGGTGTTTTCTCACTAATTCTGCTGTGAAAGCATGGTTAATTCCAGCTTCCGTGAGTGTCACTTGAGCCACTGCCTGAGTGGGCTGCCGCAGCCGAATGTTGCCTGACAGAACAGACCCAAAGTCAATCGAAACAGCATCGGTTTCAAATGACATCAGCTCAACTTGAAAATCTCGCCGAATCACGACGTTGCGCCCCTCCATTCGGAAATTATCGATACTTCCCTGAAGCAGCTTGCTAGAAGGATGACAGCGAATGACCACCTCCACTGATTCACTTTCAGTAAACAGATGTCGAATCGATTGGCTGGCAACAGTGTTGAGCATTCGCTCTCCAAAGTCACCACCCGGTTTTGCAGTGAAGCCACCAAACATACCTGTCACTTTTTCAGATACAGTTCACCCTATTGTGTAACAAACCATGAAGAACTCGCAACGTTATCACGATTAAATTCTTGATTTGAGGGATTGAGATCTTTTTATTTGACTCGATTTTTGAATTTTGATTTTCCACTGAAGCCTTGATTTGCTATCATGGCCAAGCGACATACGCGGATGTGGCGGAATTGGTAGACGCGCTAGATTTAGGTTCTAGTTTTTCACGAAGTGAAGGTTCAAGTCCTTTCATCCGCATTTCACTATTTAACAAGTCAACTTAGAGAAGGCAAGTTATAGGGCGAACGCACACGTATCTTCATAATTTGCGGGATGGGGTAGGAACTTGAGCCAAAATCTTGGTGAGATACTGGTCATCCCAACCCGCCTTGAGCCGTTTGGCACGCGTACCGCCTTTGGCAGACTTCTCTTGAGA
>JBGSWI010000084.1:0-5464 GCA_041752515.1 Leptolyngbyaceae cyanobacterium | reverse complement strand
AGAGAACTCATCCGCTCTCTACAACGGCGACTAAAGGATTGATGACTCTGAGGCTTGACAGCCTCGCACCGAACCCCTTCTACATCCCACGGCTAAAGCGGATAAGCTCTAAGGGTTCCCCAGCCCTCCCTTTCCTGTAAGACAAGGAGCGAGAGATAACAGCCGCAAATTTAGAACTCAAAACTCAAAACTCAAAATATCTCCTGCGGAGACGCTACGCGAATAAAACTCAAAACTCAAAACTCAAAACTCAAAACTCAAAACTTCTTACTCCCCTTGCATATAAATCTTTAGATCAATCCTAGTCAGGCTTTCTAAAATGAAGCTATAGCAAAGGATTGAATCGTAATGGAAGTTTTAATTGGGTTGTTATTCGGCGCAATGGTTTTTGCAGCGGGTGGTGTTAAGCTCGATCGCGAATATCAGCGCGGGGTGATTTTTCGGTTGGGGCGATCGCGCGGTGTTCTTGGACCCGGTATGTATTGGATTGTGCCTTGGGTTGACCAAAAAATGCAGATTGATGTCCGCACCAAAACCGTCAACATTGAGCCACAGGAAACCGTCACCGCCGACAGTGTCACTATTCGAGTCAATGCCGTTCTCTACTACCGTATTCTCGATCCAGCCAAAGCAATTAACCGAGTCGAAAGCTACGAAATGGCGGTTTACCAAATCGCATTAACAACCCTTCGCAATGTGGTTGGGCAAAATATTTTGGATGACGTATTGCAAAATCGCGACAAAATTAATGTCAAGGTTCAAGAAATTGTGGATGAAATCACCGAGCCATGGGGCATTGTGATTGAGCGAGTAGAAATGAAAGATGTAGAAATTCCCACCAGTATGCAGCGAGCAATGGCAAAAGAAGCGGAAGCCATTCGTGAAAAACGGGCGCGGATTATCAAAGCGGCGGCGGAACAGGAAGCCTCTCAAAAGTTGGCACAAGCGGCTGAAACGATTAGCGCTAATCCCACAGGCTTAGAGTTGCGTCGCCTGCAAATGCTGACCGAAATTGGGGCTGAAAATAACACGACGACTATTGTGATGATTCCGTCAGATTTCGTAAACTTGGCGCGCCACCTCTCTCAAACAGAACCCAATGCCGCTCTCACCCAAATCAACCGCCCGTTTACTCCAGAGATGGTAGTCAAGCCTGTAGAGGAGAAGACAAAAATAGAGGAGAGATAAAGGGCGGCAGTCCCAACGCACACGCGCCTGAATCTACTGAAGTGATTCAGCATCCATCCTTTGTTAAGAACTGTATGCGTTTGCCCTGAACCTGGATAAATTAGTAAACTCTCTTAACGAAAGGGGTATACTCTCCTCGTGAACAGGTCATAGCGCATGAAAACCCTTTCAATAATGGCTTTTTAGCCTGCATAGTCGTTCATTCCTGTTAGTAGCGTCAATTCACTCTATGTTTGTTTTTATACGTTGGAAAAGCAGAAAGGCAAAAGTATGCTGTGTCTTGCTCAAGTAGAGACCAAACCATCTGCCCCTGGATCAGAGCTAAGAATACTTGCGCGTCAACGCTCTGAATATGCTTGGGCGATCGCCCACGAACAAGACCTCTTGCCCTGCGTTCAAGCCGCCGAGTATGCATCAGGATCACTCGTTTTAGTGACCCTGTCTGATACTCATGAAGTGCTAACCCTTAACGGTGTGAAAGATTGGCTGTTGAATATCATCAGCACTTTACTCGTTACGGGGGTTACTCCAGAATTTTTGCAGAAAGAGTCGGAACGAGCAGAACATTGGCGGCAAGATCTCACTCTTCAAAGTCAAGATCTCGCTCGGCGGGTATTAGAGCTAGAAGCCCGTCGCGAACAACTGGAACAACTTGAAGAAACATTGAAGCGAGAAAAAAAGCAGATGGAATCTTTGGCAGCCCAATACCGAGAACAAAACCACGAGATCGATCGGCGTTCCTCAGAGCTAGAAGCTCGGTAGTTGCGACTTTATGCAAGGGACGACAGTTATTTGCTTTTATTTAAGACTATGAGCCTGCTGGCAAGTAGTACACAGACCAAAAAATTCTAACGTGTGATAATAAACCTTAAATTGATAAGACTGATGAAGCTGGTTTTCTAAGTCATGAATAGGGCATTCATCAATCGGAATCGATTTACTACATTGAAGGCAGGTTAAATGATGCCGATCCTCTTGAACTAAACTATAGAGGGATTCGCCCTTAGCAACCGTTCTAGCTTGCACCACACCTTCGAGTTTTAAGCTCTCTAGCGATCGATAAATTGTTGCCAATCCCATCGTAAGGTCGCGCGATCTTAACTCGACGTAAAGATCTTGAGCAGAAATTGATCCTTCTAGTGTTTTAAGGATTTCAACGATACGCTCTTGGCTGCGAGTGCGACGGAGGTTCATAAAGGCGGTAGCATCAAAATTGGAACTATCGTTTGGAATCGGGTTGTGACCCAAAAATATCAGGCTCAGATCTATGTTACTCTTCGTTCTTCTGTTCTAGACCCTGCGGGAACGGCAGTGCAATCGGGACTAAAACACATGGGATATGACCACGTGGAACAGGTCAGAATCGGCAAATATATTGAGGTGATTTTAACGGCTGAGAACAAAATCATTGCAACCGAACAACTCAATCACATTTGCGATCAGCTACTCGCCAACCCGATAATCGAAAATTATCGAGTTGAGTTGGCAGAAATTCATAATCTATGAACATCTATTCATAAGTATATAGAAGGTTGGGTCATCCATAAATAGGTGTGATCGCAGTTTGATAGCCTTTAGAGAGCTTAGTCCCATCCATCCAACAGGTTGGTTAGGTCAACCTCAAAGGTTTCCCCAAAGGTAGAAACGCGATCGCCCTGAATTAGCTTTCGCCCTCGGCGCGTTTCCACTTTGCCATTCACTTTCACTTCGCCATCTTGAATCAGCAGCTTTGCCTGCCCTCCGGTATCCACAACCCCTTTGATCTTAAGAAATTGATCAAGCTTAATGTTTTCGCTATCGGTTTTAATGCTTTCGCTGTCCGTCATTGCTAGCCTGCGTCCGTCTTACATCTATCTTCCACCCTACACTTTCACAGGCTAAGTTTGTCAGCGCAAGGGGCGGCAATCTATTGACGGTTGACCTATTCGGCAGCTTTGCCAAGTTTTATGTAAGGCACGATTTTGCTAGCGAGGGAGATTTATCTCCCTCATCTTTATACAATTGGCAAACGCATTTCCTTATCGATCCGTGCAAGCCCAAGTTGTGATCTCGCAGTCGCCCCCTCCACAGGATGCGATCGCTTGAGCTTTTGCCTCGGCTTCACTTTCGCTCCATCCCCAGCCAATGATCTTATCGTTTTCAGCAACCGCACCACAGGCGTTTTTGAACCACACCCGCACGACACAATCAGCTTCGCCGCATTTTTTTAAGGAACTGGCTTCAGCCTGAGCGCGAGTTGGATAGTTGTAGGTATATCCCCATTGCCCGTCTTCATCGGTTGAGATTGCTCCATACATATCCTCAGCGGAAGCGGCGGTTGCCGACAATACTTGGATGGCGATCGCCATCACAGCTAATCCTGAAGCTTGGGTCATAGAAAAAAGCCGCATCGTAATTATCCTTGTCAACTAAGTGAATATTGGGTTAGACCCTCATCAAATAATTCCCATATTTCCCATCCAAATCACGCTTTCACCCATCAAGTTTAGTGCCATGCCTGAAAGCGGGATTTTTCCGTCGGTCATCTCCCCGCGATCGCGATTATAATTAAAACCTGTTGCATTGCTAAAACCCGTGACTACCACTCCTTTTCGTCCCAGTTCTCAGCCCACTTCATCTGCTCAACGTCCTGATGCTCTGGGAAGATTTGGCAAGTTTGGCGGCAAGTATGTTCCCGAAACCCTCATGCCAGCATTGGCAGAGCTAGAAGCTGCTTTTTATCAATACCGTAATGATCTTGCCTTTCAAACCGAGCTTCAAGGATTGCTAAAAGATTATGTGGGTCGTCCGAGTCCGCTCTACTTTGCTGAACGGTTGACCACACACTATGCCCGACCCGATGGCAGTGGCGCACAAATTTATCTCAAACGAGAAGACCTCAATCATACAGGTGCTCACAAAATCAACAATGCCTTAGCGCAAGTTTTGTTAGCGCAGCGCATGGGCAAACAGCGCGTGATTGCTGAAACTGGAGCCGGACAGCACGGAGTCGCGACCGCCACCGTTTGCGCTCGTTTTGGGTTGAAATGTGTCATTTACATGGGCGTTCATGACATGGAACGGCAGGCGCTAAATGTCTTTCGGATGAAGCTAATGGGGGCAGAAGTGTCTCCGGTGGCAGCAGGGACAGGGACGCTAAAAGATGCCACCTCGGAAGCCATTCGAGATTGGGTCACGAATGTGGAAACGACGCACTACATCCTTGGATCGGTGGCGGGACCTCATCCCTACCCGATGATTGTGCGAGATTTTCATACGGTGATCGGTGAAGAAACTCGTGTTCAGAGCCAAGAAAAATGGCAGGGTTTACCCGATATTCTATTGGCGTGTGTGGGTGGCGGGTCTAATGCCATGGGGCTGTTTCACAATTTTGTGAATGAGCCGTCTGTGCGTTTGATTGGAGTTGAAGCGGCAGGTGAAGGAGTGCAAACTGGCAGGCACGCCGCAACGTTGACCCATGGGCGAGTGGGAGTATTGCATGGTGCAATGAGCTACTTACTCCAGGATGAGGACGGACAGGTCATCGAGCCGCATTCTATTAGTGCTGGGCTAGATTATCCAGGAGTCGGACCTGAGCATAGCTACCTTAAAGAACTCGGTCGCGCTGAATATTACAGTGTGACGGATCAAGAAGCGTTGGCTGCATTCCGACGACTCTCTCAACTAGAAGGGATCATTCCCGCGTTGGAAACTGCCCACGCGATCGCCTATCTAGACGTGCTATGCCCTCAACTCGAAGGTTCCCCTCGGATTGTAATTAACTGTTCTGGAAGAGGCGACAAAGACGTGCAAACCGTTGCAAAGCTTTTTGATGCCACTGAAAAAGCTAATCATTGATAACATCACTAAATCCTTAACTTCTGAAGTCTTTTTTGATCTCTTGATGAAGATCTCTCATGGGTAAATTTGCGGATGTTACAGTAAATTTACTGGCGCAGCCGTGTGCCCTAGCAGAACTCACAGCATTAAAATTTATCCTAATCAACTGATGTGTGGGTCGGGTGTGTGGGTCGGGGTGCAATGGCTAAAGCATCATCTTCAGTAGAATTCACTTGTTTACAGCAAGATTTCTAAATCTGGAACTCATAAGATTTCAAGGGTGTCTACCTAAGTAATTTACTTAACAAGTTTTGATGTAAGAATTCAGGTGCTGTGGACTTGACAAATCGAGACAGATGAGTAGTGTAACAGTATGAAGCCTATCAACCTTCCTCCCCTAGCTGAGCGCGAGAAACTGTTAGAAACGCCGAGCGAGGCGCTGGTGGAGCTGATTTTA
>JBGSWI010000083.1:0-9190 GCA_041752515.1 Leptolyngbyaceae cyanobacterium | reverse complement strand
GCAAATTCGCTCCAAAATGCTGTTCGTCTAGCTCCTCTGAATCTTTTACCTACTGCGAGGTGGAGTCTAGAAAAATGCAGTAGAACCGCATAGATTCAATTTTCAAGGTTCAGCGCTTGTCTTTCGACGGCTAGGTTTTTTGAGTGGTTGATTACCTTTCCACTACAATCAAGATACCACGATTTGAGGTAGTTTGATTGTGTCGAAGCCAGAAATATTCGTGACTTTTCGTGTCACGCAGGAGGAGAAAGATTTGCTAAAACAATACTATGAACAATCGGCAAGGAATCAAACTGATGTCTTGAGAGAACTCATCCGCTCTCTACAACGACGACTGAAATAGTGACTCTGTGGCTTGACAGCCTCGCGGGAACCCCTTCTACATCGCACGGCTAAAGCGGATGGGCTTTAAGGGTTCCCCAGCCCTCCCTTTCCTGTAAATAAATATCGTTTGGTAGTGCCTACTGTCAGCGGGGCTACGGTGATGTAGCTGGGCGCTTGACCGCGATCGCGTTTCACCTGAAAACTGACCATTCCTTTGGCTCCGGGAACTGAAAAATCAGGTTCCGATAATGCACGATAAACCCCATCCCGCGTCGGAGTCTGGCTCAATCCTTTAATTAAAGCTTGAGTTGCGTCATAGGCAAGCGCAGTTCGCCAACTAATCAAGTCACTTTTTCCCCAAAGTTTTGTTGCCTGTTGCAAAAATGGCGTGTTGGTTACATCTACGGGCACCGCCAATGTAATTCCCACCGCTTTATCTTTGGCAATTTTGGGAACCCGTGGAGTAAACATACTGTCTCCACCCAAAATCGGAATTCGGCGGTTGGCGCTTTCAATCACTCGAATGGCTTTATCCATCACTTCAGGGTCGGGTGCCAGCATGAGAACTTCGGCTTTGTTGGCGATCGCCCGATTAACGCTGTCTTCAGCATCAAAATCGGGTTGAGACAGGTCTACTTCTTCGATAACGGTCATATCTGCCACACCGCTATAATCCAGTGCTGTCTTAAACTCTCTAGTTAAAGACTGACTGTATTGACTATTGGGGTTAAAGAAAATGACGACTCGGCGCTTCTGCAAAACACCAACCATATAGTCTTTCAAAGCTTTCGCCGTTTGTTGATCCGTCGGCATCGTCCGAAAAATATAGTCGCCAATCTCTCCTAACTTCATGGCTGAACTGACGGGTGCAATCATCACCAGTTGTTGAGTTTGGTAAACTTGGGCGGCAGTAAAACTGGTGTCGCTGGTGCCATGCCCAACCACTCCCAGCAGGTTAGAATCCTTTGCCAAAGTCTGCGCCACCTGTTGGGCAACCTCCCGCTGATTGCTGTCATCCGCGATCGCCACCTTTAAGGGCACACCCTGAATGCCTCCCGCTTGATTCACTTCGGTTTGGGCGGCAGCGACACCCCGTAAAATTTCCTGAGCAGAATCTAGCGTGTTACTCAGCGGTACGGCAGCCGCAATTAAATACGTTTTGCTGTCCCCAATCCGAGCATTGTTGAGGTAAATCAACGTTTCAGGATCGCTAGGATTTTGTATGCGGGCGGCTTCTAGGGAAATAATGGCTTTCTGATAGCTTCCGGCGGCGATTTGATCAATGCCCTGTTGCTTTTGAGGATTCGATGACCACCGATTAAGCTGCTGGCTACCGGTACTAATGCGATCGCGATCCAACGATGGGGTTGGCAGGGTCAGGGTTCGGCTCATTTGCCACGGCAAATTATTAGAAGAATCAGACAGACTGCGAACCAAAATGGCAACCGCCAAAGTTCCTAGAATGGCGAGACCCATTCGCGCAAAAGATGACTTATTGGAAGTCACAAACATCTGAGTGATTGGGTGACTGCTTCCACTCTCAACCCTAGGTTCACTGATTAAAGTAGTAGAAGCAGAAGGTTCTGCTGGCGCAGTGCTCAACAGCGTCGGAGCCGTTGAAATCACTTTTCGTAATGCTTGCAAGGCTTCACTAGCCGAGTGATAACGCTCCATGAAGTGAAAGCGCGTCATTTTATTTAATACAGCCGCGAGTTCATCACTCGCGATCGCCTGCTCTTGCCAAATCAACTCAGACGTTCCATAGTCATGGGGTAATTGGGCAGGATGGCAACCGGTCAATGCTTGAATGCCAACCATCCCTAAAGAATATAAATCACTACTAAAGCGGGGTCGCCCCAAGCATTGTTCACTTGCCGCATAGCCAGCAGTATAAATGGGCATACTTACGCCGGTTTCGCCCGTCGCCTCGGCAACCGTGTTGCCAATGGTTTTAACCGCTCCAAAATCGATCAAAACCAGCTTGCTGTCTTGCCGACGGCGAATTAAATTAGCAGGCTTAATATCTCGATGAATTACGCCTTGAGCGTGCACATATTCCAAAACACTTAAAACATCTTCCAATAAAGGGATCACTTCAACTTCACTCAGTTGAGAACCTCTAGCCAATTCAATGCTCAGTGGATTTCCTTCAATAAATTCTTGAACTAAGTAGAACTGCTGATTTTCTTCAAAATAAGCTAACAGCCGAGGAATTTGGTCGTGTTTTCCTAACTGCTCTAGCGTTTCGGCTTCTGCGCGAAACAAGCGCCTGACCTGTTGCAGGATGCCAGTATCGCTGCTATTAAAAGTCAAATGCTTTAGCACACAGCGAGGATTACCAGGACGCTGTGTATCTTCTGCAATGTAGGTATGCCCAAAACCGCCAGAGCCTAAAACCTCGATAACTCTGTAGCGTGCACCAATCAGTTCGCCTATCATCGTATTCACGGAGTGCAGCAGAATGATGCTTATGACAGTAAAGCGCTGTTTGTCAAAGACTCTATCGCGACTTCACTTATCCTGCCAACATTAAAGAATTAGTTTATCAGACTACTCTGACTCCTCCTCGCTCTCAAGAGACGGGGATTCCCAGAATCACTTCTGAAAAGCTTTTGATTCAGCGCTCCTGCCCTCAAAACTAAGGTCTAGCGGTCTGACACGAACACCGAACATCCTTCGGCTAATTCGACTCAGTGGTTTACAGCCACGTTTATGTCTCTATCATGGTGAGCATTGCATTTCAGGCAATCCTATTCTCGAACAGTCAACAGCAGCTTTTCAGCAATATGCCCCCAATTAGAGCAGTTTCCAACCGTATCAGGAGTTTTTGATGATCCCAATTTCTCTAGAGTTAGACCATCAGATTCGCGCGATCGCTCGGCACTGCGGTCTACAAATTATCCAGATGGCGAATAAAGAATTTGAGATTTTTGAAAAAGGACCTGAAGACTATGTCACCACCATTGACCAGGCATTGGATGCGCAACTTGCGATCGCGTTTTCTCAATTATTTCCCCATGATGGAGTGATTACAGAGGAAGATGTCCAGTCGCGTCAAAAGTTTTATCAAAAATACGATCGCCTGTGGTGCATCGATCCTTTAGACGGCACAGAAGATTTTATTCAGGGTCGAAGCAATTACTCGGTGATGGTGGGCTTGCTGGAAAACTATCAGCCGATCGCCGGATGGATTTATGCGCCTGTTTATGACCATCTGTATTATGGCGGTGTCAATTGGGGACTGTTTCAAACCTCGGCAGATGGAGAGCCGATGGTTTTGGAAGCTGTTCCTCAAATTTTTTCAGCCGATTCATGCCGAATAATGATTGGACATCGCGATCAAACGCGCTATGGAGAGGCGATCCGCCGCCGCATTCCTCATGTAGAGTTTTATTCTATTGGCAGCTTTGGGCTGAAGGTGCTAGAAGTAATCGCCGGAAGAGCCGGACTATATCTTTATCTCAACGGACGAGTCAAATTGTGGGATACGGCAGGTCCATTGGCGCTAGCAAAAGCCGCAGGACTCACTTGCTGCACGCTAGAAGGCGAGCCGATTCAGTTTTCGCCCGATGCCATTGATCCCAATACTCTTGCTCATCGCCAGTCAATTGTGATTGGTTGGTCAGACTATGTGGAAGCCCTGCGCCCGAAACTAGAAATGGCTGTCAAAATGGATGCAATGTGATTCACCCGCAGCCCTACAAGACTATTTATACTAATAGCTGCTCGATCTTTCCATTGCTTTATGCATCGATATAGTCTTAGGAATGCTTAAATTAAATGACCTGACGACTATTTGAATAATTTGGTACTGTCATCAATAATTGCCCAAGATTGCTGGTATTTTTGAAGTTTCATTATTCTATTTCAACCATTTTTAATGCAGACTGAAGCGTTTAGTGAGCTATTTCCATTGTTAGCGGCAGCCAACCCAGAAACTCTGGAATGGTTGCTCTCTGTGGCTGTTGAGCATGAATATCCTGCCAATCGAGCAGTGCTGATGGAGGATGCTTGGGGAAATGCAGTATATTTCATCATCTCTGGTTGGGTTAAAGTACGTCGATTGTCTAGTTCTAGCGACGATAATGTTGTCACTTTGGCTGTTTTGGGAAAGGGCGACTTTTTTGGTGAAATGGCAATTTTAGATGAATCGCCGCGATCGACCGATGTCAGCGCCCTCTCTAGCGTTAAGCTCATCAGCATTTCAGCCCAGCGTTTCATTCAAACCCTATTCAAAGACCCTCAACTGCATCACCGGATGTTGCAACTCATGGTGAGGCGTTTGCGGCAAACTAACATTCGATTTCAATTGCGTCATAAACCGCCTGCTGTCAAGCTAGCAAACACGTTGGTTGCTCTGGGTGAAAACTATGGACAAGAATCTCACAATGGCACTGAGATTTTTAATATTCCGTCCAAAGATTTAGCGGATGTCAGTGATATTGGCATGGAAGAAACATCTAAAATCATGGAAAAGCTAGATAGCAAAGGCTGGATCAAAATTGATCCAGGCAATCAATCGATGCATCTGGTGAATATGAAACAACTCATGCACTTGGCAGGCAAAGTATAGAGAACTTCTTGTAAAGTAATATTACTGTTGTTAAAGCGCGACTACCGATGAATCGAGAAGCTTTGGACTTTGAAGCAGGGGCGCAGTCAGAATCTCCAGACTCATCTGAATATCCTAATTTGGATGAAAATTTGGAGGGCGCGATCGGCGAAGGGAGTCTTGTGGAAAGCTTCGCTGACGTTTCACCAACCGTCGCCATTCTCGACCCTGTTAAAATGAGCTATCGGGTTGCCATGTCTCAACCTGAATCTCATCTGTTTGAAGTAACCTTACAGGTGAGCGGTTGGCAAGCCGATGTGGCGCTTAACCTAAAAATGCCAGTTTGGACTCCCGGCTCCTACTTGGTGAGAGAATATGCGCGCCATCTGCAAAATTTTAGCGCCGTTAGCTTCACAGATTCTCCCTTGCCTTGGCACAAAGTGGGCAAGAACCACTGGCAGATTGATCCTCAAGGGAATACACCATTAACCATCCGCTACCAGATCTACGCGAATGAACTTTCGGTACGTACCAATCATTTGGATGCGACCCATGGCTACTTTAATGGCGCAGCCCTATTTTTCTACATTCCCGGATATAAACAGTATCCCATTCAGGTAGAAATCGTTCCGCCCCAATCGGATTGGCAAGTCACTACCACTTTGCCAGTTATTGCTGAATCGGTGAATACCTTTGAAGCGATCGATTTCGATACGCTCGTGGACAGCCCCTTTGAGATTGGCAAACACCAACTCTTTGAGTTTGAAGCCCTTGGAAAACCCCATCAGCTTGCTGTTTGGCGGGAGGGTAATTTAGACAGCGATCGCCTGATTGGGGATATTCAGCGCATCATTCAAGTCGAGGCAAATCTATTTGGTGGATTACCTTACGATCGCTACTTATTTTTGCTGCATCTTTCATCCCATGGTTTTGGTGGGCTGGAACATAAAAACAGTTGCTCATTGATCTATCAACGCTTCGGTTTTCGCAATAAAGATAAGTACGATCGCTTCATTCAACTCATTGCCCACGAATTTTTTCACCTGTGGAACGTTAAGCGCATTCGTCCTAAGGCGCTAGAAGTCTTTGATTATGAACAGGAAAATTACACGCCTTCTCTCTGGTTTAGCGAAGGCACCACCAGTTACTACGACTTGATCATTCCCTATCGAGCCGGTATCTACAATATCAGCACTTATCTTAATGCTCTTAGTAATGAGATTAGTCGTTTTCTGACCACGCCTGGGAGATTGGTGCAGCCATTAGCAGAATCTAGTTTTGATGCTTGGGTCAAGCTGTATCGCCAGGATGCCAACAGCCCCAATAATCAAATGTCCTATTATCTCAAAGGCGAAATGGTGTCGTTGCTGTTGGATTTGCTGATCCGATCGCGCCATAGTAACAAGCGATCTCTCGACGATGTGCTACGCCTGTTGTGGGAGCAATTTGGTAAACCTGAAATTGGCTTCACTCCAGAGCAACTTCAGCAAACGATTGAATCAGTGGCAGGCATTGATCTCAGCGATTTCTTCCAGCGCTATCTCAATACCGTTGAAGAACTGCCGTTTGATTACTATCTAGAACCCTTTGGACTGCGCTTGTTACCCGATCGCGATGAGAGTCTCCCCGTTCTCGGTCTAACTCTCAAAACAGAACAGGGGCGTGAAGTCATCAAATTTGTGGAAAGCGGCTCTCCGGCTCAGCAGGTTGGCATGGATGCAGGAGATGAACTGCTGGCAATGAACGGCATTCGCGTGAATGCTGATCAATTGAGCGATCGCCTGCGGGACTATCAACCCGGCGACTCGCTGCAAGTTGCCTGGTTCCATCAAGATGAATTGCGCCAAGCGATGCTAACCTTGGCAGAGCCGCGCCCCACTCGCTTTCAACTTATCCCCTGCGATCGCCCCACCCGCAAACAAGAGCAACTCTTCCACGGCTGGCTGGGGGTTTCTCTAGGCGAAATCATGTAAGCGATCGCCCCATTACTGGCTCCAATCTTGAAACTCCAGCGATTCAATGCGGCTGAAATGACGTTGATTATGAGTTACAAGAACGAGGTTATTGGCAAAAGCAACCCCCGCAATTAAAAGATCAATATCATCAATGGGGGTGCCATCCTGTCGTAATTTGGCATAGACATTCGCAGAGAATGTAACAGATTGTTCGGTTAGGGGCAGAATTGCACTTTGAGTCGCAAAGTCTAGAAACAGAGACAGTTGCTTTTGAGCGTCACGATGCTTCAAACCACTCAAGATTTCGTAATAAGTGACGATGCTGAGATTGATTTGGCGGTGTTCTGCCAGGTAAGCCTGAAACTGAGCAACAACGTTGGCATTGCCTCGAAAGAACATAGACAGGATGTCAGTATCAATCAGGACGGGCTTCACGATGGTGCCTTTGAGAAAATGCTTGCTGACGGCGGAAGGAAATATCGTCTAGCCAATCGGCGTAGATTTCGTTGGGAAGCTCATTCCAACAACCTGCAAACTGCATGATGCTTTGGGGTGAAGTGCGGTTTGATTCAGAACTTAACCGGAACGAATGCACCAGATTGTACAGTTCACTTAATTGGTCTGCTGGGATATGCTCAATTTCTTCTAAAACCTTAGTTTTCAAGTCTGAGTCATTCATGGCTAATCTTCCCAACGTTGCTGCTATCTCATTCTGACATGCTTAGCTTTTCTGCCCAATCAAGCGCGCTTAACTCGCTTCCCTGCGATCGCCCCACCCGCAAAC
Source organism: Leptolyngbyaceae cyanobacterium (assembly GCA_041752515.1). Lineage (GTDB taxonomy): Bacteria > Cyanobacteriota > Cyanobacteriia > Leptolyngbyales > Leptolyngbyaceae > ULC077BIN1. The sequence continues at coordinate 1,575 of JBGSWI010000083.1, read as the reverse complement.
AAGAGCAACTCTTCCACGGCTGGCTAGGGGTTTCTCTAGGCGAAATCATGTAAGCGATCACTATCAATCGCTGCGTAACAATGAAAAAAGAGTCCATCGCAGTATTTAAGCAACTGGAATGATTAGCTACCAATTTCCGCCTGATTTTCTGTGGGGTACAGCAACTTCCGCCTACCAAATTGAAGGTGCAGCCAACGAAGGCGGACGCAAGCCGAGCGTGTGGGATGTGTTCAGCAGGATTCCAGGGCGAACAGTAAATGGCGACACTGGAGCCGTTGCCAATGACCACTATCACCGCTACGAAAGTGATGTGAAGTGGATGGCGGAACTGGGCGTGAAACACTATCGCTTTAGCATTGCTTGGTCGCGAGTAGTTCCGGATGGGCGGGGGCAGGTGAATGAAGCGGGGGTAGATTTTTATCGGAGGCTATGCGATCGCCTGTTGGAAAATGGCATCACGCCACACGCCACACTGTTTCACTGGGATAGCCCCCACGCCTTAGAAAAGCGCTATGGATCATGGCGCAGTCGAGAAATGGCAAAGGATTTTGCTGACTATTGCACGGCTACAGTCCAACGGTTGGGCGATCGCGTGACCCACTGGATGACCCTGAATGAAATTGCCTGCTTTACTCATCTCGGCTACGACGTAGGTAAAGTACCTGAACTTGCCCCTGGCTCTCGCGTCTGGCGCAAAAAAGACGTGTGGCAAACTTCCCATCACGCTCTACTGGCGCATGGGCTAGGCTGTCAGGCAATTCGCGCCGCCTCGCCCCGCCCCTGCTCTGTTGCGTTAGTCGATAACCCTGCAATCACTGTGCCGCTCACAGAATCTCCAGCAGACATTGCCGCTGCTCAACAAGCGTTTCATACTAGCTGGGTGAATGGAGGCATCATTTTCCCAGCATTAACGGGGCGGTATGACGAAGCATTTTTGCAAAGCTTGGGCAGAGAGGCTCCGACGATTCGTTCGGGGGATTTAGAGACCATTCATCAGCCGTTGGATGTGCTCGGACTGAATATTTATACGGGAAGTCACGTTCGGGCTAGCGAAAATGCACCCGGCTATGAGTATGTGAATTACTCCAAAGGCTATCCCCGGCTGCATATGCCTTGGCTGTGGATGGTGCCAGAGTCAATCTATTGGGCAGTGAGGCACTTGGCAGACGTGCTAAAGCGTCCAGAGTTACCCCTATTGATCACTGAAAACGGCTGTGCCGCGCAAGATGAATTGACTCAGCAGGGCGAAATTTTGGATAGCGATCGCATCCTATATCTCCGTCAATATTTACAATCCGCTCATCGTGCCGTTGCAGAAGGCTATCCCCTGAAAGGATATTTTCTCTGGAGCCTGATGGATAACTTTGAATGGTCGTGGGGCTGCGATCGCCGCTTTGGCATTCTTTACAACGACTTCAAAACCCAGCAGCGCACACCCAAAGCCAGCTTTCACTGGTATGCCGAATGTATTCGCCAGAATCGGGCTGTGTGAGATAACTGGATTACAACACGTTCAATGAGTGCTGCTTTCTCTCAAATATGAGAATGGTTAGTTACAATCACCCGATTTTCTTT
>JBGSWI010000082.1:0-16207 GCA_041752515.1 Leptolyngbyaceae cyanobacterium | reverse complement strand
AGCAATTCATATTGCTCTTGAGTCAGGTTGCTAGGGTAAGCTTTACTCATATCGCTCTCTCGGTGCTGTGTACTTTTATATCGCAGCGTACACTGAGTGGGCTTTTTTACGTCCTAACCGACTTCTCAAACACCCTCTAAGGTTTAATTCGCCTAAATAAATTCACGATGAACGATGAAAGGTTCATCACTCCGACTCCACCAAATTGAGTTGCCCCCGGTAGCCTGTGACAATCCGACTGCCATCCTTAAGAATGTGAATTTCCATCTGATCACTTGCCCAATTGAGTTGATCTTGAAATACTGGATTGAAGAGATGCACCCGCTGGTTGCTAGAAGAGACAAGAGACTCAGGGGCGTGGATGGCTAAAGACTGCACGTAGGCACCGTCAACTAAAATGTCGAGTTGCTCCAGCAAGTCCTGAACACCTGCCGGAGCCTGTTCCGATCGCAGTTGTTCTACCGTGAAGCCAGTAAAGGACATGACATTTAATCCTGCGGCTTTAACCCGACGGGCTAAATCTGCCAAAGCCGGTGCTTGCCAGAAAGGTTCTCCGCCCGAAAAAGTGACACCCTGGTTGTGAGGATTGCTAAGAATCCGATGAACCAGGGTCTCCACGGCGATCAGTTGATTGATCTCAAACGACCAGGACGCAGGATTAAAGCAGCCCGGACACTCCCGCAGACAGCCCTGAACCCAGATCACGGCTCGACATCCGGGTCCATTCACCTCTGATTCATCAACATAACCCATGATGTTGAGATAGCCAGGAGGAATTTCTAAAAGCTTAAGATAGGGGTTCGTCTGGTGTTTCATGGTTCTCTCCTTACTGTTTGAGCAATGGGTGACGTACTGGAATGTCTGTGATCTGTTCGATCCGATCGCCAAACGCTTCTAAAAATGCAGTCTGGACTCGTTTCAGTTGCCAGGTGGGATAAGGGCAGACATCGGGTGTATGGTTTCCTCGCGCCTCTCGCTGATGCGTCAGGGGGCAAGGTCGCGTTGGCGTATTGAGTTGGATTTCGTCTGGCAGTAAGGCTTGCATCCATTGGATATAGGCGACCTGTTCTGGATTACTCCAATCCGTTAAGAGCATTGTCTGCACTGCCAGATGTTCAGCATAGCATTGGCGAAATTGCAGGAGACCCACCCAATTTTCCTCAAGCTCCAAAATCGGCATGGGGCGGTTGATCCGACGGAATAAGTCCGCATCAATGGCATCCACTTTCACCGCGACCCAATCGGCGATCGCCAGTCCTTCACGCACCGCGCGATCGTGCAGCAAACTATCGTTGGTCAAGACACCGACGAGCTTACTGGTTAATTGCTTTGCCATGTTGAGAATTTCGCCTAAATTCAGCGCCAGCGTTGGTTCACCACTCTCGCTGAGGGTGAGGGTATCCACATCCAAGACAGAGAAAGCGTGCAGATTCTGTTGAAGGGTCTGGGTGGGGATGAAAACCTGACGGCTGCAACTCTGGTGTTGAATCTCGCCTAGCTGGCAATAGACACAGTTAAAGGAGCAAGTTGATGTTGGTCTGTCTAGTAAATGTGGAAGGATGAAGCCGTGCCAAGTGGCGAGTAGGAGGGAGATCGCCCATCCAATAAAAGCCGACAGACTACGTGCCCACAGTGGTTCAAAATGCGATTTGAGAGGTGGTGAAGCGTTATTTTAATCAAGATTGCTGTCGTATATCCGAATTTGTCCAACTCCAAGATATTGACCATGAGGTTTTTTCCCTAAGGGAAATGCTGTCACTCCGTACAGGTAAATGCCAGCGACACCGGGATTTCTAACCGGATACAGGCGGATGGTGATGGTTTTGCCGGGAAGAATCGGTTGAGCAAATTGAATAGACAGCGCAGGCACTTCTGCATCAAGTTCGATATTTTGAATGGGCAGCCGTTGACCGGGGCGATCGCGAGTGCCTTCAAACACCTCCGTGTTGTTGATATCAAATAGAGGGCGACCTAAACCGCCTTGTTGGGCGATCGCCACTTTTTGTAAGGGTTCTCCCGCGTTTTCTGGCAGTTTCAACGTGAAGTAATAAGTTGCGCCCCAAATATAAGTGCCGTCCTGACTAGAGATTGCGCCTAGCAGTCGGGGTGGGCTGAGAAAATAGGTGGTGCCGTCAGCCAGTTCGATCGCGTTTGCCACCCAATTATTGATCCCTAAAGTGTTGAGACAAAGAATAAAGCTGAATAATCTCCAGTGATGTTTCATAAATAGACGCACTCCAAATTGTTAAACAGGTTTAAAAAAGTGATTATTGAAGTTGGAAAAATAGGTTACTTGATTTCGGCGAAATTGAGTGAATTAGAAACTAAACGTTGTCCGCAGCGTGCCCACAAAAATGGTGGGATTATCCCAATTATGCTCTGGGGCAGTGATGATCAAGAATCCTGGAGTAATACTGATGCCCTTACTCAGGCGAATCCGATAAAAGGCTTCTAAATGAACAGAGGTAGCTGGATCGGTGTAGAAGTTGCCTCGGCGCTGAAATTCATTGGTTGTCACTTTTGGCGGTTGCCCGACCACAAACCCCAACAGGTTGCCTTCTTGCCCCAAGTTCGGCACTGCCAGGGTGATTGCCCAATTGAAAACACTGGCGGATGGATTGCCAGGGAGATCTCTAGCGGTGGCGCGGGAAAAGCCGACCCAACCGGATAAAGCCAGGTTTTTGCTTAACCCGATCGTGGTTTCCACGCCAAAAGAATCGGCAGTAATCGCATTACTTTTGTCATCAAAGGGATCGTTGGCGCGATCGCTGCCTGTATTCGTATCCAAGCCGTTGAATGAGCGAATGTAGGTGAACCCAATGCCAGCAGTCTTGCTAAACTCGACGGTGAGTTGGGCGATCGCCCCATAAGCAGCATTGCCGAACCCCACAGCCGGTCGATTCACTCGGTCTGCCACATAGCCCACATCCAGGCTCACTGCCTGACTCAGTTGAAAGCTAAACCCCAGACCCACTTCACCGCCCTGACGATAGATCGGGTTTCGTTGCCCAAAGCGCGAGAGGCTGCCGTCGCTGCTACTCGTCAAAAATGGGTTCAGCGTTTCTGTAAACTTGTTGAGGCTACCGCCTGCTGCAAACGCAAACAGGGTGACTCGTTTATGCAGCTTAGAACGCAAGCTCAACTCATCTATTTCCAGGCGGCTGTCGCTGTCTCCTTGAAAACTCAGCCGCGCCATATCCGTGCCAGTGGCTCGCTGAATGCCAGGGATGTTGTTCGCTTTGAGCGTGGTTCGCAACTGGGTTTTGCCGCCTAAGCTGGTGATAAAATTCAACTTGACTCGACTACTTAAAGTGAACTCGCTATCAGTTGGCTGATCACGGTCTGCCTTTTCTGTTTTGTTGATCAGAATCGGGGCAAAGATAACCTCTCCAGTTAGTTTGGTGGTTTCTGAAACGGGTCGAAGCCTGCGCTCTAACCGGCTGACGCGATCGCTGACACTCTGCAAGTCTTGGGCAAATTCTGCCTGCAAGCGTTGCAACGCTTCGAGATCTTGCTGGGTGGCGAAGGTGGAGAGATCGACCTTGGGAATGGCAGCTTTGAGCGCGGCGGCAAATTCGGAGCGGGTAAGGGGGCGATCGCCCCGAAAGGTGCGATCGGAATAACCCGCAACTACCCCATATTTGTCGATCAGCGCCTGAAGCGTTTGATACGCCCAATCATCGGGTTGCACGTCTAATAACTCAGTGATGCTAGTCAGCTTTCGCATGGGATGGGTGGTTTGTTCGTCCAAATCAAAAGGGGCAGTGAGCGGCGGCGATCGCTGGGGTAACGTCCGCTCAGGCGCTAAATTTGAAGGAGTTTCTGACGGGCTGGAAGATTGCCCCGTGAGCGGAACGGGTGCTACCTCAGTTGCCTGTACTTTGGCGATCGGGCAAAGCATGATCAAGAGAAACAATCCTAAGTGATGCCAAATTATTTTCATGACGAACGTTTAACCAGCGCTAGACCCAAGAGTGGGCGAACAGGAGTGTTTGAGATTATTCACGAGCTTCTCAATTCTCATCGGTTATTTTTTCACTCAAGTTAATATTCCTATTTAAGTTAAAAGCAAATTAAAGTCTTATTGGGCTGGATTTGGTAATAACTTTGATACCATTGCACAAATTTATGAATTCCAGTTTCCAGTGTCGTCGTTGGTTTAAACCCGATCGCTTGAATCAAATCATCCACATCGGCATAAGTGATAGAAACGTCTCCAGGCTGCATCGGCAAAAAGTTCAAAGTCGCTTTTTTATTGAGTGCTTGCTCAATGACTTGAATGAAGCTTAATAATTCAACGGGGTTATTGTTGCCGATGTTATAGAGTTGGTAGTAAGCATTGCTGTTGGGTGAACCGTTGATACTCCGAGCCGACAAAGGCTGTGAGGGTCGTTGGTGCATCACGCACACCACTCCTTCTACAATGTCATCAATATACGTGAAATCGCGCTGCATCTCGCCATAGTTGTAAACATCGATCGCGCTCCCCTCGGCGATCGCTTTCACAAACTTGAAATATGCCATGTCAGGGCGACCCCAGGCACCATAAACGGTGAAGAAGCGCAATCCCGTAACTGGCAAGCCGTAGAGATGGCTATAGGTGTGGGCGATCAATTCATTCGATTTTTTGGTGGCGGCGTATAGTGAAATCGGATAATCGACATTATCACTCGTGGCAAATGGAATTTTGGTGTTAGCGCCATACACTGAACTGGATGAGGCAAATACCAGATGTTGCACTGAAGCTTGACGACAGCCTTCCAATACATTGACAAAGCCAGTGATGTTGCTGTCAATGTATGCCCAGGGATTCTCCAATGAATAGCGCACTCCGGCTTGAGCCGCCAAATGGATCACTTGATCGAACTGTTGATCCTGAAATAGTTGGGCAACACTGGCGCGATCGCTCAACTCCAAATATTGAAACGTGAAGTTAGCATGGGGCTGAAGCTGTGCTAATCGCGCTTTTTTGAGATTGATATCATAGTAACTATTCAAGTTATCAACGCCATAAACTTGAATGCCATCCGCCAATAATCGTTGGGCTAAATGGTATCCAATAAAACCAGCAACTCCGGTGATTAGTATAGTCATGAGTAAGTTCTCCAGTGAAGGGGATAGGGGAGAGAGAATAGAGAGTGAGCTTATTAGGTAATATTCATGGCTTGCAAAACGGGGCTGTTTGAGGTTTGGGGATAGTGAATCACGCTGAGGGTATTGGGGCTGAGATGTAGATGTTGGGGGTGAATTTCTAGGAGTGGGCTGAGAAGCTGGAGGGCGATCGCGGGTTGCACGACCACTAATGCGGTCAACGGGCGATTTGCCAGTGCTTCGGTTGATCGCATTGGCGGGCAGCGAGACTTCAGCATTGGTTGCCATGCTTGGGGAAAATCTGCCCGCATGACCTGAAGCTGCACGGTATTTGGGTGAGTTTGTAAAAGCTGTTCGACGATGGGTTGAGCGCGATCGAGATCGCTACTGAGGCTAAAGTCAATTTCAACGGTTTCTAATCGGTTTGCCAGCGATCGCACTGAGTCGGGGTCTGGCTGATTGGCAGGGACGATTAACAACCGCAACCCTTGCTTGCCTTCTTTCAACTTGGGCAATACTTCTCCTAGATGACTGGTTAAGTTGATTAACTCCAAGCACGTCGGCTGCTGCAAGTCATTAGGAAAATGCAAAATGCTCACGCCACAGTTGGATTGTTGGAGTGCATGAAAGCGACTGGGCGCAATGCCCAGAGCGGTGTTGAGCAGGGCGCGATTGGTGCCCGCGTGGGACACAACCAGCAAGGTTTTTCCAGCGTGCAGCGGTAAGATTTCTTGCCAAAACTGCTGGGCGCGATCGTAGAGTTCTAGCACCGGAAAACGGCATTCGGCAGGACTGGCAACCGTGAGAGCGCCGTTCTGAGGCAGGCTATCCTCGGCATCAAACCTCATTTGAAACTGCTCAGGATGTTCTTTCCAACAGCGATAGTCTTCGGCAAATTGCGATCGCACCACTTGATAGGGCAACCCTTCCCATTGAGCTAGGGAAATCTCTTTGAGGGCAGGATGCGTGATCACTGTTGGCAGTGGTTCCGTCTCAGTGGCGATCGCTGCCATGATTTCCTGTGCCGTTTCTTGCGCCCGCTGCAACGGACTGACATACAAAGTATTGATAGCCAGTTCGCGCAACAGTAGCCCCGTTTGATACGCAGTAATCCGTCCTTTCTCCGTCAGCACGGAATCATCACGACTCCCCTGGTGCCGCTTTTCGGCATTGGAGGTACTTTGACCATGACGAACCAGAATAACGCGGGTGCTTGAGGAGGGGATGTTCCAGTTCAGGTTGGTGGGGAGTGGCATGGGCTTTTGAGTTTTGAGTTTTGAGTTTTGAGTTTTGAATAATTAAAGTCCCTCTCCCGCTCTGGGAGAGGGATTTAGGGTGAGGGCAATCGGGAAAGTTCACGCTACTTGACCATTGGATGGGTTTCATCCAGGACGGATTGGATGGCGTAAAGGGCGGCATAGCGACCGCTGAGGCGCATTAATTCGGCGTGGGTGCCTTGTTCTAGCACTTGTCCGGCTTCGATGTAGAGGATCAGGTCGGCGCTTTCGGTGGTTCTCAGGTTATGGGAGATCCAAAAGGTGGTGCAGCTTTGGGTGAGCCGTTCCAGGGCTTCGGTGACGGCGCGATCGTTTTCGTTGTCCAACCCGGTGGTGGGTTCATCCAAAATGACGATCGGGGCTTGGCGGACGGCAGCACGGGCGATCGCGATGCGTTGCCGTTGCCCCCCGGATAGGGTCGCGCCCCGTTCGCCCAAAAAGGTGTCATAGCCCTGGGGCAGTTTCAAAATGAAGTCGTGGGCGTTTGCCAGTCGCGCCGCTTGTTCGATGTCTGCCTGGGTTGCGCCTAAACGCCCGTAGGCGATGTTGTCACGGATGCTGGCGGCAAACAACACGCTCTCTTGCAGCACAATACTGATTTGCTGCCGCAGGGATTGCAATTTATAGGTTCGCAGATCGTGCCCATCGATCAAGATGCCCCCTTCTGTCGGGTCATACAGCCGTAGCAACAGGCTGACTAGGGTAGATTTGCCGCCGCCAGAGGGTCCAACCAGGGCAACCTGTTGACCCGGTTCGACGGCAAAGCTCATGTGCCGCAGAATGTCCTCTTCTGCTTCGTAGGCAAAACTAACGTTCTCAAACCGCACGGCTCCCTGAAACAGCGGCGCGGCGATCGCACCCCGCAAATCTCGCACCTCTGGCACGGCATCCAATATATCCAGCACCCGCTCTCCAGAAGCCGTGGCTTTGGCGATTTGACTGGTGTATTTAGCTAGCTGACGCATTGGTTTAAAGGCAATCCGCAGGTAGGTAATGAACACCAGCAAATCGCCCGGTGTCATTGCCTTATCCAATACCAGGTAGACTCCCCGCCATAAAACCAGCGCCGTTACAACCCCAACCAGCAGTTCCACCATTCGCTCCAAAGCCGCAGAAAGCCGCTGTGCCTGGTTGCTGGCTTGGAGACTGTGATGATTGTGATCGGAAAAGTCGCGCTCCAACATATCGTGGAGCGAAAGCGCCTGCACGACTTTGATTGCCCCGATCGCTTCGGCAGTGTTTGCCGCGATCGCCCCTTCCCTCAGGCGTTGAGCCTTGACGATATGACGAATTTTGCGAGTCAGCCGGACGATCGCAAACAGAAAAATGGGAAAGATCGTCACCCCAATCAGTGCCAATTGCCAGTTCATCCAGAACATCACCCCGATCATGCCCACGAGCGTTAGGGAATGCGCCAGCAGGGGCATGACTGCCACAACGGTGACTTCTCGCAACCGCTCGACATCCGACGTAACGCGAGTAATTAAATCACCTGTTCTGGCTTTGTTGTGAAAGGTGAGGGAAAGCCGCTGAAGATGACTATATAAGTCAGCCCGCACTTCCGTAAGCACATTGGTCGCGGCTAGCGCCATCCCGACAATGCTGAAGTAGGCAGCCGTAGCCCGGAGAACGGCGATCGCCACTAACCCTAGCGCCAAACTGGTCAGCAACATGACGGGACTAAGGCTACTCAGGAACGGCAGGGAATGGGATTTGAGGTTAACATCCCGCAGCAAGATGTAGTCAAAAATAAACTTGAGTGGCCAGGGTTCCAGCAAATGCAGAAAGATCTCTGCCATCAATGCCACAAACGACATAATAAGTAACCATTTCTGCCTGCGGATCTGGGGGGCAAACTGCGTCAGGATGCGCCCAATTCCAGGCAACGATTCTCGAATGCTTTTGGAGTTTAAACGCTTCATGAGGGAGGGGGAGGTGATGAGTTTTGAGTTTTGAGTTTTGAATGATGAGTTTTGTAAGTCCTTCGGACTGGCTTTGCCCACGCGTAGCGTCTCCGCAGGAGATATTTTGAGTTTTGTAAGTCCTTTGGACTGACTTTGCCAACGCGTAGCGTCTCCGTAGGAGATGTTTTGAGTTTTGAGTTTTGAGTTTTGAGTTTTGAGTTACTAATTTGCCCTTATCTCAACTCTTCTCCTATCGGAAGCAGGGCTTTCGGACATTTCTGGTTCCCTCTCCCATTGGGAGAGGGCTAGGGTGAGGGAGTTTTTGCAGGCGCTACGGAAAGTGGCACGTGGGATGAGTGAGAATTAAACCTTCAAGCTCATCACTTTTTCTGGAGTGGGTGCAGCCTGTTCAAAATCCAGGACACGGTGGGGGATCTGATCGTGGGTGTGATGTTGGGTGTGACGATCGCTGATCCAGTGGTTGAGCGATCGCTCTAGTGGCTTCACCCGTTGTTCGATCTGCGGGTTATTCAGCCCCAGAGTCAGGCGATGTAACAGGGGTTTGAGGAATGCTTGATGTCGTCGATGCCCCAAGCGTTCATAGCGTTTCTTGAAGTAGCGATCTTTGGTTGGCAAGTTCCACTTTTGAGAAAAATATTCCAGGCTAGATGTTTCCCAGGCATCACTCCAGCGCAACAGGAAGAAAGAAACATCTGCCCAGTTAAACGGCAAGTCTGGCACATAGGTGACGACCGAAGCGGGTTCACAGAACACCGTGCCTCCCGCATTGGCAACGGTCATGCAAAAGTCGATGTGTTCGCGGGTGCTGAGTAATCTTTCATCTAACAAGCCGATGCGATCGAAGATTTCGCGCCGCACCAACATGCAATGAAACTCGGCAAACTCGCACTGTTGTCGATGTAGCTGATCGCGCACTTCTGCCACCGGACGATTGACAAAATAATGCTTTTCATGAACTTTGCGCTTGATGCCTTTTGCCGTCTCTTCTTCCAGAATGCGGGCTTCACCGCCTGCCAGGTGAATCGTTTGATGGAGATTTTTGCCGATGCAGGTGAGCGGACAGGCGATCGCTGCCCCCGTCTCTACCGCACAGTGCAACAGATGATCCAGCCAGCCCGGACTGACTACCACATCATTATCAATAAACAGCACATACTCGGTATTGATGTGGGGAATTGCCAGATTCCGCGCCTGATTCGGTGCCAGGTATTGTTCCGTGCGAATCAGCTTGAATCCTTTGGCGTGTGCCTGCACCTCCAGATAGCGCTGCACATGGGCTGGAGAGCCGCCATCGACATAGATCAGGGAGAAGGGAATCGATGTATGAGTATAGATGCTTTCTAGATTTTGTTGCGTAAAACTAAAGCGTTCACGCGGCGAAATCACGATCGTGACAGTGGGTTGAGACGTTACTGAGCGTTGAGACATAGTGAAACCTCCGTCCGTAAATTACACAATACTCATTTGATTCAGTTGAAGCGATGACTCAGGCTGCACGACCCGCCGATAAACCTGAAGCCAGTTCGCCTGCTCAATCGCCGGGGATAAGTCTCGCAATACTTTTTGCTTTGCGCCAACTCCCAAACGCTGTCGTAATTCGGGTTGGGTTGCTAGTTGGCGAATCGCCTCTGCCAACTGCTGGCTATCCCCCGGTTCGACCAGCAGTCCAGCCGTGCCGTCTGCCAAAATTTCGCCGATCGCGTCTACATTGGTGCCGACGATCGCGCAGCCTGCCAACATCGCTTCTAGCAGGGCATTGGGGCAACCATCATGCAGCGACGGAATGGCGTACACATCGAGATGGGGCAAATAGGCTAGCGCCTCTTCCCGGCTGACAATCCCGGTAATCTGCAAGCGACTGTCTGTCCCCGATCCCGCAGCCAGCTTGCTCTGCCGAATTTCCTGTTCCCAATAGGTTTTCTCCTTATCGACAAAATCCCCAATCAGCAGCAAGGTCAGATCGATTTCAGTACTCAATTCAGCACAGGCATCGAGCAGAAATTCAACGCCTTTTTTATCCCGAAACCTGCCGCTGGAGCCAATCACAAGCCCCGGCAATTGATTCATTAAGGCTGGAGTGGGGAGTTGACTGAAATCAATCGGGGCGATCGAATTCAAAAAAGCAGATGATTTGAGCAAGACACCCGGCGCGATCGCGCCACCTCGTCGGAGCAAATCGCGGCTGACAAAGGTTGCCCAGTCAGAGTTATCGAGTGTCCAAGCTGTTTGAGCATGAAATTTAGGGCTGAAGATATTCTTGTGCAAATCGCTACCGCGAATGCTGTTGATCACTGGAATGTCGTTTTCCTTTGCCAACAGCGTGGTCACATAGCCTGTTTCATTCAAGAAAAAGGCATGGAACAGATCAAATTGATATTGTTGATGTAGACGTTTGAGGTAAAAGTAAACATCCCCGAAAAAGTCTTGAATTTCTGGCTCTGGCTGGCGCACGGCTGACTTAATCCGGTGAACAAATACATCCCCTTGCAGCGTGGTTTTGCAGCTTGCTCGTCTGCGGCTATCATCTGCAACAAAGCGCTGCTTCGATCGAAACACTGCCACATGCACTTCGTAGCCACTGCTCATCAACATCCGGGCTATTCGATGGACTGACTCGCCCACCCCGCCGACATCAGGAGGATATTCGATTGTGGTAATACAAATTTTTGGCTTCGTCATTTGTTTGTCCTCTTTTTTGGTTCTAGATTCTCGATTTTTAGATCTCCGACTGCTAGATGTCTGACTTCTTTAAGAAATCGGAGATCGGTTAAGCCGCCTGTTTCTCAACAATCAGATCGTTCAATAGACTCGCGGTTTGCGTGACACCATTGAAATCAAACCGGATTGCATTGGGTCGTTTTTGCAGACAGGCGATTACTTTTTGGGCAAAGCGATCGCACTGCAAGTCTTCCGGGCGAATCATCTCCACGACTCCCAATTGTTCAAGTTTGGCAGCGCGAATCATTTGTTCTTGATCATCGTTGCCTGTAAACGGCAGGATCATTGCTCTCACCCCCGTAGTCAACACGTTCATCGTCGTGTTGTAGCCCGACATACTGATGGATAAATCTGCCTGTTGCATATAGGTCAACAGATTCGGGGTGAAGCGATCGACCGATAGATTTAGGCTGTCTTGGGCGATCGCCTGCAACTGGGCAAACCTATCATTTGGCATGAATGGTCCCGTGAACATTTGAATCTGGTGGGGTAGCTGAGTGGCAAGCAGGGGAGCCGTTTTTGCCACACAGTCCAGCAATTCGTGCCCAAATCTACCGCCGCCCACGCTGACTAAAATTAGCGGGCGATCGGGGTGGGCGATCGCGCTGATTTCAGGTTGGGGCTGCACGACATAGCCAGTGTAATGCGCCGGACAGTGTAAATCCTCAATGCGAGAAAACGTTTCTGACAACGGTTGAAATTGGGGATCACCATGCACCAGCAGTAGATCAAAATACTGGTTCATCAACTTGCAAACTTTCTCTTCATACTTAGCTTGATCCCGTTTGGTGACGACAATATCTCGCAGGCTGCAAACCACTTTTGCAGGGGATTTGAGCGATTTCACCTGTTCCATCAATGGAACCAGTTCAAAGGAAAACTTGCCGCGACCAAACGGAAACAGTTCAATCATCAACACATCTGGCTGAAATGCGGCGGCGGTTTCTAATAAAATGCGTTTCCGAATTTCTTGAACCTCCGCCAGCGTATAAGTTTCATCAACGGGTCGAAGTTGCTGAAACTCCGAATCAGTTTTGATTGCGGGTAGATTGACAACTTCGACTTCAGGTGGAATGGCAAACCCTGCCACAATTTCGCCACCATTGATGAAGCACACCTGAAAGTCATTCACTAATCCGCGCACGATCTCCATGCTGCGAACTAGATGCCCCATTCCTAAGATATGTTGGCAATAAAACATGAGCCGTTGCATGACGGTTTACCTCTCAACGTTGCAAACTTATGATCAATTGAAAATTCAGTGAGGCTAGCGAAACCTGATCAACAAGTTGGAGATTTCGCCGGAGCCGATAACCAACTATTGCGATCGCGCAATTTCGGCAATGTTCGGAGTGGCGATAGTTGTTTTCTCCCAGGCTGGCAGTCTTTTTCTGCGAATACCGTGCGAATGTATTGAGCAATTCTAGGCAAGGCATATAGGTCAATTGCATCCGTCGAGATGGCTCGTTTGGGTGCATCTAATTGACGTAGTAGCGATCGCATCAAGCTTTCTGGGGTCAGGCGATCGGGGTGAATTGCCTCCACCAACCCTAGTTTTGCCAGCCGTTCAGCCCGCAGCCATTGTTCCTGGGATGGCTTAATCCGAGGCACCATCACCGCTCGTTTGGCAAGGGACAAAATTTCACAGGTGGTATTGTAGCCGCTCATGGAAACCACGATATCGGCGGCTGCCATGTAACTCATCAAGTCATCCGTGAACTCACCCATCTGCACTTGAGAATGTTGAGATGCGGTTTCTGTCAGAGCGGCTTGCTGTTCCAGTGGCATTTCAGGACCGCAAAGGATCAGACTCCGCAGCCGCAGTGCTGCGGGCACATGAACTAAACCGGAAAGATAGGTATCAATCAGGCTGTAGCCATCTTCGCCGCCCCCTGGAGTCACCAGCACCAACTGTTCATCGGGCTGAAGCTGTAACTCTTGCCGAATTTGGGCTGCGCTCTTGTCGCCGGGTTCTTTGCGAATGTAGCCACAGAATTGGACTTTTGCAGCGACGGTTGCCGGAAACTGATATTCTTGACGCACATCAAAGACATCGGCACTGCCGACAACTAGGACGCGATCGTATAGGGTTTGAAGGGCTTTGTAGTAGCCATGTTGTTGCCAATCTTGAATAGTAGCAGCAGGATGATCCAAGATATCGCGGAGCAATAGCACCAGTTGAGTTTCTGGCAGGTGCGATCGCAGATATTCCAACGATGCTTGCAATTCATTTCGCATCCCGTAAGGCTTTTTATCGACCAGAAACACATCCGGTCTGAAACTGGCGATCGCGGATAAGATCAATTGCGATCGCAACAGAACGGTTTCCTCGACTTCCGTTCCCAAATACTTGGCGGACAGTTCACCAGAAATGCCACGATTTAAGCAGGGTAACTTGATGTAATCTAGTCCTTTCGGTAGCCGGAAACTATGCAGCATTGGCGAACCCGATAACATCAAGATCGAAAGGTCAGGGATTGAATGGAGGAGATGAGTGCAAATTGCCAACATCCTCCGAATATTGCCGAGACCGAAACCATCGTGAGAGTAAACTATCAATCTCATGGTGCGATCGTCCTTTAGATGTGAGATGAGCAAACAAGGAGATGATTAGGACTCAATCAAGCACTGACTAAAATAGGTTGCGAGGTAGAATTTAAACCCGCTTGAGTCGTCGATAACGGGGAGCGTGAACGTAGAACACCAGCGGTCGGACGACCCATCCCCACATAGTAGAAACCAGCCTGCGCCAGTGCTTCTGGGTCAAGAAAATTGCGACCATCCACGAGGATAGGTTGGTGCATTTGTTGACCTAGCAAGGGATAATTTAATGTGCGAAACAGTTGCCAATCGGTCACTAAAACCAGGGCATCACACTCTGCCGCCAAAGATTCTGGACTGATGCTTAAGGTAATTGTGGCTAATGTCGGATGCAGATTTTCAGCAGCAACAATGGGGTCATACGCTTTGACTCTAGCACCCAGACGTTTTAGTGCTTCGATTAAATCTAATGCAGGTGCATCTCTAAGATCATCGGTATCCGGTTTGAAGGTTAATCCAAGCAAGCCAATAGTTTTACCTTTCAATATTTTGAGAATCTGCTGAAGCTTTTCAATCACGACTAAGCGTTGGCTCTGGTTCGTGCGAACGGCGGCTTGCAGCAGTTGAGTTTCATAACCATAGTCGTGGGCAGTGTGAATTAAAGCCGATACATCTTTGGGAAAACAAGACCCCCCCCAACCGATGCCAGCTTGCAAAAACTTGTTGCCAATTCGGGAATCTAAGCCAATTCCTTGAGCCACTTGGGTGACATCAGCACCCACACGATCGCAGATATTCGCTACTTCATTAATGAAACTAATCTTGGTTGCCAAAAAGGCATTCGCGGCATATTTGATCATCTCGGCAGAAGTGAGATCCGTTACCACTACTGGAACGGTCGGCAGGGACGCATCTTCAGCAAACTGGCGTTCCACAATTGGCGCATAGAGTTGCTGCATCAAGCCAATAGCGCGATCGCTACGACTGCCTAGCACGATGCGATCGGGGTTAAACGTGTCATAGACTGCTGAGCCTTCTCGCAGAAACTCAGGATTACTGACCACATCAAACCCAGTAATCGCCTGTCCGCGTTTTGCAACTCCCTCCATCACAAGCCGCTGCACCCAATCACCCGAACCCAGCGGCACCGTAGACTTATTTACAATCACTTTGTACCCGCCGTTTAAGTGAGTGCCAATGCCACGGGCAACGGCTTCCACATAGCGGGTATCGCTTTCTCCAGTCGGTAAGGCGGGCGTGCCAACGGCGATAAACAGAATCTCGCCCTGCGCGACACCCGCCCCCAAATCCGTCGTAAATTCTAAATTTCCGGTCTGCATGGTGGACTGCATGATGGCTTCCAGTCCGGGTTCAAAGATGGGCGATCGCCCCGACTGCATCAACCCCACTTTCTCGACATTGTTATCCACACATATCACTTGATGTCCGATCGCTGCCAGACACGCACCCGTCACTAATCCAACATATCCTGTTCCAATTACAGTCACTCGCATAGAGCCAAATTCTCCCAAGAACGCTGTATTCACCAAAAACTCGATTAATAACCAGCCATTTAATGTCTCGATTCAATGTCTCGATTCAATGTCTTGATTCAATATCTTGATTCAATCTCGATGTTTAACAGGTTCGCAGTTCTTTGCTAAAACTTCATGAAAACTCTATGAGGAAAATCTCATGATCAACCAGTCGCCAACTATCGCAATGAAGCTAGAGCGGGATCTAAGGCAAGCGATCGCGCTCGAAACTTGGGGTTTACTTTGATCAACTTTGGAGGTCTTCTTCTAAGCTCGATGTCTTTTCAGATATCTTTTCGGTTGACACCAGTTGGGCTTGAGTCCGACGAAGTTCCTCTAATGCTATTTACAGCGATTGATTTTTCTTTGAGTTCTTGAGTCCGTTCTCGCACCTTTTTTTCGAGTACTTGACCGTAAACTTCTAGTCGAGTGAATTATGCCGTTGGCATTTGGAGCATTTGAAGTAACTGGAAAGCGGTTGTTTAGCAGATCGCCAACTCTATTCAAGTTGCGCGATCGCTGCCTCATTGGGCGCTGAGATGGGTTTGAATGCATTTAAGCAAATCACTGAACCGAAAGGGTTTCGTTACAAAATCAGTCGCGCCAGTTTGGAGCGCCAACGCTTTATCTCGGTCATCCTTACGAGCCGTCACAATGATGATGGGATGTGTTTCTCCGCGATCGCGGAGTTCTTTTAAAACCGTCCAGCCATCTACAATTGGCAATCCCAAATCGAGCAGTATTAAATCAAATGTATGCGCCTGTGTCATTTGCAGTGCCTGTTCGCCATCTTCAGCGATCGCGGTCGTAAATCCCTGTTTCTTCAGCCCTTTATCCACAAAAGCCGCCAGCCGGACTTCATCCTCAACAATCAAAATTTGGCACATATTTTACTGGAACACACAGATTTTAGCGGAACACTTTCTATCGGAGCAATGCTAGGGCGCTATGGCATGAGTGGAATGCGCCACAACTTGACGGGTAATGGACTAGACCTGTGGATCTAGTCAGACCTCTAAACCAAACTCGTAGCGGTTGATGAACAAACCAATGACCACATCATGCAACCAGATCGACTTAGAAAAACAAATCGTTTTGCGAGCTAAGCGTTTAATTCGAG
>JBGSWI010000081.1:0-8321 GCA_041752515.1 Leptolyngbyaceae cyanobacterium | reverse complement strand
TATGAAATTTGTAGGGGCAATCCCTTGTGGTTGCCCTCCATCTTCGTCAGGGTAGGCACAAGACCTACCCCTACAGTCAAAAATCATATTTGTATTCAGCAACGCCCAATTTAGAACTCAAAACTCAAAACTCAAAACTTACTATCTTGCCCAGCGGCTACTCTTCCAAAGATAGATGAACAAGACTCCTGAGATAATCGCGCCCAGCGTCCACTTCACGGCATTTCGCGTCAAGCCTGTAAATTGACTGACTTGCTGCTGCACTTGCGCCGGAATTTGGGCACGCATTGTTTTAATCCGCCCTTCAATTTGAGTTTTAACGGCATCAGGTTTACTCGGATCAACCGGTGCCCCCATGGCGCTTAACTGAGTCGCGATTTTTTTGATATCTTCTGGGCTGCTGCTTTTCAGTTGCTCTTCTACTTTTTGAAGCTGAGCAAGCTGGGCTGTTTCAAACTCTTTCGCTTTTGCGTTGACTTGATTTTTTAACCCAAAGGTTTGTAGCAGCAGCGGTGGAATCATTAGGATATACGCGATCGCTAGCAATAAGCACAGCCAGGATAAAAATCGTAGAACCAGTTTTTCGGGTTTTTTTCGTCCATAAAACTCACCAAAAAACACCAGCGCAAACCCCAACAGCGGCACAACGACACGCTCAACAAACTGCCCAATTAGGTTAATTCCAAAGCGAGGATCAGCAGGATTTGCGATCGCAAACGAATGAGCGGTATCGACTAATGCAAACAAAAGCAACCCATATCCAACCCAACGCAACCGATAAATAGAAAGATTCTCGCTCGCATCACTATTTGAGCTTGCCTCATCATTGGGTCTTACATCACCACTTGATATTGCCATCGCTTAGCTTCTCCCAGTAAATATCAAATTCATCAAAGGTAAAATCCAAAAAACTCTATGGCATTTAAGAGGGTGGATAGTTGGCTTGCCACCATTGATGCCATGAAAACCACGCAGTTTCCAACGTTTTGTACGCCGCTGCTTCTGCAACTTCAGGTGTAGTGCTGGCTGGCACCGGAGTCGATAACAGAGTCCACAAGCACCGCCGATCAATTAATGATTCCTGACCCATCACCCAAGGTAAAATCCGGTTTGGTTTCAAATCGTAAGTGTAGCGGCTTTGAGTAAACTGCTGCTCTGTCACGGTGCTTTGACCACGCGGGTTAACACAGGCGGTTAGATAAGCCTGTCCTTTGTGAGACAGCACTCCATAAAAGCCAGTTTCGGGCTGATACTTCACTTTGAGATTAGCATTTGCCGTACGTATCGGACTGTAAACAAATAGATAGCGGCTGACGTTACCATCGCTGGTCATGTAATGCATGTCGGCATTTAGGGTCTGGCTGCCCTGCTGAAAACGGTAGCTTCGTCCAAATCGAGAATCCTTGTTTGCCTTCAGTTCAGAGTTATCCAGCAATTCCCATCCGGTTAGGGGCACCACTGGTTGTAATGTGTTGACTGCTTGAGCAGATGCTTTATCTACTTTGGGCAACGTCAATAATTTTCCTAAAACCAATAATGCGGCTCCCGCTGTGATGGCTATCAGAGAAATCCGCATGGGCTGCCAAGTTGAGTTAAGCATTTTCTTGCGCTCCTGAGTCTGTTTGTCCAGGCTTACGCAAGAAAAAGAACCAGCAGAATCCCCCAAAAACAAGAACCGCGATCGCCGAAAAAATCAAAGACCCTTGCCCTTCATGCCAATAAAAAAATGCATTTTTGTCACCCGCATTATTCAGAATTGCCATCAGTGCAACCCGCAGCGCATTGATCACAAACCCAATGACCACGGCTGCCACAATGCACACCCCTTTTTGAACGTGCGATCGCAATGGGAACATCAGCAAAAACAAGACTGAAATGCTCAACAACTGAAGAATGCTCTGAATACCAGAACAGGCACCATACACCTCCACGCGGCTCGACGGCATCAACAGGAAGACCCCTTCTAACCGCACCGGAAACCCGGAATACCACAGCACAAAAGATGATGCTTTTGCCGTTATTTCTGACAAATCGATCGCTTCTAAAGTCAGCCGCAGCAAAGGATACATTGCTAAGAGACCAAAAATAATAAATTCTTGCCAGTACTGCTTTAACCCTTTAAACCCCGAAGCCAACAATCCGGTGCCCAATCCTGCTACCAACGGCAACACCCAAGCCGAGGACTCTGAATCAGGCGACACGCTCACTCTGGTGACCATGCCGATGATAATCAAGGCTCCAAGCAGACTGGCAGGTAAGTTGCTTTCAAGATCTAAAGTTTGGTATCGATCCCAAATAAGTGACCCCGCCGCAATCCAAAACAGCAGGCAAGTTGCAAATAATTCTGAATTATCTATTCGGCTGAGCAATGTCAGATGAATTGCAGCCAAAGCCGCAACTAGGGCTAGCAGCCAATATTTAGGATCTTTTAGGATTTTTGACCAGTACATAATAATCAACTCGGCAACGTTAGAGTTTCAATAGGGCAGTAACTCATTAGAAAGAGTTCCCCACGGGAATGAAGTCAGTACACTGGTTAATGAAAAATTTTATTCAAAAGTCAGACTTATTCAAAGGTCAGAATTATCAAGCCAGACAATCCAGTAGTTTTGATCAAGTTAATCCGATTATGGAGGTCAATCTAAATTTGTACCACTCTGAGACTCTCATCTTTACAGCTATTTTTTTATCCAGTGGTTTAGATGCAAAGAAAAGCGGTATTTTCTCACTAAATTCCATTTCTCGTTCATAATGATTGGCGTTGGAGTTCGAGGGTTAATGCTGTGACTGAACGGAGCAATCGTTGGCTCGTTAGTATTGTAATGGGGCTGGCGCTGCTAGCTTTTTTAGGGATTTCGATCGCGCCCCTGTTAAGTGGATTGTTTCCGAGTAATCAAGCTGCCCCGGTTACCAGTTCACCCACCCCTGGCGCGACCGCAAGCCCAGCGGTGAAGAAAGAAGAGCTAGAGCTACAGGCGAAAGGCTATGAAGCAGTGTTGCAGCGAGAACCAGAAAACCCCACTGCACTCAGAGGATTATTGGAAACGCAGTTGACACTGGGCAATGTGCAAGGGGCGATCGTGCCTTTAGAAAAATTGGCAAAGCTAAACCCGAACGAAACTTACTATTCAGTATTGTTGGCACAGGCAAAACAACAGACGGGTGATCTTGAAGGATCGGCACAAACGTATCGCACCATTTTGACCGCCAAGCCTGGAGAAATCATGGCACTGCAAGGCTTAGTGGGTCTGCTTGTTGAGCAAAAGCGCCCTGAGGCGGCGGTCAGTTTATTGCAAGACACCCTTAAGACTGCAACGCAGGCAAATCAAGTGCAGCCCGGTGCCGTGGATGTCACCTCCGTTCAAGTGCTGCTGGGTGGTGTGTATGCAAGTGGCAAACGCTACGACGAAGCGATCGCCATCTACGACGAAGCCGCCAAAACCAGCAAGCAAGATTTTCGCCCAGTCTATGGCAAAGCGGCTGTTTTAAAAGAGCAGGGTAAAGTAGACGAAGCAAAACCTTTGTTTACGAAAGCGGCTGAGCTTGCCCCGGCAAAATATAAGGATCAGATTAATCAGCAGGCGGCGGGCACTCCTGTTGCACCCCCTGGCGCGGCTCCCGCTTCTGGAGTTCTCCCCATACCCACTGTGAAGCCTGCTGGGAAACCTACTGTTGCGCCCGTTCCTGGGGCTAAATGATTCCTTTGGGAACGCCTTTCAACGCAGCGGCAACGCCAAAAAAAATAAATAACCCTCCACCCAAGGCGGTAATTGTTCGTTCAGAGATGCGTCCAGCAACGAGCCGTCCGCTGATGACCGCGATCGCTGCACATACCGTATGTCCTACAATGGCACCGAGCGTCACTCCCCAGGGGTTATAGGATGCGGCTAAGGCGATCGTGGCAAACTGAGTGCGATCGCCCCACTCTGCCACAAATGTGAGGATGAACGCTTCTAAAATTACGCCCCAAGCAGTGCTGTTTTTTGATTCAAGCTGAGAATGCTGAATCGTTTTTTCGGCTTCGGCAATTTCATCATGGCTTGCCTTGGGAGACATTTGCCATGCATCGTATAAAAGCTTTAGTCCAAAACCAATAAATAAGGTAATCTCTGCGAGATGGATAGGATACGGGGGCAGCAAAGAAAGGGCTTGTCCCATGACAACGGATAAAATTGTCATGATTGCTAGAGCCGCTGCCACGCCTAGAAAAACCAAACGGCGGGAGTGCCGCATTGCCAACAACATGGCGATAAAAAAAGTTTTATCGCCTAATTCAGATATTCCAACTAACAAAAAGCCAGAGGTGAAAGCCGCAAACATTTACCAAGCTCCTAATCAAACGTGCCAGTGCAGCGTGAGCTTGATTAGAGACAAATGACTCCACCAAGCTCACTCAACGGTGAACTTAGTGAAGGTCTCGCTTGCAAAAAGGCTTTACGTAATTGGCAACTTTGAAATGATCTGACGGTTGGCTGCGAAATTTACTTTAAGCCGCAACCCACGCTCACTAAAAATTGTTGCAAATTATCCTGTTTGTCACCTGAACCAGGCTTTTGAGCCAGTATGTTGATTCAGATGGGCTGGAAAAACCAGCAGCTACTCCCCTTCAGAACGTTCCAATTTTATCAGAATTTACCCCAGTTGATGACCGCAACTGGCGCAGAAGCGATCGCTGGGCTTGACCGATACTCCACATTGAGTACAAAACTGCCGCGTTGGAGTCGGCATTGCAGCATTGGCAGAACTCACCGAACCTGACCCCATCCGCATTTCCATATCGCCCATCCGCATTTCCATCGGCTTTGAACTCATCTGCATGGTGCCCAGAGTCATGGGTTTCATGGGTTCCATCGGCTTCATGGGTTCCATGGGTTCCATGGGCGGCAGTGTGGAATTGAGAATTTTAGTTTGCTGAGTAGGGAGTTGTTCAGTGCTAAGGTCAGGAGCGGTAGTGGATAGACTGATACGACCGCCCTGAATTTGAATATATTCAGATCCCTGAGCGGTTTGCAACTTCACCACGATTCCCTCAGAAGTTCGATAGACTTCAGGGGGAGAAGTCCATGCGCCTGTTTGTAAACTGCTGGTTGCCTGCTGCTGCTGCCCAGCACTGCTGCTGGCGATCGCGACAATCGTCTGCGTTCCCTGAATATCCAGATCAAGTCGCTGTCCACCGCCTAAATCACAACCGTATGCCATAAGCTTTTCTCCATGCTTGACCGCTCCAGTGTACAAATTCTAAGACTGAGATGACTGTGAATAAAACTTTAAAGAGATGGCTGCTGATTGCCTTGGTTGCCGCGCTCGGACTGACCTTTTCGCCAATGGGCAACAAAATTTTGGATGCGATCGCGTTGACAACGGTCGACCCCGTCGCCAATTCAGCCACTAACGTAGCTTATGAACAGCGATCAAATCACAGCCCCGATGGAATTGGCAAATTTTACATGGGACGGGAAATTGCCCAAGTGATGGGGCATTTGGGTGCAGGTTGGCTAGAGCGCCCCAGTCGAGATCGGGAAGAGCGCCCCCAACAATTGATCAATTCTCTCCATTTAAAGCCAATGGATATCGTGGCAGATATCGGAGCAGGCACGGGCTATTTTAGCTTTCGGATGGCGACCTTGGTGCCCAAAGGGAAAGTATTAGCGGTAGATGTGCAGCCAGAAATGATTGAAATCTTGGACTCTTTAAAGCGAGACAAGAAACTTGAAAACGTGGAGCCGGTGTTAGGCACCCTCACTAACCCAAATTTGCCTACTGCTACGGTTGATTTGGCAATTATGGTCGATGCTTACCACGAGTTTGATCATCCCCGCGAGATGATGAGCGCGATCTCTCAAGCCCTCAAGCCGAATGGTCGCATAGTTTTGGTTGAATATCGTGGCGAAAACCCCTTAGTGCCCATCAAACCCCTCCACAAAATGACCCAGCGCCAAGCCAAAAAGGAATTGGCATCCGTGGGCTTAATCTGGCTAGAAACTAAAGATTTTTTGCCCCAGCAGCACGTCATGATTTTTGGCAAGAACGTTTGATGGAGTGCAGACTGCTAAGTTCGGATTGCCGAGACGAAGCGCTCAATGCCTGCCAAGTCTTGATGAATTTGCACATCGCGGTAGTTTCCGTTGGCTTGAAGCAAGGCGACTACACTCGCTGCCTGCCCCGACATTAGCTCAATCAGCCAAATGCCGCCTGATCGCAAATAGTTAGGTGCGGCGGTTACTAAATGCCGAATGCAGTCTAATCCATCAATGCCTCCATCTAAAGCCAAGTGAGGTTCATGCCGAGTGACTTCTGGCTCTAATTCCAATACCATTTGACTCGGAATGTAGGGCGGATTGGAAACTATGCCAGTGAGACAGCCTTTCAGGTGGGCTAATGGCTCAAACCATATGCCTTGATAAAACTGAATGTGCTCTGACAGCCCATAGGTGTGGGCGTTCAGTTGAGCGATCGCCAACGCCTGACTGCTGCATTCTACGGCATGAATCGTGGCGTGAGGCAAGGCAGTTGCTAATCCTAGGGCGATCGCGCCGCTGCCGGTGCCGAGGTCTGCCCAATCAGTGAGCCAGGGGCAAGGGGCGAGGGGCGAGAAGTGCAGTGCAAGATCAATCAATAGTTCCGTTTCGGGTCGCGGAATTAAGACATCACTTGACACCTGAATCTGAAAGTTTCGCCAGGGAGTGCTGCCTGCCAAATATTGCACCGGGATTCGCTGCTGAATGCGGGCTTGCCAGCGCTGCGCTAGTTCCTCTAGAGGCATCGCCAGTTCAATCTGTGGCTGATCTTTGAAGCGTTCTAACCGCACATCTAGGTTCGATAACGCAGATGATTGTTGCAACAGCCAAGTCGCTTCTTCCAATGGAACATTTGCCGCGATCGCGGCTTGTTGTGCCCCTTTCCACCACTGCCAAACCTCATGCCCAGTCGCAAAAAATCCTCGCCTCTGGGTAGAAAACGAGGACTTAATCTCTAAATTTGCATTAGACATAAGAAACTCACAGCGCCGCAAATTGAATCATAGTACAACGCCTTTCTCATTCCTCAAGTCTGCTTCACTTTTTAGGAGTTGCAGGCTTAGCAGGAGCCGCCTGCGGACGGGCTGGAGTTGCCCCAGGCTTCTTGTTGCTTTCTAGTAGATTTTGCACATATTCCATCGATTCACGGGGGGGGACTAACACAATCTGCTCTAATTGAGGATCGTTTTTGGTTCGCAAGACCTCAATTACGCCTTCCAAATTCAATACTTGAATCTCCACAGTAGAAGCAACTTTAGGATCTTGTTGCTTAAAGCGATCGATTAAAGATTGAAGCTCTTCTTTCTTAAAAAACATTGGAATGACTGATTTGTTACCCTGTTGGATCGTTAGGTAGCCCTTCTCAGCACCACCGCGAGCCACAAACAAAGGGGTTCCTGTAAATTGCTGGTCTTTTTTGTCGCCCTGCTTAACAATAGTTTGAGCCGTCGTCACCTGTTGCCGGGATGGAACAAAGGCAAAGTCAAGCTTTTCTTTCTTCTCTTTATTGACTTGGTTGAGTTGATAAACTTCTGCTAGTGACACAGGCACAACGCGGACATTCTTGGCAATCTCAGGGCTACGGTTTTTTAACCCGTCTAAAAAGGCTTGAGCATCCTGCTGATTGATGAAAACTCCTGCAACTGGATTGCCCTTCTGCCCACTGGGTGGAGCCGCTACCAAAGGAGCGCCATCAGAGTTGGCGATGGTAAAAACAGGGATTGGGCGCAGCTTTTGGACTATTTGCTCCTGCGTCAACGCAAGCGCCTGTAGGGTGCCCATTAACAGCGATCCAACTAGGGTGCTACCCATTAGACCAACAGTCGCGCTCCGGCGAATTAATGACTTCATGACTGCTCCTAGCATCAAAATTAAGGAATTGTGAACAAAACGAAGGAACCCATTGAAAACTGGTCGAATAAAGCTTAGTGCTATCAAGCACAGCAATAAGGCAGGTGAACTTTTCTAAGGCATAAATACTTATGGCGGGTTCCTAGATGGTTAATAGTACTTCAAAATTCATCGAAACACTATAAAGCCGTAAGCAAAGATTAATACTGGCTTCAAAAAAAGCTAGCCCGCTTCACCCAATAAGCCGCAAATTTGAACCTTATCCACTAAAGGACTTTCGGTTTTCTGCCCAAGTTCCCCTGACGATCTATGTTTACCAAAAAAAATGGGTCTAAAGCCCCGCTCCTTTAGGACGGCTTTGAGAATTGAGCTATGCACTTCCTAAGAACCTCAGACATACCTATTCCTTGCTTTTCAGCCTCTTGTTTCAATTGCTGAATCTCGTATTCAGAC
>JBGSWI010000080.1:0-20651 GCA_041752515.1 Leptolyngbyaceae cyanobacterium | reverse complement strand
CGGTGGATTAGCTTGTGAATTAGGAGTGGCAGCAGGGGCAGCAGGTCCTTTCGGCGCGATCGCAGGCGCAGAAGTTGGTGCTAGCGTGGGTGCCGGAGTTGGGGGCACGGCGAGAGGAGTCTGGGTCGCCGCAGGAGCGGGAGCCTGCTGCTCGCCCAAAATGCTGGCATTGCCAGGAACGTAGTAAACCCCAGAAACGGCGGCAATCATCAGGGTTGCTAGAGTACCGACAAACAGGGCTTTCCAGCCCAGTTCAGAGATATCTTTACGGCGGGAAGGAATCAGGGCGATCGTGCCGCCGACAAAAATCCCAACCGAGGCGAGGTGAGCAAAGCCAGACAGGGCATAGCTGACAATCAACACGGCGCGATCGCTCAAGGAACCATCGGCGGCGGCAGCAGCCAGCGCTTGATAAGGTGGAATCGCCGTTTCCAGTAAGCGCCGACCAATAATCACCGACGATAGCCAGAGTTCATTCCAGTCGAGGGAAACCCCGGTGAGAAAGGTAAACGGCAGGAATAGAAAGCCGAGGATATTCGCCAGAGTTACGACCTTAAAAACATCTCCAACCGGGCTGGGCAAGGTTGCCAGCCAAAGAAAGATTTGATTGAACAAATAGACTAAGCCCAAAATCAAGATCAGCACAGCGGCGATCGACACTGCCATTTTCACCCCATCCAATGCCCCAATAATTGCCGCATCCAAAGGGCTGACGCGCTCAATCGGTTCGCCGCCCACGGTTTCTTGGGGAATATTTTCTTCAAAATTATCGGAGTCATCGTCTGCGGTTCGATTTAAAGATTGTTCACCCCGCAGGAGCCGCGCAATTTCTTCATCTTCAGCGGTGATGGGCACTTCTGCAACGGGTGTGCGGTTGGCATCCTCTAGTAGCTGCCGTTTGCTCGTGGGCGATCGCAGCTTGGATGCCTTCGGTTCTTTGGGTAAGCCGCCCAAGGTCAGCGGCACCTCCGTTTCGGGCACCAAAATTTTAGATAGGACAAAGCAAGCAGGAATCGCCATAATCGACGCAGACACTAAATGCCCCAAAATATTTGGAAAAACGGGTTTAAGAAAACTGACGTAAATTGCCAGAGTGGAAGAAGCGGCAGTGCCAAAACAACACGTCAGAATCGCACACAGTTCGCTGCGGGTCATTTTAGGAAGAAACGGCTTGACCACGATCGCCGCCTCAATTCCTACAAAAATGTTGGCGGCACCGCTCAAGGCTTCTGCCCCGCTCAATCGCATCGTGGAGTAGAAAATTTTGGCAAACACATTGGTAATCACCTGAATTATCCCAATGTTATAGAGCAGCGCCATCAAGCCAGAAAAGAAAATCACCGTGGGCAGCGCCCGAAACGCAAAAATGTAGCCCAAATTCACATCGGGTGGCTTGTCTGGCTTGGGCACAATATTTTGCCCAAACACAAATCGTGCCCCCGCATCCGCCGCGTCAAACACCACGTTGAGCAAGTCGCTAAACCCCTTCAACGCATCTCGCGTCGGCGGAAACAAAAAAACCGCCGCCCCTAACGCCAACTGCAACAAAATACCCATGATCATGACCCGCCAAGGAAAGTACCGCAGACGGCGATTTTCTGAAAACAACCAGGCGATGAAGCACAGCCCAAAAATGCCAAGAAAGGAGATCACATTCAGAATAGACATAGGCGCGGCACTCGATGAAGAATACGATGGACGAATAATAGGGTTGCAGCAAGCAGGGTTGCAGCAGGGAAGCGGCGATCGCGGCTTCAACAAATCTCCCTAGCGATAGAAGACAAATATCCTTAAGACAATACCCAAAATTTTCCATCTCGGCACAGATGAAATGACTACATTCTGCTGAATGTTACAAAACGAGTCAAAGATTTAAATTGAATTAGCTCATCCAGCAAGGGTGCGATCGCGCCCTTGTCGCCGCCGCTTTCTTGCCTCCCTTTCTTCTAAAAGGTTGATAATGGGCGAGTGAACCTGTAGATCCTTAGCTAACTTTATGGAAGCGTTTGAGCTAATTTCGCCGGAGTGGACTCAATCAGCGGTTCATGCAGCTACATTTCAATGTCCTAAATGTGGTGCCAGCAGCAAAGCCGCAAACCAGGTTTGGATCAACCGTCGATCGCCTGTTTTTACCGCCGATCACCGCCGCAAGTGGCAGGAATTTTATGGGTGCAATTGCGAAACAGTGTGGTGGGCTTGGAGCAGCGATCGCCCGCCGTCTGAACTCGCTAGCCAAGAACGAGAACTGCCGCCCCCCAATAGTTTCAACCCGTTTGAAGAATAAAAGGAAATCTAATAGAGCAGAAATTTTCTTACCCCACGCAAAGAGAGCGCGCCCCCTTTGAACGTAGGAATCTAGTTTGAAAGTTCGTTTTTCTGGAAGTTAGCAATTTTAAATAGAGACAAGGGAAGACTAGAAATAATCGTCAACTTCATTGTTCTTTCACAAGTTAATGTTTTTTTGCCTGTTATTGCTTAGCAGGTTGAGTGAAAAGGAATCTGGGAGTTTAGGATTAATGTCGAAGTCCTTGCAGTGTTGTTGAGGGTTATGAACTTATGAAAGCAGTCATTCTCGCTGGTGGACTGGGAGCGCGGCTTAGTGAAGAAACATCGGTGAAGCCAAAGCCCATGGTAGAAGTGGGCGGTCAGCCGATCCTCTGGCACATTCTGAAAACTTATTCCTCCCATGGTGTCAATGATTTTGTCATTTGCTGTGGCTACAAGGGATACATGATCAAAGAATATTTTGCCAATTATTTTCTGCGGATGTCCGATGTCACGTTTGATATGCGATTTAACCAGATGAATATTCATGCTGGCAAAGCCGAACCCTGGCGAGTTACCCTCGTGGATACAGGAGAAAACACATTGACGGGCGGACGGCTGAAACGAGTGCGTGAGCATATTGGCAATGAGACATTTTGCTTTACCTACGGGGATGGCGTGTGCGATATCAACATTACCAAACTGATTGAATTTCATCAGCAGCAAGGAACCCTCGCTACTCTCACCGCCGTGCAACCCCCTGGACGGTTTGGCGCGATCTCCTTGAGTCATGAGCAAACTAAAATCCAAAGCTTCCAGGAAAAGCCCGGTGGCGATGGCGCTTACATCAACGGCGGGTATTTTGTTTTAGAGCCTAGCGTCATTGATTACATTGCCGATGATTCCACCACCTGGGAACAAGAACCTCTGCAAAAGCTGGCTCACTTAGGACAACTTTCTGCTTTTCGGCATAATGGCTTTTGGCAGCCAATGGATACCTTAAAAGACAAAAACGACCTAGAACGTCACTGGCAGAGTGGCAAAGCTCCCTGGAAGGTTTGGTGATATTAATAGATTTATTTACCTGCATAAGGATCGTCAATGGAATTTTGGTCTAACAAGAAGGTCTTGATTACCGGACACACAGGCTTCAAAGGTAGCTGGCTTTCCATGTGGCTTCAACGCTTGGGTGCCACTGTTATCGGTTACTCGCTCCCCGCCCCCACTCAGCCCAGCCTGTTTGAAGTTGCCAAAATTACGCAGGAACTCACCAGCGTGACAGGCGACATTCGGGATCTAGCCGAGCTACAGGCAGTCATGACAGCGCACCAGCCAGATATTGTGTTTCACATGGCAGCCCAGCCCTTAGTGCGATACTCTTACGACAACCCGGTGGAAACCTATGCCACCAACGTCATGGGAACGGTGAACCTTTTAGAATCCGTTCGGCATAGTTCAAGTGTGCGCGTTGTTGTGGTGATTACCACCGACAAGTGTTATGAGAACCGAGAGTGGGTGTGGGGTTACCGGGAAAATGAACCCATGGGCGGACGAGATCCCTATTCCAGCAGTAAGGGCTGTGCAGAGTTGGTGACAGAAGCCTACCGATCGTCGTTTTTTACACCGCAACCCGATCTTGCTCAACCTGCCGCGATCGCCAGTGTGCGGGCGGGCAACGTGATCGGCGGTGGCGATTGGGCAAGCGATCGCCTAATTCCCGACATCATGCGGGCGATTCAGGCGCAACAGCCCGTGCAAATTCGCAACCCCCACGCCACTCGTCCCTGGCAGCACGTTTTGGAACCGCTCAGCGGCTATATGCTGCTGGCAGAGCGTTTATGGCAAAATGGAGCCGCCTATGCAGAAGGCTGGAACTTTGGACCCAACGATGAGGATGTTAAACCCGTTTCCTGGATTGTGGACTATTTGACCCAGCGATGGGGCGAAGGCGCAACCTGGCAACTGGATGGGGGCGATCATCCCCATGAAGCAACCTATTTGAAGCTCGATTGCTCCAAAGCAAAAGCGCGCTTGGGCTGGCATCCTCGCCTATCGTTAAACACCGCTCTGGAATGGATTGTGGAATTCTATCGAGCCTATGACCAACATCAAGACATGGCAAAAGTCGTGGAAGCACAAATTCTTCGCTATCAAGCATTCCAGCTAGATGAAACCGCTATTTCTGCCAAGCCTCCAATCCCGCTTACACCTACTTTGCACAACTTGGAGTCTCTATGATCGTCACTGAAACTGGATTAAGAGGGGCATTTATCATTGATCTCGATCGCAAATCGGACGATCGCGGTTACTTTGCCCGGATGTTTTGCGGCAACGAGTTTGAGCAGTATGGCTTAAAACCTACTATTGCCCAGTGCAATCTTTCGTTTAATCATCATCGGGGCACCCTGCGGGGAATGCACTATCAAATTTCACCCGCCACGGAAACGAAACTCGTCCGTTGCATTCGAGGCGCAATTTATGATGTCATTGTTGATTTGCGTCCTAATTCGCCTAGCTATCTTCAACATATCGGCGTGGAGTTGACTCCCGAAAATGGGCGATCGCTGTATGTGCCAGAACTCTTTGCCCACGGCTATCAAACCCTGATGGATGATACTGAAGTGATGTACGCGGTCAGCGAGTTTTATACGCCCAACTGCGAACGGGGTGCGCGATACAACGATCCTGCTTTTGGGATCGAGTGGCGCTTGCCCATAACGAATATCTCTGAAAAAGATGCCTCCTGGGCACTGTATGAACCTGTTGCGATTGGAGTCCCCTCATGATTATTGTTGACACAGCCCTCAAAGCGCGGGCTGAAGCCGGAAATCCCGTCAGGGTGGGCATGGTCGGATCTGGTTTTATGGGTTGGGGCATTGCCAACCAAATCATTAACTCGGTTCCCGGTATGGAATTAGTGGCGGTGGCGAGTCGGCATTTGAGCAACGCCAAACGCTCCTATGACGAGGCTGGCGTGGAAACCGTGCGGGAAGTAAACACGGTGACCCAGTTGGAAGATGCGATCGCCCAGGGGATCGCCGCCATTACCGAAGATGCGCTGTTGCTCTGTCAGGCAGACGGAATCGATGCGCTGATTGAGGTGACGGGCACGATCGACTTTGCGGCAAAAGTCGTGCTAGAGGCGATCGCTCACGGCAAGCACATTGTCCTGATGAACGCTGAATTGGATGGCACCATTGGCGCAATTTTGAAAACCTATGCCGACAAAGCAGGCGTGATCCTGTCTGGCTGCGATGGCGATCAGCCCGGTGTGGAGATGAATCTCTACCGCTACGTTAAAAGTATCGGCATGACTCCCTTACTCTGCGGCAACATCAAAGGCTTGCAAGATGCCTATCGCAACCCGACCACCCAAGAAGGGTTTGCCAAAAAGTGGGGACAAAAGCCCCACATGGTGACCAGTTTTGCCGATGGCACCAAGATTTCTTTTGAACAGGCGATCGTTGCCAACGCTACCGGTATGACCATTGCCAAGCGGGGGATGTTGGGCTACGACTTCACAGGTCATGTGGATGACATGACCCACCTCTACGATGTGGATCAACTTAAAGCCCTGGGCGGCATTGTAGATTATGTGGTGGGCGCAAAACCTAGTCCTGGTGTATTTGTATTCGCGACCCAAGATGACCCAAAACACTGCCACTATCTCAACTACTACAAGTTGGGCGAAGGTCCGCTCTACAGCTTTTATACGCCCTATCACCTCTGCCACTTTGAAGTGCCGCTGTCGGTGGCGCGGGTGGTGTTATTCAGAGATGCGGTGTTGGCTCCGTTGGGTGCACCCAGGGTTGAGGTGGTGGCGACAGCTAAAACTGATCTCAAAGTGGGTGAAACGATCGATTGCATTGGCGGCTATATGACCTATGGGCAGTGTGAAACTGCTCAAGTTACCCAGGCACAAAATTTATTTCCGATCGGATTGGCAGAAGGATGTAGACTCAAGCGTGCCGT
Source organism: Leptolyngbyaceae cyanobacterium (assembly GCA_041752515.1). GTDB lineage: Bacteria > Cyanobacteriota > Cyanobacteriia > Leptolyngbyales > Leptolyngbyaceae > ULC077BIN1. Next base: position 14,414 of record JBGSWI010000080.1, on the reverse strand, counting down.
TGCTAAGGATCAAATTCTCACGTCCGATGACGTGGAACTGCCAGAAAACCGTTTGTGCGATCGCCTCCGGGCTGAACAAAATGCTTACTTTTCTCAAGCGCGTGAACTGATCATCGCCTAGCTTCATTATGAAGCTTAGTGTCATCCTGCCGTGTTTGGACGGCGCTGACACGATCGCGATTCAATTAAAGCGCTGACTCGTCAATCTTGGGCGGAAGAGTGGGCAGTGGTCGGGGTCAACAATGGCTCAACCGATCGCTCGATGAAAATTGTGGAACACTACCGCGATCGCTTGCCCATTTCTGTCGATTTAGTGACCCAAATAAGCTTCTAACACGTCGGGATTAGACTGAATTTCTGCGGGGGTGCCGTCTGCTAAATTGCGTCCTTCTGCCAGCACCCACACGCGATCGCACAAAGACATAATCACATCCATGTTGTGTTCGATGATCAAAAAGGTCATCCCGTCTCGGTTCCAGCCTTGAATGCGATCGCAAATTTGATTGATCAGCGTTGGGTTTACGCCAGCCGCCGGTTCATCCAGCAAAATCAGCTTCGGCTCAGTCATCAATGCCCGCCCCATCTCTAAGAGCTTTCGCTGTCCGCCCGAAAGCGCCCCAGCATACTCATTCATCATGTGCGCCAATCCAATCGATTCTAAAATTTCAAAGGCTTTCTGGCGCTGCTGTTTTTCTTCTTGAGCAATCTGTTTCTGCCGGAACCAAATATTCCAAAAATTCTCCCCGGTTTGCTTTTGGGCAGCTAGCAGCAAGTTATCTAACACAGAAAGCCGAGACAAAACACGGGCAACTTGAAAAGTTCGCACCATGCCCATTCGAGCGATGATATGGGGCGGGAGGTGGTGAACCGGTTCGCCATCAAATAGGACGCGCCCTTGATCCGAACGAAGAGTATTGGAGAGCAGATTAAATAGAGTCGTTTTTCCTGCGCCATTCGGTCCCACTAGCCCGGTAATACTCCCTTGGGGCACTTCAATCCGGGCACGATCGACCGCGCAACAGGTGCCGCCAAAATTTTTGACCAGTCCACTGGCTGCAAGGAGGGGCAGTTCTGGGCGCGGTGCGATCGCCTTATTCTGCCCGTCTAGCATTTCTGCGGCGCGATCGCCTGTGGCAGGCTGAGAGTAGGTGGGTTCATCGACCAAGGGTAAGTTCCTCCTTTTTACCTAGAATGCCTTGAGGGCGCACCATCATTAGAATAATCAACAGCAAGCCAATCACCATGATTCTAAAGGCACCCAGACGAGCATCGTCAATGCTGGCAGGAAAGAGGGGAATCACAGAATGAAGAGCTTGTAAAAACTCTGGCAAGAAGCGAGTGGCTGAGTAATATGCCCAATAAATGATGGCTCCTAAAATCGTTCCGGCATTGTTTCCGGCTCCGCCTAAAACGACAATAATCCAGGCTTGAAAAGTGATGAGGGGAATAAAACCATCGGGATTAATAAAAGTCAGGTTCCAGGCGTAGAATGCTCCGGCAAGCCCTGCGATCGCCCCGCCCAACATCAACGATTGCAGCTTATACCAAAATACGTTTTTTCCTAGCGCTCTCGCTACCTCTTCATCTTCTCGAATCGATTTAAGCACTCGTCCCCAGGGCGACTGAACGGAAACTTCTAGCCGCCAGTAGACCACCGCCAGCACCGTCACCAGCACCAGCATTAGCCCTGCTTTATAGGAATAGTCGTAGAGCGCACGGGCACCAATGCCATAAATCAGCAGACCCAAAGTGGCAAATGCAAAGCCCATTAGCAGCCGGGAGGAGCTAGGTTGATGGGCGAGATCGCCTTCCGAATGGCTAGACCGTGGCGTGGACTCTTCTAGGGAAAATCGCACCCTGGTTGCTCTGGTTGATTGATCCGTTCGGCGTGCCCATTTCCATAAATGCCAGCCGCTCACCGCAAAAATACCCGTCCACAGGGCAATCATGGCAATCTTGCTGCCTATCGTAGGCTGGGTCAAGTTGGCAAGCGGCAGCGGAAAATTAGCCACGCCCAGGGCACCGCGAGTCAACCATTCTTCGTTTAGGGCAATCAGCCGAATGACTTCCGATGCGCCAATGGTGACAATGGACAAATAATCTTCCCGCAGGCGTAAGGTCGTAGTGCCTAGAATTAAGCCTAGTAAGGCGGCGAGGACGGCACCCATTAGTGTTGCGATCGCGAGTGGCACTCCGCTCAAGCTCAGCAGCACAGTGCTATAGGCTCCAACGGTCATAAAGGCAACATGACCGAAATTGAGCAAGCCCGTGTAGCCCCATTGCAGGTTCAGCCCTAGACTAAACAGGGCATAGATGGCTGTGGAAATGATGAGTGAAACGAGATAGCCGACCATGAAGCGGTTTTAGAAAATGATTCGTTGGATTGTATCGTATCAGCTTAGGGGAAATGCAACGGGTGAATGGTCGATAAAAACCAGCGATCGCGTCGCACAGGGATAGTTAAGCTTGACTCAAGCACCCGGAAAAACGCGATCGCGATCATGACTACAACGTTTCAATCACCTCAGACTTGGCAAATCTGACCTTCGCTAAACTGGCATACTTATCATCTTCGGCTCGATAGCCCGCCGCACAAGCCACAACCGTTGCATAGCCTTTTTCGGGAAGCCCTAATACCTTGTCATAATTCGCAGGTTCAATCCCTTCCATCGGGCAGGTATCCACACCGAGCAGCGCCGCACAAGTCATAAAATTGCCTAATGCGATATAGGTTTGCCGGGTTGCCCATTCATTGACGGTAAGGCTGCGGGCACCATACACCACATCACTCACCATCACTTTTCGATAGCCTGCTAATGATTCTGGCTCAGCCTGTCTCACCTCAGCCGTGCGCGATACAAAATGATCGACATGGTCAGCCGTGAGATTCTTTTTGATAGTGAACACCACAAAATGGGAACATTCGCTGACTTGCGCTTGGTTCCAAGACAAGGGCTGGAGTTGGGCTTTCAGATCGGGACTGGTGATGACCAAAAATTTCCAGGGTTGCAGCCCATAGGAAGAAGGAGTGAGAACCAGAGATTCTTCTAAAGCTGCCCAAACATCGGCTGAAATTGTCTTGTTAGAATCAAACTTTTTGGTGGCATAGCGCCAGTTGAGGCGTTCTAGCAAATCGGTGGGTGTGGTTAGGCTCATAGATTAAAACATTTCACTTTAATGACTCGATGAGTATACTCCACGCCATTTGAGTCAGGCTGTGTAAGGGAGAACGGAGGCTGGAGTTCGGCGTACTTCTGGGAAAGATGATTTGAGTTTTGCGGAAATCAACGCTGGAACTTTGCACTCCGTACCCTGAAATTTATTGAGGCTGATTAATCGCGTGTAAGCCGCATTCTTTCTTCGTCGCATCTTCCCACCACCAGCGCCCTTCCCGCTCATGTTGGTTTGGCAAAATGGCTTTTGTGCAGGGTTCACAGCCAATACTAACAAACCCGCGATCGTGCAGAGCGTTGTAAGGAACTTCATAGGAGCGGATGTACATCCAAACGTCGGCAGAAGTCCAGTTTGACAGGGGGTTGAACTTTACCAGCGGGCGATCGCCCGCCGAAAATGCCGTATCGACTTGCACCACAGGCACCTTGCCACGAGTTGCAGGGTTTTGATCTTGCCGTTGCCCCGTAATCCAAGCATCTAGGGTAGAAAGTTTGCGGCGCAGTGGAGCAACTTTGCGAATGCCACAGCACTCATTGTGCCCCTCTTCATAAAAGCTGAACAACCCTTTAGCCGCGACCATTGCTTCCACCTGGGCTGCGTCGGGAAACAGAATCTCGATCGCAATTCCATAGTGCTTTCTGACGCGATCGATAAACTGATAGGTTTCAGGATGCAGCCGACCCGTATCCAGGCTAAAAACGTTGACTGGTTTGTTCAATCGGTGCGCCATGTCAATCAGCACCACATCTTCTGCACCGCTGAAGGAGATGGCAATATTGTCAAATAGGCTCAGCGATCGCTCTAGAATCTTTTGGGGGCTTTGGCTACTCAGGTCTACTGCCAAACTGGGAATATCGAGTGCGGCTATCGAGTGCGCCATGATAGGGTGTCTCTCAGAAAGGATCGTTTTCATGCAAAATCCATCTTACCAAGCCATTGGATAAACCCAGTGCCGCTCCTCAGTCAGCTTCTCAAAACTGAAGCCGCTTCGCATTTAACTCTATAAATGGCAGGAAGGCGCGTAGAATAAACTTTGTGCTAACTAGATTCAGGAGCGTTGAATGCCACTTGCCGTGGGCGTTATTCAAACAGATGGGTTTCCTCCAGCGCTTGCCGCTGCGGATGCTTTAGTAAAGTCTGCGAGTGTGACATTAGTCTACTTTGGCTTAGCAGAACGGGCGGAATTTTTGGTTGCAGTTCGTGGGCGAACCGCAGAAGTGCGTCGAGCAATGGAGGCTGGGATTGAAGCGGCTGCGACAACTCCACCGGGCGGCAAGCTAGTTTCACACTACATTGTTCCCAACCCGCCTGAAAACGTGGAGTCAGTGCTGCCCATTGACTTCACCGACCAGGTTGAGCGCTTCCGAATGTGATGCCGCTAGGCTAGGACATTGCCCAACTCAAAACCGGATTGTGCTGAAATGTAAAAGACAAGCCGATAGATAACCAGTTTTCAGTTTTTACACGTTGTTGAATTTGCATTAGGAGATTTGGGATGCCACAAGCGGTTGGGTCGATTGAAACAAAGGGATTTCCGGCTGTGTTGGCTGCTGCCGATGCCATGGTCAAGGCTGGACGGATTACATTAGTAGGCTATCTCCGGGCGGGAAGTGCGCGGTTTACTGTGAATATTCGGGGTGATGTGTCGGAAGTGAAGCGGGCGGTGGAAGCAGGCGTAGAAGCTGCTAGCAAAGTCCAAGGGGGCACGGTAGAAACGTGGGTGATTATTCCAAATCCGCATGAAAACGTGGAAACGGTGCTGCCAATTGGGTTTAGCGATGAAGTTGAGCGGTTCCGCATGGCGGTAGAAGGACGACCGCTTCTGGGTTCTTAAGGCTCTTTAACGTGCGCTATCTTAAACGGTTTGGGCAAGGATGACTGGATTTACAACATTGACTCAGACCCAGTTAGATATCTGGGTCAATGAGGCAAAGGCGATCGCTCACACCGGGCGCATTCCTGACTATATTCCGCAGTTGGCGCAAGTGAATCGCGATCGAATTGCCGTATCTATTCAAGCAACCAATGGTCGGTTGTTTTCAGCAGGTGAACCCACGTGTCGTTTTGCTTTAATGAGCGTGATCAAGCCCTTTGTGCTGCTGTTTTTACTTCAACAGCTTGGACAACAAACGTTCCGCCATGTGGGGCAGCAGCCATCCGATCAACCCTTTCATTCCTTGGCGCAGTTAAACGAAGATGATGGCTTTCCGCGCAACCCCATGATTAACAGTGGCGCGATCGCCCTTGCCGATATCCTACCTGGAATAGATGGTCGCTCTCGCTGTGAAGCGTTGCGCCAATGGCTCAATCATTCATCGGGGGCACAGTTGACGCTAGATGCGGCAATGCTGACATCCGTGCGATCGGTGGGCAATGAAACCAATCGGGCGATCGCGCAGTTGCTTAGACAGTCGGGATACCTGCACTCGGTTGAAACGGCACTGGATACCTATAACCACATTTGCTGCTTGTCGGGTACGGCGATCGATTTGGCTCGTCTCGGTCTGCTGCTGGCAACATCTGAGAAAATAAGGGCGGCGAATCAGCGTACGGTCAATGCGTTGATGCTCACCTGTGGCTTGTACGAAGCATCGGGGGAGTTTGCGGTGCGGGTTGGGGTGCCGATCAAATCAGGGGTGAGCGGGGCGTTGCTGGCAATCATCCCAAGGCAGGGCGCGATCGCGTGCTACAGTCCTGCTTTAGACGACACCGGAAACTCGGTTGCAGGGTTATGGCTATTGGAGCAGTTCTCGCGATCGCTAAACCTGAGCCTGTTTGGCTGATTAGTCCATTAAAAAGATTTGCATAAAAATCAGGTGCCGGCGATCCAGGTTTCGACTGCGCTCAACCCTCAACCCTCAACCCTCAACCCTTAGAGGGGCGTTGCGGAATGGCGATACTTGCCCACCCTGCGGGAAGCGAGCCACATCCCCAGCCCAGCCTCACCCCTGGGACTAGGCTGAGGGCGAATTTCAGAATTCATAGACTGATTCAGCAACGCCGGAAATTCAATTAAAACGTAATTTAAATCTGTAGTAATTAAAATAGAACGAATAGAGTAGGTAGAGTGCCACTATTGTGCCGTAACTGTTAACACCGAATGCTTGATTTCAACAGCTTGCTTCACTTTTCACACACCTACTGCATTGCCATTTGCGCTGCATTAGTTCCGTTGAATTTACTGGCTACCCTATCGACGCTGATTTTGACTGGGTTACAGCGTCCCCTGACTGAAGTGGGTCAGGTCTCAGGGGTAGCGATCGCCTTCGCTGGATTGATGGTGCTTCATGTGATGACCTGGTTTGCAATTGGGGTTGTGATGGTGCCAACCTACGTGTTGCTCACATTGGGGACTGTTTGCTTTGCGGTCAATGCCTGGGCAGTTTTGCATTCATCTAGCCTACAGCGCTTGTTAAATCGGTTGGCTGAAGTTGCCAAACAGTCTTTTCCAGTGTTGGGGTAGGAGATTTTTGCATGAATGAATTCCCTGAAAACCCTCAGCAGGGCAACTCGTCCTCAGAGCCTAACTCGCCGATGAATTCATCTGAGGGCATAGATGTAACGTGGGAGGATGTCGAAAAAGAACTGACTGCGCCTGTCTCATCGGCAGTAATAGGTGGATCAGCATTTTCAGAAAACTCAGCTTCAGAAAACTCAGCTTCAGAAAATTCAGTTTCAGAAAACTCATCTGCGCGATCGCTCAACCCGTCTAGCCCCTTAATGCTGGTCGAAACCGCGTTTTTAGCCAGCGCTGCCAGCCTAATTTGGCTTGTGAATTTTTACTTTCCCATGGGACCGATTCTGCGGCTGTTTTTCTCAGTGCCGATCGCCCTGCTTTACTTGCGCTGGGGCAATCGTGCCGCCTGGATGGGAACGTTGGTTTCGGGGCTGCTGCTTAGTGTATTGATGGGACCGCCTCGCAGTTTACTTTACGTCATGCCTTTTGGCTTAATGGGCGTTTTACTGGGGCTGTTGTGGCGGCGAAAAGCAAATTGGGCAGTTTCGATTAGCATTGGCGCACTGTTGGGCGCGATCGGATTTTTCTTCCGCATTTGGCTCATTTCAATTCTGCTTGGAGATGATCTATGGCAATACACCACCATTCAAATTACTGATTTGATTGACTGGGTTTGCGTTCGCTTCAATCTTTCGTTTCAACCCAGTTTGCCTTTAATTCAGGCACTCATGCTGGTGATGATATTCATTAACAACCTGGTTTATTTATTTGTAGTTCATTTAGTCTGTTGGTTTCTGTTCGATCGCCTCCACAACCCCATTCCTCGCCCACCAAAATGGGTGCAAACAATGATGGAGTACGAGGAAAAATAGAGAGCAAGAGTCAGGAAGAAGATAAAACTCAAAACTCAAAATATCTCCTGGGGAGACGCTGCGCGTGGGCAAAGCCAGTCCGAAGGACTTTCAAAACTCAAAATATCTCCTACAGAGACGCTACGCGAACAAAACTCAAAACTCAAAACTCAAAACTGTATGCCCCCCTCGCCCGACATTCGAATGTACACCCAAGCTTCTCAGGGAGAGGCTTGGCTAGAACGACATCGAGGAAAGCGTCCGGTTGTGGCGTGTGTGTTGGGCTTCACAGAAACGGGGTTAATTCCGGGGATCTCGGCGGCAGGGGCAACGCCAGCCGATCGCCGCTATACCGCGATCGCCGATGCCGAGTTTTTAGTAAACGGGGTGCAACTCCAACCTAGTTATCCGTTGCCGCCGCTGCATCAGGGCGCGTCTCCAGTGTTAATTTCGCGCGCGGTTGTTGCAGGTCAGCAGTTGCCTGTTGACCTATTTAACGCTGGATTGCCTCAGCCTCCTGCTGTGCCTGCGATCGATTTGCAGGGCGCTCCGGCTCGTTGCCTGAGCACGGGACGAGCAATGGAACAGGCAACAGTTAAACATTTATTTGCCCAAGGATTGCTGTGGGGTGAACAGGGGGCGATCGCGGCGGCAGACAGCTATGTGATTTTGGCAGAATGCGTGGTGGGTGGCACCACTACCGCGCTAGCGGTGCTCACAGGTTTGGCGATCGCGGCGGCTGGCAAGGTCAACAGTAGCCATCCAATTTGTAATCACACGCAAAAATGGGAGTTAGTTAAAGCTGGGCTGGCGGGGGTTGATTCGCGCGATCCCTGGTCGCTGCTGGCGGCGGTGGGCGATCCAATGCAGCCAGTGGTAGCAGGCATGGCGATCGCGGCAAGTCGCACGGGGGGCGTGTTGCTGGCAGGCGGCACCCAAATGCTGGCGGTGTATGCCTTGGCACGAGCGATCGCTCAAGAGTCAGCGCTTCCCTGGCAACCCCACAATATTGTGGTGGGCACCACGCGCTGGGTTGCCGATGATCCCACCGGAGATACAGTGGGCTTGGCGCAATTAGTCACAGTCCCGCTGATGGCGACCCAGTTGAGCTTTGCCAATTCTCGATTTGCCCAACTGCGCGCCTATGAGCAAGGCTATGTGAAAGAAGGCGTGGGTGCGGGAGGCTGTGCGATCGCGGCACACTTGTATCAAGCCTGGACAACCTCGGATCTCCTCCACGCCGTTGAACTCATTGCCGCCGAATATCAGCAAAAAAACGAGGAAACTCAATCTGATCCCAATTTGCAATTGAAACGCGACAGATAATCTGCTGGAAGCGACACTGGTTGTTTGTCTTGCAACTCAAAACTCAAAATATCTCCTGGGTCAACGCTACGCGTGGGCAAAGCCAGTCCGAAGGACTTACAAAACTTAAAACTTAATATGAAATCCTCTCGGTTAAATGGAAATATGAAACTTTCTGGGCGGAAACTGCGATCGCCCAATAGAAAGCGTCGATTAAAAAGATTGACATCGCAAAAAAAATTTACTTCACAATCCAACCTAATTTCACTTCAAAAAATCGCTCCCAAAGACTTATCGGGAAGAAAAATTGTGAGAAGTATTTAATGCATTCGTTCGGCGATGAGTTGATCTTCTAGGGCAGCCATTCGACTATATGCCGCAGTGAGTTGAGCCGTTAACCGTTGAATCTGGATTTCGGGAGAAACCGGACGCTCAGAAAGTTGAAAAGAAGCTTCCAAACTGTCATTGTCAACCAGCACATCTTTGTGTGTCATCGTCGATTCAAAATAACTTTGAATGCGATAAGTGCGTTGCTCCGAAGCCTTTTCGGAGTCGGAAAAATTTGCTTGATCCAGCTTTTGATGTTGTGACACCACTTTGCCAACGCGATCGCTCAACTGCTCGATCAGTTGATATAGTCCATCAACCTTACTATTCAAAATGCTGATCTGCTTTTGCAGGGTGTCCATGTCTGCCCCAAGTTACCTAAATAGTCCTTATACGCATTCTAGGCAATGATATTGATTCATCCTGGGTTATTCCTGAATCATTTAACGTTTAACAGATCCTTGGATCATTGAGTATTGAAAACATAAATGGCTTATGTGGATCGATCCATTTTCGATCAAAGAAACGATGGTGTCAGAATAGTAAAAATGAGATCGGTGCAGGTTTAAAAGCAGACAGGATGAGAATGACGAAAGAACAGTTCACAATCAGTCGGCGATCGCTGCTAGTTGGAGCCGCAGTTAGCAGCCTCAGCGTAATTTTAGAGGGCTGTGCAGCGGCGCAATCGTCTTCCTTGCAAATTCGCGCCTTACAGGGGTCAATTCCACCGCAAATGCTGAACGAGTTTCGGAAGCAGGCGACAAGCGTGAAACTAGAATATGCCGCAGACCGTCAATTAGAGGAGCTTTTTGCCCTGCTGCAAACCTGGAAGCGATCGCACGCTTCAAATAATTCAAACAAATCGAGTGGATTCGCGTTGCCTAGTTGGGTTCCCTTCTTCGGTCAATCCGCTACTGCCAATCCGGTTGATTTAGTCACCTTGGGCGATCACTGGCTATCGGGAGCAATTTCTCAGGGGCTTCTAGCTCCTCTAGAGTCCGGTACGGTGCAAACCGGGTCAGCCTTGTTGCAGAATCCTCAGTGGAAAGCGCTGGTCACTCGGAATGCTGAAGGAAAACCCGATGTGAACGGTAAAGTATGGGCAATGCCCTATCGCGTAGGCACCACAGTGATCGCCTATCGTCAAGATATTTTTAAGCAGCAGGGCTTGCAACCTCCCACGGATTGGGCAGACCTATGGCGACCAGAGTTGAAAGGACGGATTTCTTTATTAGATCAGCCGCGAGAGGTGATTGGGCTAACCCTGAAAAAGTTGGGTCAGTCTTACAACACAGAAGATCTGGCGACCGTGCCGACTTTAGCAGCGGAACTGCGATCGCTGAATCAACAGGCAAAACTGTATAGCTCTACTCACTATCTTCAGCCGCTGTTGCTGGAGGATACTTGGGTGGCAGTGGGCTGGTCGGAAGATGTGCTGCAAAGCGGGCAGCGATCGCCCAACGTGGTTGCCGTTGTTCCCGCTTCTGGAACTTCACTATGGGCAGATCTGTGGGTGCGTCCGGCTGCAAACCCAACCATTCCACCCGCCGTAACTGAGTGGCTGACGTTTTGCCTGCAACCCGCGATCGCTCAGCAAATCTCCTTACTCACCTGGGGCGCATCCCCGCTGTTGTTTGGTAAATCCCTGGCTGATTTGCCCACCGAACTGCACCGTGCCCCCGCCCTCTTCCCTGATCCTAAAGTGGTGGAAACCAGCGATTTTTTGCAGCCCTTATCTCAAGCCGCAACAGAGCAATATGAGAAAGCCTGGAAAACTATGCGGCAGTTGTAGGAGGCATCGCGTCGTTGAAACGGGTGAAGCAGTGATAATCACTCGCTCCGATGGCAAAAATGTTGCTCTGGAAGCCGCCATTGGTTTTCTCAGTCAAACTAAGAATTATGAGCGATAATGGTTCTCGTTCCTAAACAGAGTGGACACCCAAACCATGGTCAGCACCGCAACAACAAACTCGGTTCCCGTGACCCTGCTCACCGGCTACTTAGGCGCAGGCAAAACTACGTTGCTCAATCGCATTCTCACTCACGAACATGGCAAAAAAGTTGCGGTGATCGTCAACGAATTTGGCGACGTAGGCATTGACCATCAATTGATCATCAATGCAGATGAAGAAATTTTTGAGATGAATAACGGCTGTATCTGCTGCACCGTAAGGGGCGATCTCATTCGAATCATTGGCAACTTGATGAAGCGCCGAGATAAGTTTGATCATTTGGTGATTGAAACAACGGGGCTGGCTGATCCGGCTCCGGTCATTCAAACTTTTTTTATGGATGAAGATGTGCAGGCGCAAACTCATCTCGATTCAGTGGTGACGGTGGTGGATGCCAAACACATCTCGCAACACTGGGAGGCAGAAGAAGCACAGGAGCAGATTGCTTTCGCCGATGTGGTGCTGCTCAACAAAACTGATTTGGTGACACCCGAAGAATTAGACGCATTGGAGCGAAAAATTCGGGGGATGAATGCCCTTGCCAAAATTTATCGCACCCGCAACGCGGAATTGTTAATGGATGCGTTACTAGGAATCGGCGCATTTGACCTAGACCGAGCGTTAGAAATCGACCCGGAGTTTCTCAACGAAACCGCGCATGAGCACGATGAAACGGTTGGATCGGTAGCGATCGTAGAAGCGGGTGAATTGGATAACATCAAGCTCAACGACTGGATCAGCAAGTTGCTGCAAACTCAAGGACCTGATATTTTTCGGATGAAAGGCATTTTGACGATCGCCGGTGAGGATCAGCGCTTTGTGTTTCAGGGCGTTCATATGGTATTTGATGGCAAAGCCGATCGCCCCTGGAAAACCGGAGAAACCCGCCAGAACGAACTGGTTTTTATTGGTCGCAACTTGAATGAAGCTCAACTGAGAGAGGACTTTCGGGGATGCCTAGTTTAAAGACAAATAAACAGAATAAATTTGATCGCTATTGGCAGGGAATGCTGGCAGAATATGTCACCGCGATCGCTTGGTCGCCCAAGGGTCACTATCTGGCAGCAACATCGGCGGCAGGAGAGGTCAGTTTGCTCGATGTTAAGTTGCAGCACCTCACCCTGCTTCAGGAAAGGGGTGAACAGTCGATTGACTGCCTTGCCTTTTCCCATGACGGGAGATTTTTAGCCGCCGCCGGACAGCAAGGATACGTAAAAATCTGGCAGTTACAGCCTGAGGTGCCCGTGCTAGTTGCAACCTTGGAGACTCGCTCAACCTGGATCGATCGCCTAGCGTGGAGTCCTATCACCCATCACCTCGCTTTTCAACTAGGCTTTTATGTGCAAATTTGGGATGCAGCGCAAGCTCAAGTTGTCGCAACCCTCAGCCTCGATGCCACGGCTCAGGATTTGCAATGGCACCCCGATGGACAAACACTCGCGATCGCCGTGAAAAATAGTGTTCGCATTTGGAACACCCAAACCTGGGAAATTCAACATTACTGGGACACAATGGCTCCTAGTTCTGCGATCGCTTGGTCGTCCGATGGCAACTATCTCGCCGCCGGGGGGCTTGATCGAACCCTGCTTGTGTGGCAGTGGGGCGTTGAGTATCCCTGGCAAATGCAAGGGTTTCCCGGTAAAGTAAGCGACCTGGCTTGGTCAGATCAAGCCTCTCCATCCGGTGCGCCATTGCTGGTTGCCAGTAGTGCAGAGAGCCTAGTGAGATGGGAAAAAGACCAAGATGATCAAATTGGTTGGAATGCCACAGAACTGGAGCATCACCATGAAAAGATCTGCGCGATCGCCTTTCAACCCCATTCCTTTTTGTTGGCTTCTGCGGCAAAAGATGGGCAACTCTGTTTATGGCATCACGCCAAAACCCCTTCGACGACTCTAGAAGGTGCGCCTCATGGCTTCTCCTGTCTAGCTTGGCAACCTCAGGGCAATCAGATTGCCGCAGGGGGGCAAAGTGGAGAACTGCTCATCTGGTCTAAAGCCCTATATGGGAAGGGTTTTGGGCAGCACTAGAAGCGAATTAGGCATCGCTTTTTCTGGCTATAATCTGGCTATAAAGTCAATGGACTGAATTGTTTGCTCTAACTGGCAATTAAATTTCTACCTCTACTTAAACAAGATAGATGAGCGCTTCAATTAAGCTTTGGTTTTGCGACTCAGTGCCTACAGTGATGCGAAGTTTATCACTCAGTTCAGGCTGTTTAAAATAGCGCACTAGAATATCGCGCTCCTTGAGTGCCAAATAGATTGCTTCAGCATTGTTGTTAGGGGGAGTGACCAGCAAAAAATTGGTTTGAGAGTCGCGCACTTGAAAACCTAGCTGCTTTAACTCCGCCAGCAACCTAGCACGAGACACTTTCACTTTAGCCACACACTCATTTTTATAGGCTTGATCGCGCATAGCTGCCGCCCCCATTAAACACGCGATCGCATCCACGTTATAGCTATCTTTAACTTTGAATAAACCACTCAACAAACTTGGATTGGCAATTCCAAAGCCTAACCGTAGACCTGCCAAAGAATAGCCTTTAGATAAAGTTCTGGAAATGATTACGTTATCAAACTCTTTCACAAGTAATAGCGCTGTTTCATCCGCAAAATCAACATATGCCTCATCGACCACCAGCACACCCGCCAGCTTGGATGCCAAAACCCGCAAATCATTCATAGGCACCACATGACCCGAAGGACTGTTGGGCGACGCAATGAAGGTGATAGCTCCCTTTGCGGCAATCAGTTCCTCAATGGGCAACTGAAAGTTATCGTAATAAGGAACCTCGACCACGTTCGCAGGTTGAATTTCTGCCAATGTGCGATAAAGCACATAAGTTGGCGTAGGATAAACCACACTCCTTCCGGGTTCAGCGCAAGCACGCACCAAGATATTTAAGATGTCGTCGCTGCCATTACCGATAATAATCCAATCCAGTGGAACCTCCAGCACTTCGCTGATAGCTTGCCGAAAGTCATTGGCAAAAGGATTTGGATATCGCCGGAGACACTCGCCATCTAAAGTCCGCAATACTTCCATTGCGGCTGGAGAAGGCGGGTAAGGATTTTCATTGGTGTTGAGTTTGATAATGTTCGTTCCGGGCTTGGGTTGTTCTCCCGGAACGTAACCCGCCATGGCTTCTACATTGGGGCGAAAGTAGTGGGTCATAGAAATAATGTGAGTCGCAAGGACGCAAAAGTTTTATTTTACCAAAAAAAATGGGTCTAAAGCCCCGCTCCTTTAGGACGGCTTTGAGAATTGAGCTATGCACTTCCTAAGAACCTCAGACATACCTATTCCTTGCTTTTCAGCCTCTTGTTTCAATTGCTGAATCTCGTA
>JBGSWI010000079.1:0-52863 GCA_041752515.1 Leptolyngbyaceae cyanobacterium | reverse complement strand
GTCTGAATACGAGATTCAGCAATTGAAACAAGAGGCTGAAAAGCAAGGAATAGGTATGTCTGAGGTTCTTAGGAAGTGCATAGCTCAATTCTCAAAGCCGTCCTAAAGGAGCGGGGCTTTAGACCCATTTTTTTTGGTAAGGAGAAAATAAGGGTCGTCAAGACTGCACATCAGATTAAATCTGTCTTTTGCCAGACGTTTTTATAACTTTCTTCTGCAAATATAAAATGAAATAGCCCACAATTCCCGTTCAAAGTGGTTAAGGCAAACGTGAATTGGATAGTTGCGCCGTATCCAATTAGAAGACATTATTACTGAGTAAACGCTCCTCGCTAGATGCGGAGTTTTTTTGAAAAAGACTTCTTGTTAAGTTACGGCAATCCCCCCCGTTTTAATACCGTTTTCCCCTCCAAAGCCAATCAGAAGGCTGTAAATTAGTAGATGAGAAGTTTATAACTCTTAACGAAAGACCAGTGGACTTTTAAGCTAGCGCGTTAGCCAGCCGAATCGGAAGAGGTTGCCTGGAATGTTTGCATGGTAGATATCACAGAGACGCTAAGATCAATAGTTCATAATCTTCTCTAACATCATTTCACGTTGAATAAAGTTTAGTAGATGTCAATTATGTACAAGAAGCTCATTTCATATATCAAACCGCTGTTGAAGCCACTTATTCTCTTAGTCTTAGTGTTGGGTTTATCGCTAGGGCAGGCAAATGATGCTTTTGCAGCTTCACGGGGCGGTGGACGAATCGGGGGTGGCTCATTTCGTGCGCCAATGCCTAGCCGGGGATACAGTTCTCCTCGAACCTACTCGCCTCCTATGGGTGGCGGTGGCTACTATCCGGGCGGTGGTTTTGGGTTTCCCTTCATCGCGCCGACTTTCTTCCTTGGCGGTGGCGGCAGCCTAGTGACGATTCTGGTTTTCTTGTCGATCGCCAGTTTCCTGGTTCAAACCTTTCGCCGTAGCCAAGGAGAGGGGGCTGACTATGATTCTGCTTCAAACCCAACCGTCAGTGTGGCGCGGCTCCAAGTGGGTTTGTTGGCGAATGCTCGTGAACTCCAAGTGGATCTAGATAAATTAGCAGCTAGTGCTAACACAGGGTCAACCGCAGGGCTGGCTCAGGTTTTGCAAGAGACAACTTTGGCATTGCTTCGCCACCCAGAGTATTGGACTCACGCCAATTCCACGGTGCAACAGTCGCGTTTGGCGAGTGCAGAAGCAGAGTTTAATCGACTTGCCTTAGGCGAACGCAGCAAGTTTAGCCGTGAAACTCTTTCAAATGTGAATAATCAGTTGCAACAAGCGCCGCTTGATGGCTTGTTGGGCAGTGGCGATAAGGATGGATCTTTGGCAACTCAAGAATTGAAAGATCCGGGTGAATTTATTGTGGTGACATTGGTCGTCGGCGCTCAGGGTAGTCTGTCATTGCCTGCTGTCAACAATACTGAGGATTTACGTCAGGCGTTGGGCATTTTGGGTGGGGTTGCTAGCGATCGCCTGTTAGCTTTGGAAGTTCTTTGGACTCCTCAAGCTGAGGGAGATGTTTTAACCCGTGATGACTTGCTGGTTGAATATCCATCCCTGAAGCTGGTTTAGGCAGTTGGTTTAATTGTTCAGGCTAAGTAAGAATTTTGAGAAGGAGGCAGTTATGCCTCCTTTTTGATGTGAGATGTTTTTTGTGGGGCGATCGCTCAATGGACGAACTTTGTGATGCCGTTTTGAGTTTTGAGTTTTGTAAGTCCTTCGGACTGGCTTTGCCAACGCGTAGCGTTGACCCAGGAGATATTTTGAGTTTTGAATGGTAGAAGCTTTACTCAGCTACGGTTTTAAGCTCAGATCTATCGCATCCCCTGTTTAAATGGGTATCAGAAGAAAACTGTTAGAAGACATGGTGAATTACAGCTTTATCGCTATCGAGATTGCGATTGGGGGCATTAGATATATTTAGGCATATTTAGTTGTTGCGGAGGTTTGCAGGAACCCCAATGGGGGAGGTTTGCGCGATCGCCCGCAAGTTCTGGCTGCGCAATAAATCAATCAAGCTGAGGTTGCGTCCTTCAATTTGAGCGATCGCTTCAATCGACGAGAGTAGTGCTTGGGCGGCTTCTGGCTCGGTATAGCCCCGCCTTTGTGCCACTTGAATGGCAGATTCGTCTGCATCCAGTTCTTTTTGGGTGCTGTGGTTTTCGCGCCAAATTTGGGTGCCCGCGATCGCGCTCAATGACCCTGCCGCAATCATACCCACCGCATCTGCCTGCACCGTTTGGACTGCAACGCCCACCACTCCCGCCAAGACCGCCGCCTGATACCAATTGGGGCGAAACCATTTGATGCTAGTCATCCAGCTAACGGTACGCAGCACCAGCAAATCGCATTCAGGGCGAGATAGCTGGCTGAGCATATCAAAGTTGACCCAAATCGGGCGAGCCGTCATCCACGGCATGGGAAATGGATGATCAATCACATATCGTTGCTCCGGCTTACTCACTAGCTTGGTCATCATGCGACCCGAAGCGGGCAATAAATCCATTAAGCGATAAATTTCTGAGTCTGAGTACATGGCGGGGCGTTGAGTGTGGTGTGCAAAGTAAAAGACTTAAGCAAAATCTATCATCTAAAACCCGATACCCAACACCTATTTTCTGGGCATCTAGCATCTATTTTCTAAAGTGGCTCAAGACTATTTGCCAGAGCAGAAACAGCACCCGGCACTCGGTCGGCTCCGGCTGGAGTCGCGGCAACCAACATCAGCAAAATGTATTTGGATGACGGACGCGCTAAAATTACGCCGCTCATGGGCTGGGTGTTTCCGCCTAAGGTGAGTGTGCCTGACCAATTCATCACCGCGCCACCCCCCTCTTCAAGCTGAGCAGGAGCGGGCTGAAACCCTTCGCCGCGCTGAAATGCAGCGATCGCAATTTTAGCAAGACTATCGCTGTGGTTGTAGCCAGCACTTAGCCCAATGGGGTTACCCAAAGGTTGGGATTGAGGCACAACAATATACGCCAAGTTGCTATCCACCGATTCAACCAACACCGAACCTGCCAGCGGACTCACTCGATAATCTTGCAAAATGCCCACCCGAAAGCGTCCGCTGGGATCTTGATAGATACTGCCCATGGGTAAGGGCGGGGCGGTCGATGCAGGCGGAGCAAATGAGGAGGTCTGCGGATTGACTGGAATACTGGGTAAAGAACTAGGAGCAGATGGAGGAGTTTGGGGAGCAATCTGGGGAGCTTGGGGAGCAATCTGGGGAGTTTGAGCGATCGCGGCAGGCGATTGAAAGACACTATCCACCGATGGGCGCTGATGGGCGTTGCTCAATAGGAGGGCGATCGCGCTGATGATGCTCAAACTTATTAACCAAAGTCGTTTTCGATTCATATCGGGTTTTCCTGTCTCGCTTCAAGTTCTCGACTAGCTTACGCGGCTGTTGTTCGGCTACTTTCCTAAGATTGCTGGGTTTCCAGTGTCATATAGCCCCGCAATGCAGCCAATCATCAGCGTTGCCAAGGTCGCAGCCCAGAGAGCTTTCCAGCCTAGTTCGGTAATATCGCGACGGCGCGACGGCACTAAACTGACCAAGCCGCCCACAAAAATACCGACCGAGGGCAGATGCGCAAAACCGCACAGCGCATAGCTCACAACTAGCAAAGCGCGAGGACTGAGAACTCCTTGGCTTGACAATACTGCAAGCTGTTGATAAGAAGGCACTTCAGTCAAAATCAGCCGTTGCCCGATCAAAACGGAAGACTGCCACAGTTCTTGCCATTGCAAAGAAACGCCCGTCAAAAAGGTTAACGGCAAAAATAACGCACCCAAAATATTTTGCAGAGTGACAATCTGAAACACGCGCCCAATACCGCGAATGAAGGGTTGAGAACTGGTTGCCAAAGATGCCAGATTGGCAAAAAATAAGTTGACCAATGCCACCAATCCGAGAACAGCGATCAGGAGCGCCGCGATCGCCGCTGCCAACTTCACTCCATCCATCGCACCCACCACCACGCTTTCCAGTAAATTTAATGGCTCAGCCTGCTCAGACTTCCATTGATTTGCATCAATTTCATCGTCAGTTAACCCGTCGCGCTCTGCAACGGTTTCGCTATCTCGCGGGTCTTTTATCTCCTCTCCAGCGGCGGCATTCGTTGGAGCTTGCCGACGCTGCAACGATTTTCCCATCGTTTCGGGCACCTCTGTTTCGGGCACCACAATTTTGGAAATGACAAAACAGGCGGGAATTGCCATGATCGAGGCTGAAATCAGATGCCCCGTGATGTTAGGAAACACTGGCTGCAAGAAGCCCACATATAGCGCTAAAACTGTGGAGGCAATACTGCCAAAACAAGATGCCAAAATTGCACAAAGTTCGCTACGGGTCATGCGCTCTAGATAGGGACGCACCAAAATAGTCGCTTCGATGCCCACAAAAATATTGCTAGCACCGCTGAGCGCTTCGGCACCGCTGAGGTTCATGGTTCGGCGGAAAATTCGGGCAAACCCATTCACCAACGGCTGAATCAAGCCCAATGTATACAGCAGCGCCATCAGCGCCGAAAAGAAAATGACGCTGGGTAATGCCCGAAACGCAAAGATGTATCCCAAGCTAATAAAATCGCCGCTGGAGCCGTTTGACAGGAGGCGATCGCCTGGAACCGGCACATAGGGCGGCGTAACGGCACGAGCAATCCATCGACCCGCCAACAAAGGACTGACTGGAGCGCTAGTGGAATCAGGCACCAATATGGAACCAAAAACAAACCGCGAACCTGCTTCTGTGGCGTGCAAAATGGAATTTACACCATTGTTTAACAGTTCCATCAAACCGCGTGTGGCTGGAATGAGGAAGACCAGCAACCCCAAAATAAGTTGCAGCCCAACGCCCCAAAAGAGAGTTTGCCAGGGAACGATGCGGCGGTTCTCTGAAGTGAGCCATGCAATGCCGCATAGCGCAAAAATTCCAACAAACGATAAAAAATTTAGCCCAGACATGAGGATTTTGGGTGAACAAACTGCCTGAAATCAGCGTAGGTGGTAAAGTCTACCTGAGACTGTAGCCCAGTGAGGTAACGCTCTAAACGCAAAAGCATCGGTTTTCCAGAGTGGCGTTTTACATAGCTGGGTAGCTTGTAGGCTCCAAGATCGGTGAACTCCCACGGATGAAAGTATAAGCTTAAATAGCGATCGCAGTTTAGCGTCAAGAAGCTAGCAAGCTGATAGAGCGGCAGCGGCAGATTTTTGAAGCTCAACCAGAACAGTGGAAAACGAATCAGCGGCGTGACAGACACAGGAATATGCAGAAGCTGCTGCGAATAGTGAGCGGTGCGCGGAGCAAAAAAATTGTTATACCGACCCGGAAGATAAGTCGGGTTTATGGATGAATGATAGGTGTATCCGGCGCTTTCAATCGCGCGCTCATTCACTGGTTGTAGCCGTGCCATCCGAAATCCGGTGATGGGCGCTTGCGTAATGTGTTCAAGCGTCTGCTTGGAGGATGCTAAATCGGCGAGTTCAAAAGATGAATGATAGAAGCCGTGGGAAGCGATTTCGTGAGTTTGGGCGATCGCTCGAATCAAAGGCTGATGATGCAGCGCAAAGTGAGCAGTTGTAAAAAAAGTGGCTCGAATATTCAGCCGCTCCAACAGGTGCAAAATCGGCTCCAAGCCCTTCAGCGACACCCGAAATTTTTCTCTTTCATCTAAAGTTTGACCATATTCCTCAGGAATATCAAACTCTTCCACATCAAAACTTAGCAAAACCACTTTATTCATAGCGCCCTAGCCAATCGTTCCAGCGAATTTTGAATAGGTCACCCAGCATCTTAATAGAATCCACTAACAGATTCACTTTGGATATTTTGGTGGCATGGCTGCTGGAGACACAAGCCGGAATTTCGGCGATCGAGTAGCCCAGTTTACTAGCTAGATAAATTAGCTCTACATCAAAGGAAAATCCCATCAGTTCTTGTTTATCAAATAATTCTTTGGCTGCCTTGGCTCTAAATCCTTTTAAACCCGCTTGCATATCTACAAAGGGCAAGTTTAAAATTTTTTGAGATAGGATATTAAAAACTTTCCCGGCAATTTTTCGAGAGAGAGTCAACCTTTGATAGTCTGCGGGCACCAGGCTGCGACAGCCAATCACCACATCATGGTGCGCCAATTTGGCGAGCAGCAAGTCCAAATGCTCCAAAGAATAGGCGAGATCTCCATCTAAAAAACAAGCATAGTCTGCATCTGCTAGGCAGACTCCCTTTTTGACGGCGTGCCCCTTACCGCCGCGATCGCGGTACGACAGCAGTTGAATTTGCTGGGTCTGTGAATCCGTAAGTCGTTGCTCTAAAATTTGCTGAGTGCGATCGCTAGAGCCATCGTTCACAAAAATAAAGCCGCAATCAAGATGGCTTTGACAGTATTTCAGCACTGCATCAAAGGTCTCGCTAATGCAGGCTTGCTCGTTGTAAACAGGCATGATGATAGCAGCGCGACGGAGACGCTGAGGGGCGATCGCGACCTTTGCCTGATGGGGAGCGTTTTGATCTCCCCCCCCGCTCGTGTTGGGCTTGCCCGCACCCGTCAGTCCTGTTTTCCAGCTTCGGTGAGGCACTTTGCGATCGCGGCACACCGGTTCCCACCTCAACTTAGAGCTTGATGAATTTTTCGGTAGCCACCCCATATTCGTCCTCCTCCACACCACGCACCTAGTATCAAACACAACGTCTACCATATAAGGCTGTCGAAAAACGAACGATCTCACGGAAAAAATTGGGACTGATGACTTTAACGGGTGACTTTAAATGCGCTGCTTAAATTATTTGCGCCCTGTAGGGTGAAACCATGCTTTGTGACAAGTGGCTCACTGGGCAACTGCTTTGAACTATGGCATCCAGGATTAAAGTTTACTAAAAAGCCTTGGATTTAGTAGTTCCATTCAAATAGAAGAGTCAAAGTTTGTAATCTTGGAGTGATTCTTTAATAGGTTGAGTAAATGATAATTTTAGAGATGCAGATATAAGTCATGATTCTGTTCTTTAACCGCCAGGTCAAACTTGTTTGAAACAGAAATATTTTATAGATAAATATATCTTTAGTCGCTACAGCGATCGCTTAAGTAGATGATATTTTGATGACAAGAAATTCTTCTACCCACCGTTGAAGGGCAAATGAAAAATGGCTAGTAATCTAAACAATGAACTGTCAGACAATTCTGAAGAACTGACCGATGAACAAGCACGGCAAAGCGCTGAGGATTTGCCCCAAGAAATGACGGAATCCTATGGGACGGGGGTTCATGATCAATCTGAGGCTGGCGTGGGGGAGCATACCCTTCGCGATCGCTCACGCAACTCTAGTGAAACGGACTCAATGTTGACCAGTCTCGATGTGGATGCGGTAGGTGACGAGGCGGTGGGAGGCACAGCGCCAACCCCTGACATGGATATTGTGGATGAATTGGGTGCAGCGGTTGGGTTAGAGATGGATGATGGAGCTTTTCTGCGAACGAATGAAATTCTTGAAGCACGGGATGATCGCCGATGGGAACTTGACCCAGAAGTATCAGAAGACTACAGCGATCGCTCTATTAATTAATAGGCTACTATGCATTTAAACCGCAAAAAACAAGGGGCTAAGCCTCTTGTTTTTTATAGAAATGGTTAATTCTTCAACAGTTCAAATTAAATGACGTTTTGCTTCACAGCTTGCCAATTTTTTCCAACCCTAAAGAACATTGAAAGTGCGTGAATTGAAAGTGCGTGATGTCATACCAATTTGAAATTGAAATGCGACAGAAGATCTGCTGGAAGCGGCAATGTTTCTTTGGCTTGCAACTCCAAATATCTCCTGGGTCAACGCTACGCGTGAGCAGAGCCAGTCCGAAGGACTTACAAAACTCAAAACTCAAAACCGCATCAGAACACCTCTCCAATTTTTATGAGGCTGGTTTGATTGTTAAATCAATTCAAATTTCGTCGGCACTAAGCGCCAGTTGAGTCAAATCCCATAGGAGATACAATATCGCGGAAAAAAGCGATTTGCTTTTCAAAACCTAGCTCTTGAATTTGGTTTAACAGTTGGTCTGCTTCACCCGACAACTGATAATTGGATGGCATCGGAATGATTTGATTGTTATCCATTCCTTGAGCCAACAAATACCAAAATAGCAATTTTGTTGTATCGCTTAGTGCCGCATATTCTCGCGTAATAATCGTATCCTTGCCTATAATTAGGTCGCGTTGAAGCTGCAATTGTTCATCAAACGATAACTCTTTGACCTGACTCAACAATCCTTCAGCAATTTCAGGGGATGCCTTGCTAGCACCTGGAGCGGCGGGCGTGATGGTATCTCCCATCTTCTGATACACACAATAGAAAAGTGCTAGTTGCTGATCTACTTCCAAGCTCTGAAAAGCTTTCACCTGCTCTGGCGCAACATTTGAAGTAACGTAAGTCATAGAAACCTCTTGTTTTTATCAATAAGCTTCATTAGATTACGAGGAATAGATCTGGCTTTGACCCGACGAAGGGTAGAGATAGCCACTCTTTCTAAAGAGCGACTTCAGGCTTTTTCTGTTGGATCAATTCCACCTTATAACCGTCAGGATCTTCCACAAATGCGATAACGGTCGAACCGTGTTTCATCGGTCCTGGATCACGAGTAATTTTGCCGCCTTGAGTCCGAATTTGTTCGCAGGTTGCGTAAATATCATCGACTGCGATCGCAATGTGTCCATAGGCATCACCCAAGGTATAGCTCTCTTTGCCCCAATTATGGGTTAGCTCCAGCACAGTGTTGTCTGATTCATCGCCGTAGCCCACAAATGCCAGCGTAAACTCACCGCCGGGATAATCTTTTTGGCGCAGTAATTTCATGCCTAGAAAGGTGCAGTAAAAGTTTAGAGATTGTTCTAAGTTGCCGACCCGCAGCATGGTGTGAAGTAGTCGCATGGTTCTTTCTCGATTGCTTTGCTTTATTGTGACAGTTTTAAGGACAGGATTGGAGCGGCGGCTCTTTGATGCTTACAAGGGGCTGATCGCAACTGACTTAACCAGTTTGGCTCCTGATGGAGGCGTGAATTTGAAGGTAGATGGGGCGATCGCGGGGTTGGCAGTGCGACTGAGAATGCGTTCGGCGATGTCGATATTAAAGCCCTCTGCCTTGCCCGTTAAGCGAATCTGCTTCAGTTCTGCGGTGGTGGGTTCTACGAGCGCTGAAATGGTAAATCCTTCTTTGTCGGTAAATTCGTAACTGTAGAGCGATCGCCCGTCTAAGGTTTGGCTGCTTCCTTTTAGGGGTGAGGTCTCCGTCATACCCAATTCTTTTAATACTTGAGGATCGGCTAAAGCGCCGCCAGCAATTGGCTTGCGAACGTCGGCGGGCACTGTGAGATACCAATAGGACGACATCCCAATCCAAAAATAGTCATCCAAGTCATCAAATTTTGTAAAGGAAGTGACCGCATATTGCTTTAGATCCGGGCGATACATCCAAACCTGTTTGCCATCGGATATGACAATGCTTTTTACCTCTTTTCCACTATCGGAGGGGAAGGCAATTTCAGCACGAAACTGGTTGGGGGCTTGCACGAGGGTCGTCACTGTGGCAAGGCTCGTTACGTCTGTGCTGCCCGACGATGCTTTGACGCGAATTTCTGATTCGGTGCGGTAGCGATCACTCTGGACAAACGCAGCAGTTGCCTTTGCCAGCAGAGATAGATTGAGCTTGCTGTTTAATTGACTCAGCAGGGTTGGTGGCATTGCCTTAGCAGGCTGAAGAAACCGGTTGCTATTCGCTGTTCCAAACAGACCGACTACGGTTAAGCCAAGGCTAGCCGCCACAACAGCACTAATAATCTGTTTCATGAATTGATTCACTATTAAAGAATGAGAAGGCGATCGCGCAAGATCTGTGGGAGTATTGGCGCGATCGCGTTCCTTCAGATTACCCAGTCTTTTTGCAGAGTCTCACAGTTTGGCATTGCTGATTCTAGGGATGAATTCTGAAATACGCCCTCACCCTAGCCCTCTCCCAACGGGAGAGGGGACAAGAATTCTAGCTCCCTTCTCCTTGGGGAGAAGGGCTGGGGATGAGGGAAATCATACTTGC
The DNA here is from genome assembly GCA_041752515.1 of Leptolyngbyaceae cyanobacterium. GTDB lineage: Bacteria > Cyanobacteriota > Cyanobacteriia > Leptolyngbyales > Leptolyngbyaceae > ULC077BIN1. Next base: position 42,756 of record JBGSWI010000079.1, on the reverse strand, counting down.
ATTCAGCAACGCCCACAGATTTAAGCAAATGCCGATTTGCCCGCAAACCGCGCCGATTTTCCAAGCTGCCGCTCAATTCTGAGCAGTTGATTAAATTTGGAGATCCGCTCACTGCGACAGCCCGACCCTGTTTTGATCTGTCCGGCTCCAGTAGCGACCACCAAATCAGCGATCGTCGTGTCTTCTGTTTCCCCTGAGCGATGCGAAACAAAGCACTTGTAGTGATTGCGGCGCGCCAATTCAATCGTATCCAAGGTTTCCGTCAGGCTGCCGATCTGGTTTACTTTGATCAGCACAGAGTTAGCAATCCCCGCTTCAATGCCCTCCGCTAAAATCTTGGGATTGGTACAAAACAAGTCATCGCCAACCAACTCCATTTTGGAACCCAACCGCTCCGTCATCGCTTTCCAGCCGTCCCAGTCATCCTCACCCAAGCCATCTTCTAAGGAAACGATGGGATAGCGGCTGAGCCAGCCTTCCCACATTTGAATCATTTGTTCTGATGTAATGGATTCTTTGGTGGATTTAAAGAACAAATACTTGCCGTCTTTCCACATTTCGCTGGTGGCTGGGTCAAGGCAAATGGAGATATCTTCGCCCGGTGTGTAGCCTGCTTTGGCGATCGCGTCCATGATCACTTCCATCGCTTCTTCGTTCGATTTCAGGTCAGGTGCAAATCCGCCCTCATCGCCCACGGCTGTGCTGTAGCCCTTATCTTTCAAAATTGACTTGAGGGCATGAAATGTTTCGATTCCCATCCGAATCGACTCTCCAAAAGTGGGCGCATTGTGCGGCGCAATCATAAACTCTTGGAAATCAACGGTGTTATCGGCGTGCGCTCCCCCATTAATCACATTTAGACAGGGCACCGGCAGCAGAGACGCATTTACTCCACCTAAATAGCGATATAGCGGCATCCCCATATAGGTTGCAGCCGCTCTTGCTACGGCTAGCGAAACCGCTAAGATTGCGTTTGCGCCGAGTTCTGCCTTATTGGGTGTGCCATCAATTTCAAGCATCAGCATATCAATCTCGCGCTGGGCAGTCGCTTCCATGCCCACCAATTCTGGCGTTATTTTCTCATTCACATTGTCAACTGCTTTTAACACGCCCTTGCCGCCATAGCGCTGCTGATCGCCATCCCGCAGTTCTACAGCTTCCTTTGAACCCGTTGAAGCACCCGAAGGAACGATCGCCGAGCCTTCTGTACCGTCCTCCAATATCACTCGTGCTTCAACCGTAGGATTACCTCGCGAGTCTAAAACTTCACTGGCAATAATGTCCTCAATATACATAGGAAATCCTCCTTACAATCCGAGTGGTTATGCGATCGTCGGCTTCTAGACAAAGCGCCCACAATAGCGGCTTTTAGCTTAGAGAATACTACCCCATAGCGTGATGTTGGAAGCGTGCCATAGGCAACACCCTAGAAAGGAAGAGGAAAGAGGGCTGCGATCGCTCTTTTGCAAAAGCCTGAAGCGATACTGCAAGGGATGCCGTTTTGAGTTTTGAGTTGTGAGTTTTGAATTTTGAGTGGCGTTGCTGAATGGCGATATGAATTGCCCTCATCCCCAGCCCTTCTCCCTAAGGAGAAGAGAGCCAGAAATCTTGTTCCCTCGCCCGTTGGGAGAGGGCTAGGGTGAGGGCGTATTTCAGAATTCGTAGACTGATTCAGCAACGCCTTTTGAGTGTTGTAAGTCCTTCGGACTGGCTTTGCCCACGCGTAGCGTTGACCCAGGAGATATTTTGAGTTTTGAATGATAGAAGCTTTACTCAGCTACGGTTTCAAGCTCAGATCTATCGCATCCTCCGTTTAAATCCTTGATTTTATTCATTACCAGCTTGATGATTGGGTGGTATCGCAAGCGGAAAATAGTGGGTCTTACCGATGAATTAAGATTCTAAGATGCAGGCTGCACTGTTCATAGCACCATGTTCACCGCACCTACCTGATTTCCTATTTCTCCAGCGTCATGACTAAATCCAAACGATCTGAAGATGTTCCTAAGACAATCGAAGCGAAATTCAATAGCATTGTCGAACTCACCGATGAATTTGCACGGCAGCATCTCAATGACGAGTATGCCCAACTGATTCGGGAAGCCACGGCTGCTCTCTGCCGCAAGCGACCTTCTCCGCTTGATAAGGGACAGGCAAAAACCTGGGCTTGTGGCATTAGCCATGCGATCGGGATGGTCAATTTTCTGTTTGATAGTTCTCAGACTCCTCATATCAGTGCCCGTGAAATCTATCGATGGTTTGGAGTGGCTGACAGTACCGGGCAAAGCAAATCGAAGCTGGTACGGGATACGCTGAAGATGCGGCAGCTTGACCCGGATTGGTGTTTGCCCAGCAAAGTAGAGGATAATCCGTTCATCTGGATTCTGACGGTGAATGGCTTCATCATGGATATCCGAGACGCGCCTCTTGGGGCACAGGTAGAGGCTTATCAAAAAGGACTCATCCCCTATATTCCAGGACACCAGGAGAATAGTGACGCGATCGCGATCGCCATTGGAGGCATCACCTCCCAAACTCCTCCTACCTCGCGCAAAACTCGTAACACCCAATCCGCAAAACAGAAAACCGCAGAGCCGCTTTCCCCACAGGCACTTGAGGCTTTGTATGTTCTGGAAGTCGCGTTGATCGATGGTCCGATTACCGAGAAGTTCGCTAAGAAAAATCCACAAGTTATCCGAACGATCGAGATTCGGGGCGATCAAACGCTGGCGGATTTGCATCAGATTATCTTCGAGGCATTCGATCGCGAAGAAGAACATATGTATGAATTCCAATTGCGAGGCAATGAACCGAATGATCCCAATGCCGATCGCTACGGATTAGCGATGATGTTAGATGATGATTTTGGTGAACCGTTAGCGGGGGACGTTGCCAAGACCAAAATTGGAGCGTTGGGTTTAGCGATCGAGGAACCGTTTGGCTATTGGTTTGATTTTGGCGATGATTGGTGGCATCAGGTGGGTGTTGTGGCGATTACGGGAGCGCAACCCCAGGTGAAATATCCTCGGATTACAGAACGGATTGGCGCAAGTCCGCCCCAGTACGCTGAATTTTAAGGCAAGTGAGCGATGCCTACAGCCTGACTCCGGCGGTCATCGCAGAAAGAGATGCGCCAGGGCGAGAATGGAGTGCCAAAAGTTGAAAGCAGGATTGAATGGGGTGGGCGATCGCCCGATCCTCTCAACGTCTCAACGCATCTTTGCCAAGCTGAATCGTGATATCCGAGTTGAGATCGCCGTTGCCATCGACGCGCACCTCGCCAAACCCTAGCAAGCGGCGAATATTTTCTGCACTGGCAACGTCGCCCTGCTGCGCCAAAATGCGCGTGGTATCCAGCGGTTCAGTGTAGGATTCGGCGATCGCAACATCACTGTAGCCTGCTTTCAAAAGCGAACTAACCCAAGAGTTGGGTGCTGCTTGATGAGTCGTATCTTGAATGGCAATGCGCACCTTTTCAGGAGGGAGGCTGGTTGCTGTTGGGTTGAGTCCCAGATTAAAATGCTGAGCCATCATCACCTGAATTTTTGCTGAATTCGGCAGCCAGTAGCTTGTGCCATAGGTTTCAATATCGCCGTATTCTCCTGGGGTAACCAACATTTCCATGTTTGAGCGATCGACCCGGCTAGAATAGGCAACCAACGCAAAAATCTCTTCCACCGTCAAGTTTGTATCGATATAAGCCCGAATCACTGAAATAATTTGGGGCAGACGAGCCAAAGTCATGGGATTGAGCGCTTGCTCGGATAGGGCACGAATCACCATTTGTTGGCGCTGCACCCGCCCAATATCCCCATGTTCATCATGGCGAAAACGCAGCAGTTGGAGCGCTTGGTCGCCGTTTAAGTGCTGCTTCCCCGCTTTCAGGTTGACATACAAATGTTGGCTATCGTCGCTATATTTCATATCTTTTGGCACGTAGACGGTTACGCCGCCCAATGCATCCACCAATGCCTGCACACCCTGAACGTTAATGGTGATATAGCGATCGACCCCAACCCCGCCCAATAGCTGGCTCACGGTTCGAGCCGCCAATGCAGGTCCACCTACTGAATTTGCCTCATTAATTTTGCCCACGCTATGACCCGGAATCTCAATCCGAGTATCTCTGGGAACCGATATTAGCGCCACTTTCTGATTTTCAGGATTAAATCGAACCAACATCATCGTATCGGTTAGCCCTTCAAAGGAATTGACCAAGGCTTGATACCCCAAATTATTTTGTCCTTTGGGTGGCTCATCCGATACATCACTGGTCAATACTTTGGCACCTAACACCAACACATTGACCGGACGGGTTAGCTCAGGCAACTGTAAGTTATTGATATTCGAGAGGTCGCCTTTAGAAAACACTGCCGCATCTTGCGCACTCAGTTTGCGCTGTAAGAGGGGAGCGCTTGCCATCGTCATCGCTAAGATGGCTCCTGCGGTCGCTGATAATAATGCCACTCCTGTTAAGCCAGTCACAGCCCATAACCAGCGGTAGCTTTTTTGTTTAGAAACTTTTCTTAAGCTGAGACTGGTTTTTTTGGGCTGAGTAGGAGGCGAGTTACTATCTTTCACGGACTTTTAAACACGCATCATCACTGAGCGTGAAAACGACTATGGCAAGCAGAATACTAACAACAATTTTTAAGAATGGCTGAAAATTGTGAATAATCTTTGGCTATTTAGGCAGTTTTGGGTTTTGGGTTTCAGATTTTGGGGTTTAACTGGCACTTGTGTTGTTCCTAACTGGCACTTAATACTTCGTGCGCTTCTTAAGAAAATCCAGCAGATTTTGTCGATTTAGTTCAAAAATGCCGTATCGTAAAGTGTCGGTTTGATAACGATATGTAAGCGTTTCCTTCTACAAACTTGTGTAAGGCGATCGCTGCTGGAACGTTGAAGAACCCCTGTTGTTTTACCCCATCTGCCTGTTATGCCGAAGGTTCTTGTTTCTGACCCGATTGATCAAGCCGGAATTGATATTCTGTCTCAGGTTGCTCAAGTTGATGTGAAAACCAACCTGTCTCCTGAAGACTTAATTGGCATTATTTCCAACTACGATGCCTTGATGATTCGCTCTGGTACTCGTGTTACCCAAGCAGTGATTGAGGCTGCCAGCCAACTCAAAATTATTGGTCGCGCGGGCGTAGGGGTAGACAACGTGGATATTCCAGCCGCCACTCGCAAGGGCATCGTGGTTGTCAATTCCCCTGAGGGCAACACCATTGCGGCGGCTGAACACACGCTGGCGATGATGCTATCGATGTCTCGCTATGTTGCCGAGGCAAACCAATCGGTGAAAAGCGGCAAGTGGGATCGCAAAAGTTATATGGGCGTTGAAGTTTATAAAAAAACGCTGGGCGTTGTGGGGTTGGGTAAGATTGGTGCCCATGTTGCCACCGTTGCCCACGCGATGGGCATGAGGCTGCTTGCCTACGATCCGTTTGTTTCCCATGAGCGGGCTGAACAACTCGGCTGTCGTTTGGTCGAACTGGATAACTTATTTCAAGAAGCAGATTACATTACGCTGCACTTGCCCAAAACGCCAGAAACCGCGAATTTGATCAATGCGGCAGCGATCGCCAAAATGAAGCCGACCACCCGGATTATCAACTGTGCGCGGGGTGGCATTGTCGATGAAGCGGCGATCGTCCAGGCATTGCAGGAAGGCAAGCTAGCCGGAGCCGCGCTAGATGTTTTTGTGCAAGAGCCGCTAGAAGAGAATTCACCCCTGCGTTCGGTGGGCAAGGAGTTGCTGCTCACTCCCCATTTAGGTGCTTCGACTGAAGAAGCTCAAGTGAATGTGGCGATCGATGTTGCCGAACAAATTCGTGATGTCCTGCTAGGCTTGCCTGCTCGATCGGCGGTCAATATTCCCGGTTTGCGCCCCGACCTGCTAGAACAACTGCGCCCCTACCTAGAATTAGCGGAAACATTGGGCAATCTAGTGGCTCAACTGGTCGGTGGACGAGTCGAAGCCCTCAATGTTCGATTACAAGGGGAACTGGCAACCAACCAGAGCCAGCCCATTGTTGTTGCCGCCTTAAAAGGACTGCTCTCTCACGCGCTGCAAGAGCGGGTCAACTATGTGAATGCCAGCATTGAAGCCAAAGAACGCGGTATTCGCGTCGTCGAAACCCGCGATGCGTCAATCAAAGACTACACGGGTTCCCTACACCTATCTGCGAAGGGTTCTTTGGGTGAGCATTCTGTCTCTGGTGCGCTGTTGGGCGACTCCGAAATCCGCATTACCAGCGTGGATGATTTTCCGGTCAATGTGCCACCCAATAAATATATGGTCTTCACTATGCACCGAGATATGCCAGGAATTATTGGCAGAATTGGCTCTTTGCTCGGTAGCTCAAATGTCAATATTGCCAGTATGCAAGTAGGGCGAAAAATCGTTCGCGGCGATGCAGTGATGGTGCTTAGCATTGACGATCCCCTACCTGATGATATTCTGGCTGAATTGCTCAAAGTTCCGGGTATTCGAGATGCCTATACGGTCACTCTATAGGAGCGCTCAAAACTGTTCCCTCACCCTAGCCCGATTCCTCATGGAAGAGGGAAACAGAAATGTCTGAAAGCCCTTTTTCCTGGGGAGAAGGGTGGGTGGCATGAGGGTTAGACCACGGATCAAGTTTTCCCCTATCTTCTCGTTCTTTTAAATCATGGCAAATAGCTGGTGGGAAATTCAGATCCTCTCTGATCCATTACTGGAAGATATGCTCTTTTGGCGATTGGATGGGTTTGGCTGTTCGGGGTCATTCAGCGAACTGAAGGGAGCATCTTGCCTAATGCGCGCCTACATCCCTGAAGCGCAAGTTCAAATGCTGGATTTGGCAGCGTTATCTTTGCTGTTGCGGCAAGATGCTCTGTGTCTTGGGTTGCCAGCTCCGGCTGCCCAATGGAACTTAATCGAAGAGGAAGACTGGGGAAGTAACTGGAAACAGCACTGGAAACCGCAAAAGGTGGGCGATCGCCTGCTGATTAACCCGGCATGGCTGCCTATTCCAGAACTGGGCGATCGCGTGTTGCTCAAACTAGAACCGGGGGTTGCCTTTGGCACCGGTGAACACGCCACCACTCAACTTTGTTTAGAAGCCCTGGAAATGCGATTAGGAGCGCCTGCCCTTGCCAGTGAGCCTCTGCCCATAAACCTAGTCATTGCCGATATTGGCTGCGGTTCGGGTATTTTGTCAGTCGGGGCGCTTTTGTTAGGAGCCAAACAAATTTATGCCGTTGATACCGATCCCTTAGCGGTCAAAGCAACCCGCGAGAATGGCGATCTAAATCAAGTTGAGTCCGATCGCTTAATCATTGCTCAAGGCAGTGTAGACCAAGTGGCTGAAATGATTGAGGCTCCGGTGGATGGCATTGTCTGCAACATTTTGGCGGAGGTCATTATTGATTTGATTCCTCACATGACCGCCATCATTAAGCCGAATACTTGGGGAATCCTCAGCGGCATTCTAGTCGAACAGGCAAAACCCGTGGCAGATACCCTAGAAGCAAACGGATGGATGGTTACTGCCCTATGGAAGCGCGGAGAGTGGTGTTGCCTGAACATTCGGCGATCGTGAAGATGAGGGCGATCGCGCCTCGTGTAATGTTGCTTGCCGTTCGTGCAGCATGGTGAAGCACAGGAAAAGTCCTCTGCTCCAATCTTTATCGTTTTAACACCAACACGACTCCAGCAATAATCAGCCCTAGCCCAAACACTTGATATCGAGAAATCGATTCGTTAAACACGAAGTAGCCCAGCAGCACTGAAAACACATAGCTAATAGAAACCGCCGGACCTGCCACGCTCAGCTTGACACGAGTTAAAACCAAAATAAACAAAATAGAACTAAGCGCATATACCGCTAAACCCGCGACTAGCTCAGGCGTTAGAGCAATATTTAAAACATGAGAAATGGCATTATTGGCATTCACTTTGCCCAGTTTCGCAGCGCCTAATTTGAGCAGAAGCTGACCTCCGGATGCCATCAATATTGCAGACAAAAACAGTATGAATTCTTGGAGGGTCACGGGTGTACTCTTGCACGATGGGATTCAGTCTCCTAGTTTACCGTTAAGTCGTTGAATAATTTATGGGGAGAACGAGCTAGAATCGACTCGGAACTTAATCGGGCTGTAGCGAAAAATGGTTAGCACCCCTACTAAGTCTGCTTACACCGACGAGCAAACCGCCGTTTGGATTCGGGGCTTGGTTTCTTTGGCGTGGGCAGATGGGCATTTTGATACGACAGAGCAGGCAATGATTTCGGCACTGCTCCGTAAAGATTTCACTGCTGAAGAAAAAGCAAAAGCAATGAAGCCCATTTCTGCTGAGGAGTTGGCGACTGTTTTAGGCAGCGATCTCGACTTGGCAGAAAATTTCCTTAGAACTGCCGTCATGGTGGCATTGGCAGATCAAGATTACTCCGTTAGTGAAGACAAAATGCTACAGCAATACTGTCAAGCCTTGGGGCTAAAGCCCGATGCGCTAGACCTCCTCCGAACGACCTTTCAAAGTATTGCCGATGCCCAGCCCACCGATGGGGCAGAACCAATTAGGGCTTCTGGCTTAACGCGGATGACCGGAGATGCCCATCAGGCGGATGTTTTACATCCTGTGCGGGACTGGCTCGATCGCATGGATGTTCAAGACCCAAAGATTGCGCGGCTTCTGTGCAAAATGATCCCCGCTCAATGTCCTTTTGAGCGAGATATCACTTTATTTGGACGCAAGGTCGTTCACATCCCGCCCCTCTGCAAACTCAATCCGCTGTATGACCAACTAGTTGGCTTACGATTCCGCGCCCTCTCCTATCTGGCTGATGACTGCAAGGAAGATATTTCAGAGTACGTGTGAGGCAACTTCACGGATAAATCAGGATTTTATAGGTATCGGGTGTGGGCGCGATCGCCCGATCCACCGCCGCCGCCAGATCTTTGAGCGCAAAGCGATCGCTGACCAACGCCTCCACATCGATCCACTGGTTGAATACGATATCTGCCGCAAGCTGCTGCACTCGATAAGATGAACTGTAGCTCCCCATCAGATCAATCTCACGACGATAGAGAATATTGGGATTAATCGGAATTTCTAGCTCATCAGGAAACTCAGCAAAGAACAAAATCTTGCCGCCCTTGCGAGTGCAATCTAAGGCTTGAAAAAAGGCTTTGGCACTCGGCACAGCAAGCAAACTGGTATCAACCCCCATGCCTTGAGTCATTGCCTGAATTTTTGCGGTCACGTCTGGATCGCGGGCATCAAAGGCAGCATCCGCACCCACCGCTAGCGCTTTTTCGATGCGACTCGGCAGCAAGTCTGTCGCGATCGCCCGTGCGCCAAAATACTTGACCAGCATAATGAACATCAGCCCAATGGGACCGGCTCCCGTAATCAACACCGTTTGTCCGGGCTGGATCTGGGCTTTTTTCACGGCTTTCAAACAGCAATTCGTCGGCTCCACAAAGCTAGCCTGCTCAAAGGTGATTTGGTCGGGGATCGCCATCAGTCCACCATTGCGGACAATGTGTCCCGGCACTTTCACATACTCCGCAAAGCCGCCGCCACTGGGTGCAAAGCCTGCTGTCGTCGTAATGTTTTTGTAGACCTCGCACATGGAAAAGTTGTCATTTAAGCAATAGCCGCAGTGCATACAGGGAATATGGTGCAGCACAACCACGCGATCGCCCACCTGCCAGCCTTTCACCTCAGATCCTACTGCCGAAATCGTTCCCGCTGTTTCATGCCCAAAAATGCGCGGCGGCTCATACAACGGGTAGCGAATTTTTTTAATATCCGACTGGCACAACCCCACCACCTGCACCTGCACCAACACCTCGTCCGGCAACAGTTCCGGCACTGGCACCTCTTCATAACTCAGGTTATTCACCCCACGAAACACCTGTGCTTTCATCCACTATTCTCCTGAAGACCCTCCGATGTAGACTGTATCATTAGCCGCTAGCATGGGCGTATATTCCAGTTATTCAAGCTTCCAGTTATTCAGGTCTTCAGCCATGACGATCGCCGCCGAAAAAAAAGTATGGACAGACGAAGAATTTATGGCGTTGCCCGATGACGGCAAACGCTACGAACTCGTAAACGGGGAGGTGAGAACCATCGGCAACTCTGGCATGGAACACGGGAATCTTGGAACTTTCTTAGGAGGCGCGATCGAGTTCTACGTTCGCCCCAAGCGATTAGGAACCACCTGTGATTCCAGTACTGCATTCACGATGAAGAACGGCAACAAGCGATCGCCCGATGTTTCATTCATCTCCAAAGATCGCTTGAAGGGAATCAAACGGCTCCCTAAAGGCTATTTTCAGGGAGCGCCAGATTTGGCGATCGAAGTCATTTCCCCCAGCAACACCTTTGAAGAACTGCACGAAAAACTGGTGGAATATTTCGCCAACGGCTGCAAACTGGTATGGATTGTCAATCCCGATGAGCGATCGGTCTTGGTCTACCGCCAACCCCAACCCGACCAATTACTGAAACTCACCGATACCCTCGACGGCGAAGATATCATCCCAGGCTTTTCACTGGCGATCGCCGACCTCTTCACTGAATTTGACTTTTGAAAGAAACTACCTCATCGGCTGTTTAGAATAGCTTGTAGTCTTGAAAACAAACTGAATTTGATTTCTAGCTATTTTTCAATCGCATCTTGCCTCGTAGTTCAAGCGTTCTATAAGATATAGCAGTACACAAATACTACTAAAAATATATGGCAACCACAAAGGGCGGATCTGGGCGAGGATAAGGGCGTAAAAAGGACTGGAGGAAAAAGGCTGAAAGTAAAATTGGGGTGCCCTATGAGTTGGTTGAACAGAAGAAATACCTTGTTGAAATTTTTGCAACACTACAACAAAACGGATTGAAACTTAGGGATGTGGCTCAATTTTTTGAAAGCAACGGAATTGAGTTAATTCGACAAGATGGTGCCAACAGTCCATTTTCTTCTAACTCTTATCGTATGTATTCTGCACCTGTTGCAGCAAGCTTTGGAGTAACCTCTTCTGAGGATGCAGAAGCGGGTGGATACGAAGAAATTTATTTAGAATCTGTACTAGGTATTAAGTCGCCTGAAAGAACAAGATTTATGAGAGTAATAGGCAACTCAATGATTGACGATGGCATTTTTGAGGGAGCAATCTTAACTGTTGAAATATCTGATACAACAGCAAGTAAATCGTGGTTAGAACCACAAACAGGAAATACTGTTATTGCTTTAATTGATGGAACCGACCTTACAGTGAACAGGTTTCGGAGAGATGATGAAGGAGAATTTCTTGAACCGCGAAACCGCGAAGACCAAAGCTTTCAGCCTCTCCAAATTTCAAGTCGTCATTCTGAGTGGATAGGAGACCACGAAATAACTATTATTGGAATTGTCAGAAAAATAGCCCTTGATCCGTAATCAATCTACCTTCCATTTCGTCATTCAGAATTCGTTGACCTGGTCTGAGCTTGACGTTTAGTCAGTAAGCGTTCTCTCAAACCCCTAGATGGCGATCGCTGCTCGATTTTTTCACGGATTTCTGTAGCCTGTCTGTCCTGTTCCTGCAAGTATGCTTCCACCTCATCCTGATGGCGCAGGTAGTAAGCGATCGCGGCATATACATCTGCTAGATTCAGCACATCAAACTGGTAAGCAATTTCCTCCGCTGTAGAACCCTGCTCGAACTCGTACACCACAGTGTCTAGCGTTACCCGTGTTCCGCCAATTCTCACAACACCGTGAGCATCCGTTTTTAAGGGAATTGATTCGATTACATCTACTAAATTCATAGCTGCCTAACTCCGTAACTTTTTCAGAGCATTTGTCCTTTTCTGCGCCCGAATAAAAATTATATTTTGTATACCTTCTACCAGTATCTCGTCTTATCCCCGCCTCGGCATCAAACTGTTTAATTGATTCCTTGTTTTTTATATGAGATTGACCTGTCGTGGCTGCGAAGTTTTTGGTTGATGAAAACCTGATGCGAAAAGTAGTTCAGGGAATACTTCGCCGTAATTCTAAAATCGACATCTTACAAGTTCAGCAGGTTGGTTTGTCTGGCGTAGGAGATCCAGAAATCTTAGAGTGGGCGGCGAAAGAAGGAAGAGTTCTGCTGACGCGTGATTTCAAGACAGTCCCTAAATTTGCATATGAGCGACTTGGGGATGGACTGCCAATGGCGGGAGTCATTGCGATTAACAATAGTCAATCATCAATAGGACAAATTATTGAAGACATCTTAATGCTGGCAGAATTTGAAGAGGACTGTGTTGGGCAAATTCAGTATGTACCTTTGTGAGGTGAGATGGAAACATTAACGATGGATGTGCTGGTGGTGGGTGGAGGCACGGGCGGCACAGCGGCGGCAATTCAGGCGGCGCGGCGGGGAGTAAATGTGATTCTAGTGAGTGAGTTTGCATGGTTGGGGGGAATGCTGACTAGCGCAGGCGTAACGGCACCGGATGGCAATGAATTAGAGGCATGGCAAACAGGCATTTGGGGAGCTTTTTTGCGAGAACTAGAGCGACGGCAACCGCAAGGGTTGGATCACGGCTGGGTCAGCTTTTTTACCTATGATCCACGAATAGGCGCGGAAATTTTTGCGGATTGGGTGGCGGCGTTGCCGAATTTGCAATGGATTGTGGGACAGGTGCCGCAGTCAGTCTTGCGCCACGAAAATCAGGTCGTGGGAGTTCAATTTGCGGATTATACAATTCATGCCAAGGTGATCCTGGATGGCACAGAACTGGGGGATCTGTTGGCGTTGGGGGACATTCCTCACCGCTGGGGTTGGGAGTTGCAGTCAGAGTTTGAAGAACCTAGTGCGCCTATTAAGCCGAATGCCTTGACTAAAAATTATCCGGTACAGGCTCCTACTTGGGTGATAGTGATGCAGGATGTGGGCGAGGGCAATGAGGCGGCTGTGATCCCAGAGCCGCCTAACTACGCTCCTGAGATTTTTGAGGGTGCATGGGCAGATTATGGCGGCGAGAAGTTCTTGAACTACGGGCGGCTTCCAGGCGATCGTTTCATGATCAATTGGCCCCTCCATGGCAATGATTATGGCGAAGGGATTGATCGATTGATCAGTTCAGAGGCAGCAAAGCAGCAATTTTTGCAAGAAGCTCTGTGGCATTCCCAGGGTTTTGCTCACTTCATTCAAACCCGCTTCGGACGACGCTATGGATTAGCGGACATGATCTTTCCTACACCGCAAACTTTTTCTTCCGTGGGCGGCGGAGCTTATGCGCTACACCCTTACTATCGAGAAAGTCGTCGATTGAGAGGACTAACGACCGTGCGAGAACAAGATCTGTTGCCGATCGCGAAGGGATCGGTGGCAGCGTTGCCCATTATTACTAATGCTCAAGGGTGCGAACAAGCTGACAATGTGTGCGACGCGATCGCGATCGGGAACTATGCTAACGATCATCACTATCCTGGGGGCGATATCAAGCTTGCGCCTAAATCAATTCGCTGGGGCGGGCGATGGACGGGAACGCCGTTTACGATCCCCTATCGAGCTTTGATTCCTGAAGTAGTGAATGGGTTTCTTGCCTGTGAGAAAAATATTTCTGTCTCTCACATGGCAAACGGGGCAACACGCTTACAACCCTGCGTTTTAGGCATTGGGCAAGCGGCAGGAATGGCGGCAGCACTCTGCATTGAGCAAAACTGCCAGCCACGAGATTTGTCGGTGCGATCGCTTCAAGAAGCACTATTAACCGATGCGATCGCGCCAACGGCGATGGTTCCGTTATTTAACCAGCCGCTCACCCATCCAGAATGGCTCTACTGGCAGCAATTTTATTTAAAGCAGCCTGATGCCTATTCAGAATCAGGGTATGCTCCAACATTACACGAGCCTGATCAACTTGCTACAGAAACCCTATCGAGCAAGGCTGAAGTTTTTGAAGTGTCAGGTCTATTCAGGCGGATTAGTGAGCAGCAATATGAATTGTTTATCACTGCGCCCGCAAGCCTAATGAACCACACAGTAGGCATAGTGACTCTGAATGCTGAAGTTGATTGCAATCTTAAATGTTTGGGTGCAAGTCAAGCGGTTGCCGTTATTGGGCAGATCAATCAAGCCGGAAATTGGTTTCTGGCGCAACGCTGTCGTATTCTTCAAACTGCATCAGCAGATTATCAATCAGGTTAACTATTAATAAAGTTAACTATCAAGCAATGCGGCTAAGGCATTTGTTCGCTTAGAGAGCGAAGACCTTTAGCAGACGGCTCTGCTAGCTCATCGTAAACCGTTAACGTTGTGGGCTTGCATCGCTTAACTGAAACTGCAACAACTTGAGCACCTTCAAGCTGCAAGTCCTCTAAATACCCTGGTTTCTCGTTTTCTGCTTCTGAGTAGTTGAGAAAAGGACCGAAATAATAAGTACAGTGGGGAGAGTCGGTTTTAACTTTCACCCACCAAGCAAAACCGAAAAAATCAAGCAGTCTTACTAGAGATTCCTGCATCATTAGCTCGCTATTTTTTCAGTGGAATTTTGTATAACTCTGTAGCTTAAAAAATCCCGGTTATCTTACCCGCTATGATTTGTTATACTCTGTAACCTCGTTCTTTTTCAACCCCATAGGGTGAGATCTATCTAAATGTAAGGTTTTAAATTGGCGCTGACGATAAACTTCATACAACGCCATTCCGGTGGCAACCGATGCATTGAGACTGGGTGTATTTCCTGCCAAAGCGATCGAGACCAAACGATCGCAACCCCGCTGAATCAGCATACTTAAGCCTTCTCCTTCTGCTCCCACTACCAATGCGATCGCTCCAGTAAACTCAACCGTGTGAATCGGTTCACTCGTCTCTAATTCGAGTCCATACATCCAGAATCCGGCTGCTTTTAATTCTTCTAGGGCGCGACTTAAATTAACAACTCGTGCCACAGGAAAAGTTTCTAGCGCTCCAGCGGCTACTTTCGCAACGGTGGCAGTAATTCCGGCGGCTCTTCGCTGTGGAATCACTAAGCCTTGTGCCCCCATCGCTTCTGCCGAACGAATAATTGCACCTAGATTATGCGGATCAGTGATGCCATCAGCCACCACTAATACAGGCTGATCAACTTTTGCTTTAGCCTGTTCAATTAAAGCAGCTAGTTCAACGTATTCATAGGGCGCAACTTGAGCCACAACGCCTTGGTGGTTGGCTCCTTGAGTCATCTGATCCAACCGTCGCGGCTCAACCTCATCAATCACGGCACCGTTGTTTTTTGCTTGCTGCAACAACGTATGAAATCGATGGTCATAGCGCAAACGGGCAACAATCCAGATGCGATTGAGGCTACGCTCACCTTCCATGGCTGCCAAAACGGGGTGACGACCATAAATCAGTTCAGCAGAATCTTCTTGAGATGCGTTAGACAAATCAACTGAGTGTTCTGAGAACTCCCGCCTGCTACGGGGAATAAAATTTTCTGCACGCGACGATCGCTTAAAATCCTTGGCTCGCTCTGGGTGAGTAAGCCCTCCTGAACGGGTTCCTTGAAAATCGCCAGAAGCAGACTCGACAGAATTTGACCGTTTATCCCTAAAATCTCTGGATGCATTTTTAGGTCTTGATGAATAGCTGTCTGACCGCGATCCCCTAGCCTCTCGTGAAGGGCGTTCCGGTCTAGAAGTATGACCTTCGGTGCGTGATCCCCTGGCATCTCTAGAAGTTCGATCAGGTCTGGCGGTATAGTCATCCGAGCGCGATCCTCTAGCATCCCTGGAAACCCGCTTGAGCCTGGGAGCATCACTTCCTGAGCGTGATCCTCTAGCGTTTTCAGACGTGCGTTCAGGTCTAGAAGTATAGTCCGAAGGGGAGCGTCGGCGATCTTGGGAAGTTCGCTCTGGTTGAGAAGTTCTAGGAGAGGGGATCTCAGCCCCATCAGCTTTTGAAACAGGGCGAAGTCTCACTGTGACGACGCGCTTTTTATACCCCTTTCCATCTCTAGGCGTGGCAGAATCCGCACGAGCGGGACGGTCGCGATCGCGTCTTGCTCCTTGAGGTTTTGGTAGACCCACCCCTGCCGAATCAGCCCGAACGCGACGAGGGGACTCGTACTTATGCTTTTTATCAGTCATTTTTTTATCAGCCATGGGGTGTTAAAAATAAAAGTAAGGACTTAGAGGTTCAATGATGGATGCATACAAAAATGCAATAGTCGTCGCCTTTAAACTTAAAGACGAGCTTTTGGTAGTATTGACAATTGCTAATTAACAGCTAACTGCGGGATCGATCTGTAAGTGACCTAATAGCTCTATGAGTCGGGGTAAATCAGAGAGATAAAGATAGCCGATTAATGTCTCCAAACTTGTTGCCCGCTGGTAAGTATCTGGATCAATTCGCTTAGGGCGGCTGACCACTGCATTCCGTCCACGCTTTAAGAGATCTAATTCTGTAGAGGTCAGAAAGGGAAGTAACTGTTTTAAGTGGTGAGCTTGAGTTTCAGCCCGAACCTGTGACACAACTTGACGATGATAGTCTTGAATGCGCTGGGGTGGAATTAGATAGTAGCGACGAATATAAAGCTCGTAAACAGCATCTCCCAGATAGGCTAAAGCTCCTGGAGACATTTGCTGAAGCTGAGCGGATGATGGCATGGGGCAGAATAGGGCTTGAGCGATCGCTCCTTTATCTAAATCAGTTTCTACGGAATCACTGGCTTGCATTATCTCCGGCTCTATCTGCGCCAACTTTTCGCCAGTATTGTAATAACATATCCTAATCTTAATCAAGAATTTTTTAAAGCGTCAATCTAACCAATCCATATCCAACTCATTTGCATAAATAGTTTGCATAAATAGAATGTTATTGTGACGCAACTTCTACTAACCAATGTTGAGTTTTAGAAACAACTTGCAACAATACCGGTATTTTGCAAAGACTGAGCCGAAGCTGGTTTCACTCAACCCAAAATCTTTCTTACCCGCTGTATCGCTCTTCCGCCCAAGGTTCGCCACGTTGATGATAACCATTGCGCTCCCAAAAACCTAACTCTGCCTGGGGAAGAAACTCTAGTCCACTGATCCACTTGGCGCTTTTCCAGGCGTAAAGATGCGGAACGACTAACCGTAAGGGTCCACCATGCTCAGCAGGAAGAGGTTCACTCAGTAGCGTGTGCGCAAAAAAGTTTTCCTCTCGCAAGAAATCGTCCATTGAGATATTAGTAGTGTAGTCTCCATAGCAATGTTCCATAATGTGAACCGCTTTGGGATCTACTTCCACCCGTTGCATGAAGTCTATGACTTTCACGCCGCGCCACTGGACATCCAGCTTCGACCAGGTAGTAACACAGTGAAAATCAGCAGTAAAGTCACTTTGAGGCATTGCCATCAGGTCATCCCATGTAAAGATGACCTTTTGTGCTAATCCCCAAATTCTCAGCGTCCAGTCTTTAATCTCTACTTGGGGAGTATCCCCATAGGTCAAAACTGGAAAACCCTTCGCCAAGTGCTGACCCGGTGGAACACGATTTTGCAAACTATCATCTGGTTTTTGGAAAAACTTTCCTAACATAGGTGTAAATCCGGTTGCATTATCCAGCTTTATGTCGATTGACCATTAATGGGATGTGTCATCTGGATAATGTCAACAAGTGTGTAGATTCCAAATGATGTTAGGAAGGCGATCTTTTACCCAGCAGCGATCGCCGAGTAGGCGAACACCAGACCGAGAATAGGCTTACTCTTCCTCTTCCTCTTCTTCTTCTGCTTGTGGGTAAATAAAGCCTTCAGCTCGCCCAGTTAGAACTGATTTGCCGAGTGATAGTGCGCGCTGCGCTTCTAACCTAGCTTTGCTTTTCCAAGTAGCCCGCCGCTTATCACGCTTAGACTTAGATGTTTTCTTTTTCGGTTGAGCCATAACAAACGGAATGATTTTTCACAACTTTTCTATTCTAAAGCATGATTTCAGTTAATCTATGCAGAGTTGGGAAATGTCTTGACTGCATGAGTCGTGTGGGAAACTGATATAGTGTAGGCTACACAAGCTCTATCAAACTCGCCTTACCTTGCCTTGGACGACACGATGAAGCCATGCGGCGATAGTTGGAAAATTCAATCTCAAATCCTGCTGTCAAAATAAGACTGGCAACAACCCCAAATAGGCTAAGTATCTACCTTTCAAAGGAACTCAATCATTATGGATGAAGATGATGTAGTCAATTTTCTCCTTGAATCTACTGAGCTACTTTCCAGCCTAGATTTCTCGACTCTAGGAGAGTTCTTTACAAAGAAAAAATGTTCTCAGTGCAAGTCAACTTCTGAAGTTTATAAGACCTCATGTTGTAACACGTTTCTCTGTAAAGGTTGTACAACAAAGCATTTGAAACAAGAGGGCTGGTTTTCTAGTAAAACCTTTTTCGTCTGCCCGTCCTGTGCTAAGAAAACAGTCCTGTCGTAACCCAAAAATGTTATGTCACTTAAACCTGATCTCAAACTTCTAACTGTGTTTTAGTTTGATAGAGTTTTAGTTTTATAGAAAAGTAGCCGCAAAAAAATAGAGCCGATCATTGGGTCATACTTGCAAGAAACTTGCGTTTGTCTTCTGATATCTGAACCCTAGTACCTGCCATCTGCTGTTTGTTTTTCCAGCACTCACTCTAAATTGAGGTTGCATTCCGTGGGTATTATTGTTGAGGACGTATCCAAGCAGTTTGGTAGCTTTCAAGCGGTCAATCAGGTCAGTCTTGAGATTCAAAGTGGTACGCTGATTGCATTGTTGGGTCCTTCGGGTTCAGGAAAGTCTACGCTGCTCCGTCTGATTTCAGGACTGGAAACTCCGGATAGTGGCAAGATTTGGTTGACGGGGGAAGATGCGACCCATCGGAGTGTGCAAGATCGCAATATTGGGTTTGTGTTTCAGCATTATGCTCTGTTTAAACATTTAACGGTTCGTAAAAATATCGCGTTTGCGTTGGAATTGAAAAAAACCTCGTCGAAGCAGGTGAAGGCACGAGTGGACGAATTGTTGGAACTGGTGCAATTGCAGGGATTGGGCGATCGCTATCCGTCTCAATTATCGGGTGGACAACGGCAGCGAGTCGCGCTGGCTAGAGCCTTGGCTGTGGAACCGAATGTGTTGCTGCTGGATGAACCCTTTGGGGCGCTGGATGCCAAAGTGCGAAAAGACTTGCGCCTCTGGCTGCGCCGTTTACATGATGAAGTGCATGTCACCACGGTTTTTGTGACTCACGACCAAGAAGAAGCGATGGAGGTGGCAGATGAAATTGTGATTATGAACAAGGGCAAAGTGGAGCAGGTCGGGTCTCCGGCACAAATTTATGACCATCCCGCTAGTGCCTTTGTGATGAGTTTTATTGGTCCAGTCAACGTGTTGCCGAGTACCTCGCGGATTTTTCAAGCGAACGGGTTTGAATCGCCCCATCCAGAGGTCTTTTTGCGACCTCAAGATATTTTGGTGGAAACTCAGCAAACGGAGGCATCGGTGGCGGCAAGGGTTAATCGCATCATTCACCTAGGTTGGGAAATTCAAGCGGAGTTGATGTTGGATGATGGACAAGTGTTGATGGCACATTTAACCCGCGATCGCTTTGATGAATTGAACTTAAAACCTCAGCAGCGTGTTTTTGTGAAGCCCAAAGATGCTAAGGCTTTTCCTTTGTATTACTCAATTTAGTCGGGGTGTGCCACGGAGGGCGCGATCGCGAAGCGTTGACGGGTCAGTTCGCTGAGTATAGTGGTTTCTATGCTAAATCTTCAAAGCCGCCTTGCTAAATTTCAACCACTGCCTTTCCACGCTTGGAATTCCCCGGATTGGAAGTTACTGAGCATTGCTTTTTTCAGCGGTATTGCCATGAGTTTGGCAGTTGCTCCTTTGAATTGGTGGGGGTTAGCGTGGATTTCTCTGGCTCCACTGTGGGTCATAGTGAATGGTGAATGGCACAAAGCCAGTGGACGACTGATTCCCCGAACTGCCTGCGCGATCGCGTGGGGCATTGGCTATCACGGTTTGGCGCTGTTTTGGATTACAGGTTTGCATCCACTGATGTGGCTCGGTATTTCATGGCTTGCCAGCATCGTCATCACGCTTTTTTGCTGGGCGTTTATCACGCTTTGGGGCGTGGCGCTGGTGGTGATTTGGCAGGGGGGCATGAGGTGGGGAGCCAAAATCTGGGGATTAAAAGATGATAGGGAAATAGCGTTCAGTTTGTTTCGCGTTCTCTTGGGTACGGCGCTTTGGTGTGGAGTCGAAACCCTGTGTAGCCTGACTCCCTTGGCATGGACATCCATTTCTTACACGCAAAGTCCAGGCAACGTGGCGATTTTACATTTGGGGCAGCTATCGGGCGCGATGACGGTAACGGCAGCGATCGCGGCGTTCAATGGACTGATTGCCGAAGCATGGATTCGTTGGCAGTCGGAAAGTAGAGATAAAAATGTTCGATTCCTGCTGGCGAACGGCTCCGTTGCGCTGAGCGCGATCGCGGCATTGCTTTTTGTCACGGGTCATCTGACGGGCTACTGGCTCTACCGCCAGCCATTGAGAGATCTGACGACCTCTGCCCTAAAAGTGGGGATTGTTCAAGGAAATGTGCCCACCCGAATCAAGCTGTTTGCGGCAGGGTTGCAACGGGCAGAAGCAGGATATGCCAAGGGTTACGCCACCTTAGCAGATCAAGGGGCAGAAGCGGTCTTAACCCCAGAAGGCGCACTCCCCTTTTTGTGGAGCGATCGCAGTCGGGCAAATAGTCTGTTTCATCAAGCGGTTTTAGCCAAAAAGAAAACCGCCTGGTTAGGAACATTTACGGCTCAAAAGGGCGGAGTTGCTCGGAGCTTATTGACTTTGAATCCGCAAGGGGAAGCGATTAGTCGCTATGACAAGGTGAAGTTGGTGCCGCTAGGTGAATATATTCCGTTTCAAAAATGGCTGGGAGGCTTAATCAGCAAACTAACGACTGTGGAGGAAAATGGCTTGCCTGGATCGTCATATCAGCAGTTAGACACTCCATTGGGTCGAGCGATCGCCAGTATTTGCTACGATTCTGCGTTTCCTGAGGTGTTTCGGGGGCAAGCCGCGCGAGGTGGGCAGTTTATTCTGACCGCTTCTAATCTCGATCCTTACAGCGAGGTATTAATGGCACAGCATCAAGCACAGGATTTGATGCGGGCAATTGAAACCGATCGCTGGGCAGTGCGCGCCACCAATACGGGCTACTCTGGCGTAATCGACCCTCATGGACGCATTGTTTGGCGATCGCAGCCTCAAACCTACGCCATCCATGCAGAAACCATCTATCGCCGCCAAACTCAGACTGCGTATGTTCGCTGGGGAGATTGGCTGACTCCGTTGCTGGTTGCTCTAACAATAATTGCCGGAGTCTCCCAATGGCTGCGATCGCAAAACGGATAGTCAATCTGAAAAGTTAACCAGAAAGGCGATCGCGCTATCCTGATCCTGATACCCTAAGAGTAACCGCTAGAGCTTCCTGAACCTGTATGAGATTTCCTCGTGATTGCGCGTTTGCAATGCGACCCTTGACTAAGGCACCTATTTTGGCGGCATCGCCCACCCTTGCCCCCACAAAATCTGGTCAAACGACGCATCAACCCTACCCCAACTTCAAAGTCATTGTGTTAAACGATGACTTCAACACCTTTGAACACGTATCTAGTTGTTTACTCAAATATATTCCTGGAATGACTCCTGACTATGCTTGGGATTTAACCAATCAGGTGCATCACAACGGGCAGGCGATCGTCTGGGTAGGACCGCAGGAGCAAGCTGAGCTTTATCATATGCAATTGGGGCGAGAAAACTTGACGATGGCTCCTCTGGAAGCCGCATGATTAATGTTTAAGCGACCAGATTTTTTGTAAAGCCGACCTCCACACCGCAGGGCATCACTATGGCGAGTTCCACTGGCAGGCTAGTTCTAAACCATTCCACGCATATTCCAGGACTAATCGCCATTTTGGATCGCCTAACTCAAGAGGTTGGAATTCAAACGATTACGCCCGGAGTGATTGGTCCTGCACGATCGCACACTCCAAAAATGACGATAAAAGTATCGGTTCCGATTCGAGGCGGCTTCAAGCTAATTGCTAGAAAAGGAAAAACAGTCCAAGAAGTGTTTGTGATTGCTTCCCTAGAGCAAACGGAGCTAGAAGCCGCGATCGCTGAGATTCTCAGCCGATAAATGGAGCCTTTACTCGACTTGCCGATCCGCTACACGATTGAGTGGCAAACTGAGCAAACAGCTAGCCGTGAGCAAAAAGGCAATCACCCCCGTCAACTTGGCGCTCAACATCACAATTTCCCACTCTGGCAAAATCACCTTTTGTAATGCCATCGCCCCACAATAGACTAACCAATAAGCAAACGTCATCAGCATCAGCATATGGTCTGCTGCTTCCACGTCATCCTTGATACCCTTGCGATCGCTCACTAAAAGCGAAATTCCAGCAACACAAGCAAAAGACGAAAAAATAACCAGTAATTCGTGCAATGAAAGTTCAGACATAATCTTACTCAAGCCGTTTTTTAAAGAGGACTTTTTGAAGTGAGATTCAGTCTAAAGGACTACGTTCTAAGACAGATAGTAATCCTTACAAAGATCAATAAAACCAGGGTTTAGCTTAACGAAACGCAAAAAATATCTTAGATACTTTAACGTTAAGAGCTTGTCTACCAAAATTAAGCCTTAAGTAATTTCTGAGCCTATCTATCACTTCAATCTAAAGTCTTTGACTCTCCACTTTGCCCTTAATCCTCAAGGCGCAGTTAACAGAAGCGGCTGAATTATATTTGACTTATTTTTTATTTCAGTAAACTTTCCATTTTTCCAGCTACCCTCCAGTCGCGCTCCCGTGACCAGCGTGTAAACTCCTTTTCCATTTTGCCGCCCCGCACGAAACTCTCCTTCGTAGCGCATTCCGCTCGAAAAACTACACACTGCAAAGCCATTGAGTAAATCATTCTGAAATTCCCCCTCACAGCGAGTCCCATCCGCCAAAGTCAAGACTCCTCTTCCGGTCTTTTTACTATTCTGAAAATTGCCTTCGTAGCGGTTGCCACTAGGATAAGTACAAACTCCTAACCCATCTAGCCCATCCGCTCGAAAAGTTCCTTGGCAGCGCGCCCCATTTGCAAAAATAAATTTGCCCTGCCCGGCTCGAACGCCTCTTCGGAACTCACCCTCATATCGATTTCCTCCTGGAAAAGCGCACACGCCTTTACCATCCAGGAGATTATTCCGAAATTCTCCCTCGCAGCGAGTGCCATCCACAAAGGTAAAAATTCCTCTGCCTTGACGTTGACTATTTCTTAGCTCTCCTTCGTAGCGATTACCGCTCGGAAACGTGCAAATTCCTTTGCCTTGCAGCAATTCATCCCGCAGCTTTCCTTCGCAGTAGTTCACTGCGATCCGGGTGGGAGCATTCGCTAAAGCGGGTAACCCGGCACCCAGGAGAGCAGCATTTGCCAAGGCGAGCGCCCTGAGAAATAGACCTGGCTGATTTTGGGTTAAACGATTTTTTGACACGATCAACCCAAACAGGGGCACACTAAAGAAGCTATTCCTGCCAAAAGTGGAGAAGTGAGAAAGTTGACGCATAAATCTGTGACTAGGAGAAACCCTTAACTTATAGTGCCTTTAGCGAAGATAGGCTTACACCTATCTAAAGTTTGAACCAACGCTCCCTCAACCTCTAAAAAAGTTGGAACCTCCAGAACCTAATAGCCAACGCTAAAAAAATGACCCCAACGAAGTTAAAGCTTTATTTATTGCGCCACTTAAAGAAAGTACAGTAAAACGAACGAAGAAAAAGTTACATCACACTTTTAAGATTTTTTTGTCTCAGCGAAACCAGGTTGTCCATAAACTATAAATCTTGATGTGCATCCTCGATCTATGATCACGGGTGGGACATTTTTCCGATGACTATCTTCTTTTTAATGTATTTTGTTCGATATTCGGAGTTTGTCGAGCGGTTTAATTGATTTTGCATAAAGTAATATCAAAGCCGCTTGCTGACACTTTTAACTAAACTTACGCTTTCAACCAAAAGAATTGATAGATTCGCTCATGCTGCCTCTGTTTCCTTGGATCACACTTGCTCAAGCATTCCCTTTTCCATCACCCACCCAGCCATTACCTAGGGTTACCCCACAAGAATTAGTCTTACCTAGAGAATTTCTTCCTGCTCAGCCTGCTCTCCAAACGCAGGAGATTTTCCATCCTCAAGAAATCCGCCCCCTTCCTGGGCAGTTAGATACGGTGCCCGTTCTCAATAGCAACAGCCCAGAGATCGTGCAAACTGAGGGTATTCTCACTTCCACGTTTCCACCAACAGGCAAGAATTTTCCTAATGCTCATTTGAATTATGCCTTTCAAGGGCGATTCGATATCTTCTCACACCATATCGCTCGATCGCGCAGTGGCACTCCCCGAACGTTATTTCAGGCAATCCTGTTAAATAACCCGACTTCTAAGCCCGTGGCGATCGAAGTTTTGCAGGGCGCTAGCTATCTCACTCGCCCAGATGCGTCATTCATTCAACTGCCAGCTTATGTGGAAGATCCCTTAGGAACGGTCTACGCGGGACCGGGTAGCCGAGTGATGAATGATCTGCTGCGAGGTCGCCGTCAAGGGGCGTTTCCCCGAATGGTGATCATTCCACCGGGGGAAAATCAGCTACTCATGAATTTGCCGATTCCTATTAATGGTTCTCCGGGATCTAACGGGCGAACTACGCTGATGCGCTTGCAAAGCAATGGTTCAGTCTACGTAGCCAGTTTGGCGATGTTTGCCCCCTTAACCGAAGATAAGCGAGAACGGAGTCCCACGTTAGAAGAATGGCAGACTTTAGTTGTAAAAGGTGTTCTGGCAGGACCGCGTGACCTTCCTCCTACTCCTCCTAACTTAAATGTCGCTAAGGTTTTTTATGGGCGCGTCTCTGGGGTAGCCATAGGCTCTCAGTGGCAGGCAATGGTCACGGATTCACCGAAGGGCGATCGCTTAACGATTCCTAAAAAAGGACGTTCATTTTCCTATGGCTTAAGCACGCTGTATCGAGGAACTCTGGGCACTGGGCAAATTCAGAGTGCAAAATTATTGGCGCGTTATCCAGATACGGCGTATCAAGCCCATGGGAATTACGGGATTCAATATAGTCTAACAATGCCGCTCTACAACCCAACGAAGCAAAAGCAAGCCGTAACATTAGCAATTCAAACCCCCTTAAAAGATGACAAAAGTAAGGGGGGGTTGTTATTTTACAGTCCCCCTGAGAACCGCGTGTTTTTCCGAGGCACAGTACGATTGCGCTATGCAGACGATACAGGAATCACGCAAACCCGCTTCATCCACATCACTCAGCAACGGGGAGAGGCAGGAGAACCATTGTTGACGTTAAATTTACCCGGTGGCGATCGCCGCATTGTACAGGTCGATCTTCTGTATCCACCCGACTCCACCCCCCCCCAAGTACTCACTGTTAAAACGCTAGATGATACCAGAGGTACTTCCAGATAGGAGACAGGGGAGAATGATGATTAAGTGAATTGGTGAGAAGTTTTATGGGTGAGAAGGCTGCTTTCTGTCTTCTGCATCTTCACCCTTCACCAAACGCTTGACCATTCCCAAAGATTGGATTTCGTACCCTAAACCCTGGTAGAGCGTAATAGCAGCTTGATTCGATTGAAATACCTGAAGCCCAATTTTGCGATCGCCTCTTATGGTTGCCCACTGTTCCGCTTGATTCATCAGAGCCGCGCCAATACCTCGTCGGCGATGGTCAGGTGCAACATAAAGTAAGAAAATATGAGCATGGCGATCGCCGCTCACCTGATCAATGGCGGTGCCCAGCCAAAGGCAAGCGATCGGATAATTCAAAAAATCTAGGCATTGATCATCGCCGCTATTGGGGCTTGATTTTACCAACCAAAGCGGCGTTTCTTGAGAAAAGTACTGATCTACTGTATCGGCGAGATGAGCATAGGTATCGTTAGGCTCTAGCTCAGCGTAAGTTCGCTGCATAAACTTCACCAGTAATGCCCGGTGCAAACCAGAGCCTTGAAAAATCTGGTAGCTAGGATGAAAACTGGCGATCGGCGATGGAGTGCTCAAACGTTGACCTACTAAGCAATAGCCCAATCAAGCCGATTCGTCCGTCAATCCGATCACCAAAGCGGACAACGACGGGGGGAGGTTTGTAGCTTTATGAGAATTTGTCGGCTTGTATAATGCTGAATTTTGAGAAGCAGTAGGCTCAATTGGAGCGGGAGCCGCCATATCCATTGGCATAAAAATACGGGAACTGACTGCCACCAAAGCAAACAAAAACACAAAAACAATCAATAGGGGAGCCACATACTGCCGAAAAATCGCCATGATAACAATTACAATATAGTTTTTTAAACCATTGAAAGCTTTTCTGAGACTTCACTCAAGTTTTGTAAAGCTGACTCATTTTATCCTACCGCAATACACTTCTGGCTTACTAGCAAATTTGTAGTTTTTAGAGTATTTTTCTCTAGCTTTTCTCTCAAAAAAGGTCAAATCATTCTTAAGATACATTTTTATCATTGACAGGAACTTGCGCTGGCATGGCAGCATTCCACGGAGCCACAAAAGGCAAAAGTACCAATCCTGGAAGCGATGCCAACAAAGTTAATAAAAAGAAGATTGACCAGCCTGTTGCCTTGGCTAGATCCCCTGCTGGAGCCGCCAAAATAATGTTACTAGATGCCATTAAGCTGGAGAGAAGAGCATATTGAGTTGCGGTAAAGGCGTGATTGCATTGACTCATCAAATAGGCGACAAACGCTGCGGTGACGAGTCCGGCACAGAAGTTTTCTAGGCTAATGGCAACCGATAGCCATTGAGTTGCTGTAGGCAATCGAGTCAGGGCAAAATAACCTAAGTTGCTGAGGGCTTGCAAACCGCCAAATATCCACAGCGATCGATTGATCCCGATTCGAGTTAAAAGAACACCGCCTCCTACGACTCCCACTGTGGTTGCCAGAAAGCCCAATGTTCCCTGGAGCGCGCCAATTTCAGTTTTGCTGTAGCCAATATCTAGTAGAAATGGCGTTGCCATGTTGCCGACCAAGGCATCACCTAGCTTGAAGAGTAATACAAATAAAAGCACTAAGATGGCGGACTTAATGCCCAAACGACTAAAAAATTCTTTGAAGGGAAGATAAATAGCATCTTTGAGCGTTTGGGGTGGAGAAACGCGATCGCGGGGTTCCGGTGCCCACAAGGTTGTGAAGATGCCGATCGCCATCAGTCCTGCAAGTAGCAAATAAACCCGTTGCCAGCAAATATAATCTGCCAAAATCAGCGCCAAAGAACCCGCTACCAAGATGGCGACGCGATAGCCCAAAACCCACGTAGACGCGCCCAGACCTAACTCAGCAGGCTCCAATATATCCGTGCGATAGGCATCGCTAGCGATATCTTGAGTTGCACTCAAAAACGCGATTACTAAGGCATTAATCCCTAGAAGTTGCAGCGCTTCTTTTGGCTGTTGCAGCGACATGGCGGCGATCGCCACCAGTAACCCAACCTGAGTCATCAACAGCCAGCCTCGTCGCCGACCCAAAAAAGGAGGAACAAACCGATCTAAAAAGGGTGCCCAAAGGAACTTGAGCGTGTAGGGCAGCCCAATCAAGCTAAACCAACCAATCACGCCTAAATCAACCTGAGAATCTTTCATCCAGGCTTGCAAGGTTCGACTGGTTAAAAACAAAGGCAAACCAGAGGCAAACCCTAGCAGCAGTAATGCCGCCATTTTACGGCTGCGTAAAATTTTTAGAAGCGGTTGAATGGCGTTCATGACTACCAGTGGCTAACTAAACTGAACAATCCAATGACGGATTTGATTCAGCCATCATGCCATAGTTAGCGCGATCGCCCCGCTGCTTTTGCCCATGACCGCGACTTATCCTACTGGAAAAACCCCTCTCTTTCGGCAGCTTCCAATGAAATATCCGGCAAATTACAAAGCATCTCATTCCAAGTAGGATGCCTTTGTAAAGCCTCTACAATCGATTTCACAGGTTTAGGAAAAATGGTTGAAAAGTCTGCCTCTTCAGAAAATTGAATAGTGAAAGCAAGTTGTTCGATCGGAGGCATAAACTGAGCATCAACGCCTGGGCGGTTTCCTCTTGGATCAACCCGATACCAACCAATGTCCTCTAGATAAATGGCGTTCAATCCATGCAAACTGTAGGGAGCACCCTTGTCATTAATACTCAACCGCTGATAGCAAAATCCTGTGGGAATGCCGTTTGCCCTCAGCAAAGCTGCTAGTAAATGGCTTTTGGCATAACAGTAGCCCGTTTGGTAGTGCAACACCTCGGATGCACTACAAGTCACAGGATTCATCTGATAGTCAACACTATGAGAAATGCGATCGCGCACCCATTCAAAGCAGTGCTGAGCGATCTCGGTCGAAGTCGTCTGCCCAGCCGCTAGTTGCTGAGACAGTTCCAATATATCGGGATGATGCCAATCGATCACCTCATCTGCTTCAAGATAGTTTTGCAGATGCTTAGGCAAATTTCTAGTTATAGTCACGCCAGACATGAGCCAGAACGCCCTGAACATCTACTTGAGAGGCAGGCACTTCAATCGCCTCGTAGTTTTTGTTGGCAGGTTGTAAAGTCACCTTATTCCCTCGACGATGGAAATACTTCAACGTCGTTTGATCCTGAACTCTCGCAGCAACAATTGTGCCGTTTTTGAGTGTTTTAGGATCAGAAACCGGCTTGAGAATGACAATATCACCACTGTCAATCATGGCATCCACCATGCTATCTCCCCGAACTCTGAGCGCAAAATAAGTTGGCTTGAGTGACATTCCCGCCAAATCTAAGTATTCAACATCGGCATCAGGAAATGCATCCACCAGGCTACCCGCCGCGATCATGCCACGAATCGGTACGCCCCGTGACACTTCATGGGTTGCTCGAATAGTTCGCGCTTTCCCCTCTGTCCATTCAATGTAGCCTTTTGTTCTCAAATGCTCTAAACGGCTTTGAACGGGGGCTGGAGACTTCAACTCCATTGCCTTCATCATCTGACGAATGGATGGCGGATATTGGTTTTCGCGGATGTACTCTATCAGCCAATCGTATAGCTCTTGTTGCGCCGGGGTAAGGGTTTCCATGATCTCAGATAGAATTGTAGTACTTTGATACAACTGTACCATAATTCTGATTTCTGTCTAGTCTTTCTAGAGAGTTTAGCCATAAAGCGGCTTAAAGGGAGGGCATGGAGAGCGCATCAAGCTGAGTTGAAGCTTATCTTATTCGGTGTCTTCAGAGGAGGGGGTAGGGGCTGAATAGGGCGTTTTTAGATTTTTGGGGTGGGATTTATTCACTGCAATCACCTCTACGTCTTTAATTTCAAGGTCGATCGCGGCGGGTGGCGCGGGGCGTTTAACTTCAGTTTTTCGCTGATGGGGTTTTCTAATATCCAAGATTTCTGGCTGCAAAATTTCTAATTCTGGCGCTTCTAATTCTGGCGCTGCGGATGCGGGTAATTCGGAGATTGTTGTGGCGATCGCGGGCGGGGTTGGGATGGCGCTGTCAGGCGCGATCGCTGCTACCAAAATTGTCTCCGTTAGAGCCGCCTCTTGCAGGGTTACTTCGGGTTGATTGGTTTCTAGTTGACTGGCTTCAGGTTGAATGGCTTCAGATTGATTGGTTTCAGGTTGATTGGTTTCTAGTTGGATATTAGGGGTTTGAACTGTTGGGGAATCGCCTGGTTCCGGCTGAGGGACTTCCAATACAAATTTTTCTGCGACGATCTCTTCGGGCTGAATCTCTTCAGGTTGGATCTCGGCTTGTGCTTCTTCGGGCTGGATCTCTTTGGACTGAATCTCTTTGGACTGAATCTCTTCAGGTTGGATCTCTTCGGGCTGAATCTCGGCTTGTGCCTCTTCGGGCTGACGCGGTTCTGCAACTTCCACCGATGCCGAAGTTGGAATTGACTCGAACTCTGTAATCATTTCAGGCTGCTGAATCTCAGGTTTTGGCGTAGGTTCAGCGATCGCAGAGTCTTCTTCCGGCGGCGTTGCCCATTGAACGATTGCCGCTGTTAACCCATCTAGCGTAAATTCAGCGGCTTCCACATCGACCCGCCCCAGCAAACTTTGACAGCTTTCGCTCGTTTGAGGACCAATCGACGCAATGCAAACATTTTCTAGGGAGGTTTGCCACGCGGCATCAGCTTGTTGGAACAGTTGGCAAAAATGCTGCACCGTTTTGGAACTGGCAAAGGTAATCACATCCACCGATCGAGCACGCAACGCTTGTAAGGCTTGGGGCGCGATCGCCGCTGGGCAGCGCGATTCGTAGGCGGCAACTTCTCGCACTGTGGCACCCTGATTTGCAAATTCCTTCACTAACATTTCGCGACCGCCACTTTCCACACGCGGCAACAAGATGCGGAGTCCACTTAAGGGTTCAGGAAAGCTCGCAGCGAGGGAATCGGCAACAAATTGGGGTGGAATAAAATCGGCAGAAATTCCCAGTTGTTGCAGCCGTTGCGCTGTTTTTTCGCCTACCACGGCAATTCTGATGTTGCAGGAGAGCGAATCATCACCTGTTTGAGTTTTGAGGCGTTTAAAAAAGGCATCTACGCCATTGGTGGAGGTTAAAATCAACCAGTCAAATTCGTCAAGGCGGGCGATCGCCTGATCCAAATCTCGCCAGCTAGAGGGCGCACCAATCTCCAACGTGGGCATCTCAACCACCGTCGCTCCTTGGGCTTCTAACCGTTGCGTGAATGGACTAGACTGGCTAGTTGCACGAGTGACCAACACGGTTTTATTCGTCAGGGGTAACGGTTCTGTGGAGATGGGCGGCATCATGGGCAACTCGTCTTCTACCAGCCGCACTGAATCGGAGAATGACTCCCGATCCTCTAGGATTTCTAATTTTGGAGCGAGACGGCGATCGCGCTCTGGCAGTCTATCGCGCTCTGGCAGTCTAACGGTCGAATCGGCAGGCATCCGCGATTCCCATTTTTGTTGAGTTTGTGGACGATCGCGCTGTGGACGATCGCGCGCGGGTTCTGAAGCAAGATTACGAATTACTTGGGGCTGAAGTTGCGATCGCAGTTTCACCACTTCGCCAATCACAATCACACAGGGAGCCAAAGACTGATTGGCTGTTTCCACCAAAATGTTGCCCAGCGTGCCTTCCCAAATCTGCTGCTCCGATCGCCCTGCCCACCGAATCACGGCGATCGGGGTTTTAGGCGATTTTCCATGCCCCCGCAGTCGCCGAACGATTTCGGGCAGAGTGCGCCCACCCATCAAAATCACCAGGGTTTCTAGTTTTGCCAGAGAAACCCAGTTCAACGCATCGGGATCGTGAGCCGTGCAAACCGTAAATGAATTGCTCAATTCAGGATCGGTGAGAGGGATGCCAGCCAGCAGCGGAGCCGCCAACGCCGAAGATAAGCCCGGTATCACTTCATAATCACAGCGTGCTGCGACCAAGGCTTCGATTTCTGCCTGCGCTCGACCAAACACAAACGGGTCACCACTTTTGAGCCGCACTACTGTTTTACCGCGATCGCAGTGCTGCACCAGCAGGCGGTTAATTTTGGGCTGCGCCATGCTGGGCTGTCCGCCGCGCTTGCCCACATTCAGCTTGAGGCAGGCTTCGGGCACAAGGTTCAGCAGTTCGCTGTCTACCAACGCGTCATAAATAAGCACCTCGGCGGTTGCAAGTAAAGCTTGCGCCTGCGTGGTCAGATAATCAGCCTCTCCCGGACCCGACCCGACTAAATATACTTTGCCTGCTTGTTCAGCCATAACCCAAATTGTCCATACTCTGCTGGATCTAGTTTAGGCGGTTGGCAGAATATTCATCTTAAAAGAGTCGCGATCGCGGTTGGGAGCGAAACAACAACTCTCAAATCTGTGTGGATTGAATAGCTGAGTCTGCCAGGAATTCGGGCGATCGCCCACGCCAAAACTCGTCTGTGGTAGCGTTGAAACAACCAAACTTGGGAAAACCCCAATGACTGAAATCACCCAACTCAAATCTCCCTCTAAATATCACCAAGATTTTGTTGTCTGGTGCGAAGATACCGTTGCCAAGCTAAAGGATCGGGACATTGAGGGACTGGATTTTGAGGCGCTGATCGAGGAGATTGAAAGCTTGGGACTGAGAGACAAACGAGAATTGAACAGTCGATTAGGAGGTTTGCTAGCCCATCTGCTGAAGCGACTCTATGTGAAAAGTTCGGATGATTATCGAGGTTGGCAAAATACGATCGCAGATCAGCGGCGAGAAATGGAGCTTTTGATAGAACAATCTCCTAGCTTAAAGAACTACTTTGTAGAAGTATTTGAGGACTCGTGGCGACACGCCCTCAAGCGAGTTAGGCAAGATTATTCAAAAGTGCAATTTCCCCATGAGTGGCAGTTTAGCCAAGATCTAGAGGCGATTCTGACACAAGATTTTTGGTTGACCGATAAAGACGGAGAGACAAAGTAGATGCAAATTGGTTTTATTGGCATTGGGTTAATGGGTCTGCCGATGGCACAGCGCCTCTTGGAAGCGGGATTGCCGTTGACGGTTTATAACCGAACACCCGGCAAACTGGAGGGGTTGAAAGAGAAGGGAGCCGTGATCGCCCCTACTTCTGCTGCTTTGATCCATGATTGCGACTGCATTATTTTGATGGTGACCCATGCGGCTGCGGTGAGAGAAATGCTGCTGTCGGATGTGAATCGTGATTATTTAATCGGCAAAACGGTGATCCAAATGAGTACGATCGCCCCTAGCGAAAGTCGGGCGATCGGCGAAGAAGTGGTTGCAGCAGGCGGTAACTATCTAGAAGCACCCGTTTTAGGCAGCATTCCCGAAGCCACCGCAGGCAAGCTGATGGTGATGGTAGGCGGCGCGATCGAGCAGTTTGAAACCTACCAGCCAATTCTCAGTCATTTCGGCTCAAGCGTTCTTCTAGTTGGCGGTGTAGGAACTGCCTCCGCCCTCAAACTCGCCCTGAATCAACTGATCGGCTCTCTCACGTCCGCCTTTGCTACCAGCCTCAGCTTCGTGCAACAAGAGGGCGTAGAAGTAGACAAATTTATGGAAGTTTTGCGGGGAAGTGCCTTGTATGCGCCTACCTTTGATAAAAAATTGCAGCGGATGTTAGAGCAAAACTACGCCAATCCTAACTTTCCTACGAAGCATTTAGCAAAAGATATGACGCTATTTCAGGCAGAATCAGAGTCGCTAGGTTTAGATGTTCACCTCCCAGCAGCGGTCAACCAAATTTTGCTGGAAGCGATTCATCGCGGGTTTGCTGAAGCAGACTATTGCGCCCTGTTTGCAGTAATGAGTCAAACTTCTAAACAGGCAAGCGATTGATATCTTGGTTCGAGCCAATGACCACCATGGCGCTCCCTTTTTGGAGCCGCATATCTGGACCGGGATTGATCTCAAACTTGCCGTCGCGGCTGACTGCCAGCAGATTTAACCCGTAGGAATTTCGCAGTTGCAAATCTGCAATGCTTCTACCATTGAATTGATCGGGCACCAACACTTCCACGATGCTATTGTCTGGGTCAAGCTCAAACCGATCTAAAATACCGGGGCGGGTTAGAGATTGCGCCAAAGCACGACCACATTCATGTTCTGGAAACACTACATGATCTGCGCCTACTTTTTTCAACAGTTTCATATGAACTTCGGAAGAGGCTTTGGCAACCACATGAGGCACGCCGCCTTCTTTAACATTGAGGGTTGTGATAATGCTTTCTTGCACGTAGTTGCCGATCGCCACAATCACCGTGTCTTGCTCAAAAATTCCCGCTTCTTTGAGGGCTGCGGGCTGAGTTGAATCGAGTTGTCGGGCATGGGTAGCAAGATTGTCCGACAACACCTGGGCAACTCGGTTTTCATCAGAGTCAACACACAGCACATCGTAACCTTGCCTGCTCAAAGTAGACGCAACCGCCCGACCAAACCGCCCTAACCCGATCACAGCAAACTGTCTATTCCGACTTGAATCGCGTCGCAAACTATGGAAAAAGCTTAAGGATGATAGGTTGACCACTGCTTATATCGGCACAAAATTTCCTAGATTTTGGAGTTTGTACCGTCTCCTTTAATGAAAGACTTGGTTTCTAAAAACTGGACGGTTGTGACGTTGAACGGGGTTGCCGCTATTTAACTTAACAGAATGCTGAAACAAATAACTGATAGAGCGATCGCAATCTCATACCGCTTTTTCAGAACAGAGCGATCGCAATCTGTTTATCCAACTAATAAAGTTTCTTCCGGGAACCGAACAAAGCTCGGTTTCGGGTCGCCCAGCAGTGCCGCCATCAACAGCAACACCCCAACCCGTCCGCTATACATCATGACCACTAGCATGAGTTTGGCAAACACAGAAAAACCAGCATCGACCGTGATGCCAGTGGATAAGCCCACCGTGCCAAAGGCAGAAACCACTTCAAACAAAATCTGGATAAAGTTATATTCTGGGTCAGACAGCGAAATCAGAATGGTGATCACAATCACGGCTGCAACTGAGCCGACGGTGACCCCTACCGCTTTTAACACCAGCGTCATTGGAATTTGCCGATCATAAAGCTGCGCCTCTTCTTTGCCTTGCAGCACCGCTTTCGTGCAACCGGTGAGAATGCGGAGGGTGGTGGTTTTGATGCCGCCTGCGGTGCCGCCCGGACTGCCGCCCACAAACATCAGGGCAATGGTGATAAACAGCCCTGCGGTGGTCATTTTGCCGACATCGATCGTATTGAACCCTGCGGTTCTACAGGTGGCGGATTGAAACCATGCGGTCATCAATCGGGTGGGCAGATCCATTACGCCTAAGGTTTGGACATTGTGGCTTTCCACTAGAAAGAAGGCGATCGCGCCGAGTGTCAGCAAAATCAAGGTGGTGCTAACCGCAACTTTGAAATTGAGCGAAAAGATCATGCGTTTTTGCTGGCGGGTTAAGCGTCCTCGTATCCAGAGATACATTTCAAAAATTGCTTCATAGCCAATTCCGCCCAAAATGATCAGCCCTGGAATCACTAGATTAACTAAAGGAGAGGCTTGATAGCCCACGAGGTTATCTGAAAAAACGCTAAATCCAGCATTATTCCAAGCGCTGATGCTATGAAATATAGACAGCCACAAGCCCTTATCTAAGCCATATTTAGGCACAAATACGAGCAAGAGCAGCAAAGC
This sequence comes from Leptolyngbyaceae cyanobacterium, assembly GCA_041752515.1. GTDB lineage: Bacteria > Cyanobacteriota > Cyanobacteriia > Leptolyngbyales > Leptolyngbyaceae > ULC077BIN1. The sequence goes on along the minus strand of JBGSWI010000079.1, from coordinate 7,551 downwards.
ACCCGTGAGTTCAAACAATAGAGTGGTCGCAATGATCGAGCGAATCAGTTGGCTAGCTCCGTGAATTTCGGTGCGATCGAGCGCTTGCTGAACCGCAACTTTATTTCGCAGCCCAATGCGCCGCCCTAGCAGCAGCAGCAAAAAGGTGGTGGCGGTCATATAGCCCAAGCCGCCAATTTGAATCAGCGTTAGGATGAAAAACTGCCCTGCCGTGGAGAAATAAGTTCCTGTATCGACAATGATGTGCCCGGTGACGCACACCGCCGAGGTTGCCGTAAACAACCCCACGAGGACAGTGTTCCAATCCCAAACATCACTGGTCGTTGAAAAGGGCAGACTGAGAAGCAGTGTTCCTACCGCAATCACCGCCACAAAACCTAAACAGATGGTGCGAGAAACCGTCATGAATTTACTACGCAACTATTCAAAGTATTTTATCTTTGCACCTTTGATTTCGCATTCTCCATTTTTCACTTGATCTAGTTGCCCTGCCCAGAAAAATTTCGTTAATCAGTCATGGCATAAGTTAGGGTTGTTGGGTGATTTGAGTGATCATTCCACGTTGTTTCAGTAGATGACTGAGAGATTAACCGAGTTGCCTATGAATTTTTTATGGATTGCTCAAGTGAGTGTTGGTGGGTTGCTCGTGGGTTTAGCGGGATGCACTGAGCCGCGATCGCCGGTAGCGTCACCCACCGTATCTCCTGCTTCTACCGGGGTCGCTAGTCCATTGGTCGTGCCCAGTGGAGCGGCGCTTCGTTCTACGATCCCCCAGGGAATCCCCCCAAAACCTGCTGCCACCCAAGCATTGGAATATCGACTCAAAGCAGAAGTGACTAAAAAATCGGGGATTCCGGTTCAATCTGTTACTTGCCCGGTGACTGCCAACCCAGCGGATGGAAAACCGTTTGACTGTCAGGCGATGGCAGCAAATCAAGCATTTTTGGTTGCCCTACGCCCCAAAGCAACCCCGTTTGTTTTACCTCCTCAGGCTGGCGCCAAATCCAAGACAGCGATCGCGACCACTTCTCCTTCTCCATCTCCAATCCTGAGCCGTTCCCCAAAAAGCGAACTGCAATGGAACACCAAAGGCTTACTGGTGTTGCTCAAACTAGAGAAAACCATTCAAAAAAGCATCAAAGATCAGTTTCAGATTGAAGTGAAACCCAACTGTGGCGGCAAACTGCGCATGGTAAAGCCAGGGGATACGTTTACCTGTGAGGTGACTGACCCAAAAGGCACCACGAAGCCCATTAAGGTGCGGGTGGATGATGAAAAAGGAAATGTTACCTTGAAATTTTAGAGGGACAGGGAATAAAGGTGTAGGGTGTAGAGTGTTGTGTGAAATCCAACATCGCTCTAGTTGGGCGATCGCCCTTTTTCTACGATTTTAGCTCTATGACTTCGACGCTTAATCAACGCATTCAAGAGTTTTACGATGCCTCCTCTGGGCTGTGGGAACAGACTTGGGGAGAGCATATGCACCACGGTTACTATGGAGCAGACGGCACGCAAAAAAAAGAGCGTCGCCAAGCCCAAATTGATCTGATTGAAGAATTGCTGCACTGGGCAGACATTCAGCAGGCAGGCACTATTTTAGATGTAGGCTGCGGGATTGGCGGCAGTACGCTCTATCTCGCCGAAAAATTTCAGGCGATCGCCACGGGCATTACGCTAAGTCCTGTGCAGGCAGAGCGGGCGACCCAACGGGCAAAAACCGCAGGACTCGCTCCGGTTTTGACGGCTAACCCGGCTGCATCGGCTCAATTTCTGGTCGCCGACGCATTAAATATGCCCTTTGCGGATGATTCGTTTGATTTTATTTGGTCGCTAGAAAGTGGGGAGCATATGCCCACCAAGGAAAAGTTTTTGCAAGAATGCTACCGCGTGTTGAAGCCGGGGGGCACATTTCTGTTTGTGACTTGGTGCCACCGACCCACCGAGCAGCAACCGCTAACCGCCGATGAGCAAAAGCACTTAGAAGATATTTACCGGGTGTATTGCTTGCCTTATGTGGTTTCGCTGCCAGAGTATGAGGAAATGGCGCGATCGCTCTCTTTCCAATCTATTCGCACTGCCGACTGGTCTACTGCCGTTGCCCCCTTTTGGGATGTGGTGATCGATTCGGCGATCACGCCCGCCGCTATTTTTGGGCTGCTGTTCTCCGGTTGGGGCACCATTCAAGCGGCGCTTTCCCTCGGTTTGATGCAGCGGGGCTATCAACGAGGGTTAATTCGGTTTGGGCTGCTGTGCGGCAAGAAGTGAACAGCAGGAAGTGAACAGCAAGAAGTGAACAGCAGGAAGTGAACAGCAGGAAGTGAGGAAGCGTATGAAACTAGAGCTAGAATCCGGCGAAAGGCTTAAATTTGCCAAACAACCGATCGCATGGCTAAAAGCCTTTTGGAAATTTTCGCGCCCGCACACCATCATCGGCACGAGCCTAAGTGTGCTAGCCCTGTATCTAATCGCGATCGCCGAAAGTGGGCAATCCCTCTTTTTGCTGCTCTCCTCCCTTTTCCCCGCCCTTCTCGCTTGTCTGTGGGGCAATGTCTATATTGTTGGATTGAACCAGCTTGAAGATGTAGACATCGATCGCATCAATAAGCCGCATCTGCCGCTGGCATCGGGTGAATTTTCTCGGCAGCAAGGCGTTGTCATTGTGGTGACAATGGGGATTTTGGCGGTCGCGATCGCGGCTCTGCAAAGCCCCTATCTGTTGGCAATGGTTGGCATCAGCCTCCTGATGGGCACTGCCTATTCTTTGCCCCCTATTCGGCTGAAGCGCTTCCCGCTGTGGGCATCTCTCTGCATCTTCACCGTGCGCGGCATCGTCGTCAACCTGGGGTTATTTCTTCACTTCAACTCTTTACTCTCGCCTTCCCCCTTTCCCATTCCTCCCTCCGTATGGGCACTGACTGCTTTTGTGCTGGTGTTTACTTTTGCGATTGCCATCTTCAAAGATGTGCCCGATATGGAAGGCGATCGACAGTACAATATCAGCACCTTTACCCTCACCTTAGGGCAGCAAAAAGTTTTTAATCTGGCGCGTTGGGTGATTACGGCTAGCTACGTCGGGATGATTTTGGCGGGAGTTGCCCATATTCCAGGGGTCAATAGTCTGTTTTTGATTTTGACCCATTTCATCCTGTTGGGGATTTTGTGGCTCCGCAGCTTTCGGGTTGATCTGCGTGATAAAGCTTCCACCAGCCGCTTCTATCAATTCATCTGGAAGCTGTTCTTTTTAGAATATTTGCTCTTTCCGATCGCCTGTCTTATTGACCCAATTTCGCTGTAGAAGGGTTCACTAGCTGCGCGATCGCCTGCACCAACTGTGCCGCATCGACCGGCTTAGTCATGTGCATCTGAAATCCGGCGGCGATCGCGTGCTGATGATCAATTTCTCCCGCATAGGCAGTCAGGGCAATTGCCGAAACTGGTTGATCTTGATCGGTCGGCAGGGCACGAATATCTTGGATTAGCCCATACCCATTTTTTCCGGGCATCCCAATATCGCTGATCAAAATGTCTGGCTTCATTTCAGAAAAGCAGTCTAAAGCCGCGATCGCGCCATCTACCACCCTGGCGATCGCTCCGGCTTGTTCGAGAATGAAAGCCACTAGATTTCGGGCATCAGCGTCGTCATCCACCACTAAAACGCGCACTCCAGCTAAGGGCAACTGAAGAGAGGAGAGCGGATCGGAGCGGTTCGTTTTGGGGTCTGCGATCGCTAATTTCTTATTTTCCAATAGCGGTAGCTCGACGGTAAATGTCGCACCCTGCCCTTCTCCCAAACTCGCAGCTTGCACCGTTCCGCCGTGCAGTTCTACCAAATGACGCACGATCGCCAGCCCCAACCCTAACCCGCCAAACTTACGAGTGGTCGTTGAATCGGCTTGCCGAAAGTATTCAAACATATGGGGTAAAAAATCTGGATGAATGCCTCTGCCCGTATCGATCACTTGAATTTGGGCATGGCGATCGCGAGAGTTCAGGCAAATAGTGACCTGATCGCCCGCCTCCGAAAACTTAATCGCATTGGTGAGCAGATTCCAAATAATTTGCTGGAGCCGAACCGAATCTCCCAAAACCATTAACGCTGACGGGGGTTCTGTCGTGTTCCTACTCATGTTTTCACCCTCAATCCTCAGGTTGATGTCCTTCGCTTCTGCCGCTAATTGCACTGTTTCAAGCGCTGATTGAATGGTAAACGCTAGATTTACAGGCACAATATTTAACTTGAGCTTGCCTTGTAAAATGCGAGAGACATCCAGCAAATCTTCAATCAGTTGAGTTTGTAGCTTGGCGTTGCGCTCAATGGTTTCTATCGCGTGGGCTGTTTTAGTCGAATCTAATTTGCCCGTCCGCAGCAGACCCGCCCAACCCAAAATGGGATTGAGGGGCGTTCGCAACTCGTGAGACAGCACGGCTAAAAACTCATCTTTGGCTCGATTGGCTTTGGTGCTAAGCGCCGCTTCACGAACCGCATCATTCCGAGCCATTCGTTCGGATTCGTACAGATGGGCACGGGCGATCGCTTGGGCGCACTGTTGAGCAAGCGACAGAATAAAAGCTTGTTGATCCTCATTCAATAGCTGCGGATCGGTAAACCCCAAGGAGATGCCACCCACGGCATGACCTTCTATCATCAAAGGAATGGAAATTAAGGCACCCAAATTCGACTGTGGATAGAGTTCAGCCCAATAGGGATCGGGGGCGGTTCGGGTTTCAGGCGGCTCCGCCCAAATCGGCTGTCCTGTGCGAACGGCTTCTGCAAGCGGCAGGGGCGCGTGAATAGAAAATCGCTGTAAGCCTTCGCCCTGTGAGCAATGCTCGCCTACCCATCGGACGATTTCTAGCTCAGCCGCCGCTTCATTCAGCAATGCGACGATCGCAAAATTAGCTCCCAGAGCCGCAATCCCTTGGTCGGCAATCACTTTAGCCACTTGATAGGGAGTGATCGATTCGGAGAATGCCGCCGTCACAGATTGGAGCCGAGCGATTCGTTCGGCTGATCGCTCGGCGGCTTGTTGGGCTTGCTGGGCTTCTTGGTAAAGTCGTGCATTATCGATAAAGATGGCGGCACGATGGGCAATATCATCTGCCAGTGCCAAATCCGCTTGACCATATCGGCGAGCCGACTCAGCCATGACAAACGAAATGGTGCCTAAAGCTTGCCCCCGAACTATCAGCGGCGAAACCACACAAGACTTTAATCCTAGTTCCTGCAAAATTTGTAGATGTTCAGCCGTTTGGGCAAATGCCGCGATCGCCTCCTCGGAGATTTCGGCGATGACCTCCGCCCGCCCCGATTTCAGAATTGTGGCAACTCCTACCGCATCATTCAACTGTTTTGGATATTTTCGATGAAGTTCCCAGCCCAACTTCACCTTCTCTGGATCGCAGTGGGCAATCGCAACCCGCTCAATCGTTTGATTTTGCAACAGGTCGATCGCGCACCAATCTGCAAAATACGGCACGACGACATCCGCAACACTTGCCAAGGTTTGCTCGTAGTCCAATGAAGCTGCCAGTGTTGTACTAATCGCAACCAGAAACGCCGCTCGCTGCTGTTCGGCTTCTGCTTCTAGTCGGGCAGTTTGTTCTTGAACTTGCCGACGGATGAGTTGAGCGCGCTCTTCGGCAAGCTGTAAACGGGTCGCTTCTGCCGGTTTGCGCTCGGTGATGTCGTGCATGACTACCACTGCACCGTGTTTATTACCTTGGGCATCGGCGAGTGTTTGTCCGCTAGCAAGCAGCGATCGCGCCGTGCCCTGCTTGGGGGCAATCACCATCTCAATCTGGTTGACGATCTCTCCTTGCAATGCTCGAAACAGAGGAATATCCTCAGTTGCCATCCGGCTACCATCCGGCTACCATCTGGCAAATAGAGGTCATAGTATTCTGCCCACTGATCCGCCGGTAGGGGCTGCTCTGGCACGCCATGAAAGCTGCGTGCCGCTCGATTAAACAAGGTTAAAACGCCCTCAGCATTGCACGCGACAATGCCTGCTTTGACGTTATCTAGCAGCACCCTTAGCACTTCCTGTTCTTGTTGCAAATTGGCTTCGGCTTGCTGGCGATCGCTCACCTCCAATGATAAGAGTTGATTGGTGGCAGATAGCTCGGCGGTTCGCTGAATAACTTGATGTTCTAAATCTCGCTGGGCTTGCTGCCGTGCGGCTTCTGCGTGTTGGCGCTCTAGCTCGGTCGCCACCTGGAGCGCAAATATAGTCAACAATGATTCGGCAAGCTGCACATTTTCGAGCGGCTTGCCATCCATAATGCCCAAAACGCCCAGAGGCAAGCCAGCTAAGTCAAAAAATGGAATCGCCGCATAGCTTTCGATGTTCAAAGGTTTTAGTAATGGAGCATTGGGAAACAGCGTTTTGACGTGGTTGGGATAGCAGCATAATCCTCGTGTCTGAATCACCGCTTCACAAGGAGTATCTTTGAGCCAATATTCAAAGTTGTCGATGATTTGCCCATTCGCGCAGGCGGCGATCGTGCGGATGGCTGCCGGTTCCTTTGGTTTAATCAAGCCAATGTAGGCATACTCCACTCCTAGCACTTGGGTGAAGTGTTGCACCAGAGCATCGAAAAAGGCTTTGCCAGTCACCCCTGAAACGCTTTTAGTCACTTCTATCAAAGCTGCGTCAATCTGCGCAATTTTGTGAGTGGCTAGGCGTAGCTCTAGTTCATCCATCACCATTGCCGCGAGATCGGCTAGGTTGGCTTGCTGCTCAGGGGACAACGCTGGACGCGGCTGTGTATCTAACAAACAGAGAGTGCCCAAGTTGAAACCATCTTGAGTGATTAACGGTGCGCCTGCATAAAAGCGTAACCCCGGCTCATTTTGCACAAATGGATTGCAGGTTAAACGCCTGTCTTGGCGGGTATCAGGAATGACCAAAACCTCATCGGACAGCAGCGCAAAGTTGCAAATAGTGGCATCTCGCTGCACTTCTCGCAAATCAAACCCATAGCAAGATTTGAACCAACCTCTTGATGCATCAATCAAAGAAACGAGGGCGATCGGCACATCAAATAAACGTGCTGCTAGTGAAGTGATGCGATCGAAGGCTAGTTCAGGCGGCGTATCCAATATGTTGTATCGCCTGAGTGCTTCTAACCGTGCAGTTTCGTTAATGAGGGGTGTCCTCTCTGGGGGATCTATTGCGGTTTCGTCGATCGACTGGGATGCATCATTCATCGCGGTTGGCTTTGGCAAGGCTTCAGTCATTAAATGTTACTCGTACCCAATTGCAAACTAAACGGCAACCCTAAGATTATTGCTGAGCGCTGAATCTAGAGTTCTTCATACTTAATTCTGACGAAGTATTCTGATAATGACCACGGCTCCTGTTGAACTTCTTCAAGTTGAAAAAAGTTTGTTTTAGCAAACAGGTTCAGTTAACTGAGATCTTGCACCAGTTTCAGTAAGGGGTTGCCAAGAGAACGAAAATCTGAAAGAAAGGGCGTAGAAATCATTTGAGTTGACGGTTATGGAAACCATCGTTCAGCACGCCCAAGGGCTAGTGTATAGCCTGCTTT
>JBGSWI010000078.1:0-3564 GCA_041752515.1 Leptolyngbyaceae cyanobacterium | reverse complement strand
CGCGGGACCGCCCACGCTGCTGCCCCAACTATTTGCCGATTTTGTGAAAGCACCCGATGGAGACGCTTATCCTTCGTCCCTCGATTCTCACGGCTCCCCATTCCTTCATCTAGATCGCAAGCTGTTTCTGCACTGGTCGCTGGAGCCTGCCCTGAGAGATGCCGATTTTGTGATGACGCTGCGATTACAGAAAGAACGGATGACGAGTCATCTATTGCCTAGCCTGCGGGAATATCATCAGCAGTTTGGGATCACGCGCGATCTCCTCACGCTTTGCCATCCCAACGTGAAAGTGCTGCATCCCGGTCCCGTCAATCGCGGTGTGGAAATTAGCTCTGACCTAATGGATGACCCTCAGTTCAGCCTAATTTCTCAACAGGTCACCAGCGGGGTTGCGGTAAGAATGGCGCTGCTATATCTCATGGGGATGAGCCGAGCGTGAAGCAAGTGGGGAGTGCGAAGTTAGGAGTTTTGAGTTTTGAGTTTTGAATTAGGGTAATTGCCTTGTTCCCATGGTCTACATGGGAATACCTCAAAAGTGGCTCTGCCACTTCGCTCCAATCGGCACCGCAGAAATGTATTTCAAGGCAGAGGTTTGTAGCGAGATTTATTACCCTTAATTCCCTTAACACCCTTCTTATACCAATTTGAAGCCGAAACGCGACAGATGGTCTGCTGAAAGCGGCAATGTTTCTTTGTCTTGCAACTCAAAACTCAAAACTCAAAACGGTATTACTTTGGCTTGAATGAATTGGGATCGAAGCTAACAACGCCACCAGTGCTCGCTACTGGGTTGCTATCTTCAGACATCGTGGATGCAGTCGGATTAGATTGAAAACCCGGCGCTTCGTAGACAGGTGTATTGGATGCAGCAGTTGTTGGAGTGGTGTCTGTAACATCATCGGAAACATCATCGGATAGAGCGATCGGTGGCTCACTGCTTTCTGGGGGCGATGCTGGCAAAATGGCTTCAGTTTGAGCCGTATCGTTGAGCTTTTGTCCAAGATCATCAGGTTTAACGGCAACATAGGCTTCCACTGCTTTAATCTGTGCTGATGGGCTAATGGGTTCAAAATCGTTGCCCGACTTGCGCAACAGTTCAAAATGGAGATGTGCGCCCGTAACCCCGCCCGTTGCCCCCACTTTACCGATGACTTGGCGCGCCCGGACTGCTTCGCCATCTTGAACCAGAATTTCCGATAAGTGAGCGTAAAGGGTTTGATATTTGCCATCTGCATATTCGACAATGACCATGTTGCCATAGCCATCGCCCCAATCGGCATAGCGAACATAGCCAGAGTGAGCAGACAAAACGGGCATTCCTTCCGGTGCGCCCAAGTCTTCGCCGGAATGGAGGCGACGATCGCCATAGATAGGATGGGTGCGCCACCCAAAAGGGCTGGTCACTTCCACCACTTCTGGCAAAGGATAGTAAAAGTGGGTGTCGCTGGGATTGGGTGTGTAGTTGGCAATTTTAGGCGCAAGTTGCCACATCCAATTTTGAGGATTGCTGCTGACGCTCCAATGCGACCCGATGACAATTATCAACAGGGCACCCATGCCCAACAGTAAATACTTGAACTTCATAGGTTCAGTTGCGTAAGCAGTACATCACGCCGATCGCGCGCTCAAAAAGCCGCAACTGGGTGCTTTGCAAGTATAGTACGAATGAACCATGAAAAACGAGTCGTTTAAGGAGAGGGAGTTGCGATCGGCGAGGGCGTTACCGGAACTTCTTTGATCGGCGTGGGGGTTGTCATTGCCTGCCATTTTGCTTGAAGTTGCATCAGTTCTGGCACGGTGACAAATTTATAGCCCTGCTTTTGCAGGCTGGAAATAATTTGGGGTAGGGCTTCTACGGTTTGGCTGCGATCGCCACCGCCATCATGCATCAAAACAATGCCGCCCGGTTTGGCATTCGACAGCACGTTATCGATAATCAGCGGAGTAGAGACGTAGTAATCGCTAGAATCCGCAGACCACATATTAATTGAATAGCCTTTTTTCTGAGAATAAGGCACGAGCGACCCAGTGAGGTTGCCGCCCGGTGGACGCATCAGCGCCGTTCGCACTCCGGTTGCTTGGTAAATCAACCGGGCGGCATTGCCCATTTCTTCAGCAGCGGTCAAGTCATCCATATCATCCATCCGATGCTGCCACGTGTGATTACCGATCGCGTGTCCGGCTTCGGCAACTTTTTTGGCAATCTCTGGACGCTCTTGCACCGCTTGACCGACCATATAAAAGGTGGCTTTGATATTGTTCTGCTTCAAAATGCTCAGAACTTGTTCGGTGGTTGTCTCCCAAGGACCGTCATCAAACGTCAGTGCAATTACTTTTTCTGAACCTGCTGGCGGAGTGGCTTCATAAATAGTCTGACCGCTCAATGAGCGCGGCACTGCAAAATCAAGAGTTGGGGGTTTTTGAGGGGCGATCGCGGGTTGAGCAGATTGCGGTTCTTCGGTTTGCGGTTGGGTTGGCGTTGCGGCGATCGTTGGTTGATCAACTTGATGCCCCGTCGCATCTAAGTACATCAACCAGTAGCAAAAGATGAATCCTGCTAGCGCAAAACGGTTTACCAAAAACGATCGCAGTAGCTGAAATCGTTTCTGAGCAGGACTTTTTGTAGCGTGACCCGGTTTGCGAAGCCGATTGATGCCGGGAGTGCGGGTAACGCTCAGTCGCACCGATTGCCGCCACAAAATATCCCGCTGCCCTGCTATCCGTCCCAAAATGCGGACTTCTCGAATTTCAGCGGAGTTCAGCGTCCACAAACGGTAGCAAATATGACGCACTAAGCGCTTGTGGGCTTCTGGCGATCGCGCGGAGCGGCTGGTGGGCTGAAGATTGACCATGATTTTGAGATAACCGGCACGGGGCACTTCTGACTGCACATGAATGCCCTGCGACACCAAAATGCTGTTGAGCCAGTGGGCGATCGCCCGATAGTTTCCTCTCTGAGCCAACTCTAAAACTGAAGGCTGATGCTGACTCGGCTGATACGTGCCTGGTAAATCTGTAGATGAATACGTTGAATATGCCATTTCACCTCAACAACCCGATATGCAAACGCAAACTAATGAAGAAATGGAAACCAGCCTCAACTCAGGCAGGGCTAAGCATTGAGCAGCGATCGCCCAGTACAGCGAAGATATTATCTATAGAATACTGCATTGCTTTCGCGACTCAAACCGTTGCATGGATTCACGCAGACTAGCGTAGCCGATGGTTTCTAAAACGGCGCATTTTTTCCAAGAACGCCAATTAAATTCGCAACGAATCTTAAAAGCACACCTTCCCAATCCATACGCGCTAGTTTATAGAAGTGGGAGGGCTGGGGAACGCACAAAACCCATCGTGCTTTAGCCGTGGGATGTAGTTAGGGTTCCCGCGTGGCTGCTTCAGCCACAGAGTCACTATCTGATATACTCACTTTTGTCAGGGTGAAACTCCTTTGCCATCGTGAAACAGTTCAGACACACTTTCAGGCATCAAGTTAATAGGGCAAAGAGCGGCGAACACTCTTAAAACAGTCAGGGATAGCAACGTCTTCCCACAACCAGA
>JBGSWI010000077.1:0-24110 GCA_041752515.1 Leptolyngbyaceae cyanobacterium | reverse complement strand
CGCCGGAGCCGTTCTCTAGCCCATAATTTAATGTTTCGGAAGGCTCCAAAGTCAACTTAAATATAAGTTACGCAAAAGTTTCTTCCGGCAGTTAGGTTCAGTCCGATGACCCGCTACACCGCTCCTATCTTTTATCTAGATAGGAGCGGATAGTTTTTTAAAGGGATTTCTAATCTCGCAAACTGCACCTACATTAAAAAATCTAGAATCATATCTAAATATTAGAATTGTAGTTGAGTAGTTGAAATACCTCAGCAGAGTGTTTGTATGAATCGTTTGGGGTCTCGAAGTTTCAAATCAATCTACCGCCAAGAACCTGTACTCAGCTTTGCAGCAACCGCAGGTGCAGTGAATGTGGCAATTGGTGGATTGAACGCCCATTGGGTGTTGATGTCGCTAGGTTTAGGAACGGTGGGAATCGCGATCGCGTTGCGGTGGTGGCAACTTAAAACTCGCAAACCGACTGCTTTTATGAATCATGCGGCACTATATACCTTGCCGTTTTCAGATTCTCGACCGACGTTGCCCTTACTCAGCATTCCCAAAAAGAACCCACCGAATTAGTCAGATCTGGATTAGTCAGATCTAGCGCGATCGCGTTGCAGGATGACTCATTTAGTCCGCTCGATTTAGCCCGCTCGATATTGATCAAAAAAAAGGGGAAGCTGATTAGCCTCCCCTTTCTTGTTTTTTTGGTTTTCATCGTTCTGACTCTCCGTTTGTGCCTTTAGTTTTTTTCGCAAGGCTTGAAACTGCTTTTTTCGTTGGCGCTGGCGGGCAGATCCGCCCCGTCCTTTATCGTTTCTTCCTTCTTTACGGGGCGATTCCCACCGTTTAAGTTGTCTTGCCACTAGCATTTCCTCAGTGAAAATGACCTTTCTAGTCCTAGCTACAGATTCCTTCGAGTATTTTGCGGAAAAGCAATACACTCTAAAATCTTAATCCCAGTAATCAAGAAAATTAGAGCGAACTTATCAAAAAAACTTCGGATTAGTTAAATCAGTACCAATCTACTGTGAGCTTTCCCTTACAATATGTGGGAATTTCCTGGACAGTTAGACTATGCCCCGCCGTAATGATCTCCACAAAATTCTGCTGATTGGCTCCGGTCCCATTGTGATTGGGCAAGCCTGTGAGTTTGACTACTCCGGCACTCAGGCGTGTAAAGCGCTGCGTGATGAAGGCTATGAAGTGGTGTTGGTCAACTCCAACCCAGCCACCATCATGACTGACCCCAACACAGCAGATCGCACCTATATTGAGCCATTAACCCCAGAAATTATTGAGCAGATTATTGAAAAGGAACGCCCCGATGCACTGTTGCCGACCATGGGCGGGCAAACCGCGCTCAATCTGGCAGTAGCGTTGGCAAAGAGCGGCGCATTAGAAAAATACAATGTGGAACTGATCGGGGCAAAACTCCCCGCGATTGAAATGGCAGAAGACCGCAAGTTGTTTAAAGAGGCAATGGCACGGATTGAGGTGCCTGTGTGCCCATCAGGGTTGGCAACCACGCTGGAAGAATCGCGGGAAATTGGTCACCAAATTGGCAGCTACCCGCTGATCATTCGTCCGGCTTTTACGATGGGCGGCACGGGGGGCGGCATTGCTTACAATCAAGAAGAGCTTGAAGAGATTGCCACATCGGGCATTGATGCTAGCCCGGTATCCCAAATCTTGATTGAGCAATCTTTACTCGGCTGGAAAGAGTATGAACTAGAGGTGATGCGGGATCTGGCGGATAATGTGGTGATTATTTGCTCGATCGAGAACCTAGACCCAATGGGCATTCACACTGGTGATTCGATTACGGTTGCTCCTGCCCAAACGCTGACCGATAAGGAATATCAGCGGTTGCGCGATGCGTCTATCAAAATTATTCGCGAAATTGGTGTGGAAACGGGCGGTTCCAACATTCAGTTTGCGGTCAATCCCGATACGGGCGATTTTATTGTGATTGAGATGAATCCCCGCGTGTCTCGCAGTTCGGCGCTGGCATCAAAAGCAACAGGCTTTCCGATCGCCAAAATTGCGGCAAAACTGGCGGTGGGCTACTCGCTGGATGAAATTCCCAACGATATCACGAAGAAAACACCTGCGAGCTTTGAACCCTCGATCGATTACGTCGTTACCAAAAGTCCTCGGTTTGCCTTTGAGAAATTTCCCGATGCCGCGCCGACTTTAACCACCCAAATGAAATCCGTGGGTGAAGCGATGGCGATCGGGCGCACGTTTCAAGAGTCGTTTCAAAAAGCATTGCGATCGCTGGAGACCGGTCGAGCGGGGTGGGGCTGCGACCAGCCAGAAAAATTGCCTAGTTTAGAACACATTCGAGCCGGATTGCGAACCCCTCATCCAGACCGGATTTTTACCGTGCGTCACGCTTTGTTGATGGGCATGACGGTGGAAGAGGTGTATGAGCTAAGCGCGATCGATCCCTGGTTTTTGGATAAGTTGCAGGCGTTGTTAGATACCGAAAAATTCCTCAAGCGTACCGCGCTCAAAAGCTTGACTAAAGAGAAAATGCTGGATGTGAAGCGGCAGGGCTTTAGCGATCGCCAAATTGCCTTTGCCACCAAAACCACCGAAGACGAAGTGCGCGCCTACCGCAAGAGCCTGAGCGTGATTCCCGTTTATAAAACCGTGGATACCTGCGCCGCCGAGTTTGAGGCGCTGACTCCTTACTACTACTCTACCTATGAAGAAGAAAACGAAATCCTGCCATCGACCCGGCGCAAGGTGATGATTCTCGGCGGCGGTCCCAATCGGATTGGTCAAGGCATTGAGTTTGATTACTGCTGCTGTCATGCTTCTTTTTCATTGCAGGAAGATGGTTTTGAAACCATCATGGTGAACTCCAATCCTGAAACCGTTTCTACTGACTACGACACCAGCGATCGCCTCTACTTTGAGCCACTCACGAAAGAAGATGTGCTCAACATTATCGAAGCTGAGAATCCCGAAGGCATCATTATTCAGTTTGGCGGACAAACGCCCTTGAAACTGGCACTGCCGCTGCAAAAATATCTAGAAGGGATCACGGGTGACTCTCCTAAAACCAAAATTTGGGGCACTTCACCAGATTCGATCGACGTAGCGGAAGATCGGGAGCGCTTTGAAAAAATCCTACGCCAGCTTGAGATTCGCCAACCGAACAATGGTCTTGCCCGCAGCACCGAAGAAGCGCTGGCGGTGGCTCGTCGGATCAACTATCCCGTGGTGGTGCGCCCTAGCTATGTCTTAGGCGGTCGGGCAATGGAAATCGTCTACTCCGATGCCGAACTGAAGCACTACATGACTTATGCGGTGCAGGTGGAGCCGGATCATCCGATTTTGATTGACCAGTATTTAGAAAACGCGATCGAAGTCGATGTAGACGCGATCGCCGACGCGACCGGAAATGTAGTCATCGGCGGCATCATGGAACACATTGAGCAAGCCGGGATTCACTCCGGCGACTCTGCCTGTTCTTTGCCCTCCGTGTCCCTCAGCCCTGTGGTGCTGGATCAAATTCGCACCTGGACGATTTCCTTAGCAAAAGCGCTAAATGTGATTGGGCTAATGAATATTCAATTTGCTTGCCAAGGCGAAACAGTTTTTATCCTAGAAGCAAATCCGCGCGCTTCCCGAACCGTGCCCTTTGTCTCGAAGGCAATTGGAGTGCCGCTGGCAAAAATGGCAGCTAGAGTGATGTCTGGCAAAACGTTAGTCGATTTAAACTACACTCAAGAAGTGATTCCTACTCATATGTCAGTCAAGGAAGCCGTGTTGCCCTTTGAAAAATTCTCTGGCACTGACCCAATTTTAGGACCAGAGATGCGGTCAACGGGTGAAGTGATGGGCATTGATGCGGATTTTGGTACTGCTTATGCTAAAGCAGAACTGGCTGCCGGTCAGCGACTCCCCTTGAAGGGAACGGTATTTGTCTCCATGAGCGATCGCGATAAAAACGCAGTGGTTCCCATTGTGAAAGATCTGATCGGTTTAGGGTTTCACATCGTTGCCACTGAGGGCACTCGGCGGGTACTCATTGAGCATGGATTAGCCGTTGACCTTGTTTTCAAGCTGCATGAAGGACGACCGAACATTGTGGATTGGATCAAAAATAGTCAAATCCAACTCATTATGAATATTCCCACCGGAGAAGAAGCCAGAGCCGATGGACGCACCATTCGTCGCACTGCACTCACCTATAAAATTCCGATTGTCACCACCATGGCAGGAGCAAAAGCGACCACTGCTGCGATTCAATCGCTGCAATCTCAGTGCCTTTCCATCCAATCGCTGCAAGACTATCTTCGCTAAAGACCGAAATTTGCGCTATGCTGGTTCTCCTGTTAATTGAGCTTTGCTAGATAACTACATCCCTCTTAAGGGGTTTCCAACAGAAACCTACTGAGAGGGAGAAGCAAAAGCATCGCGATTTGCCAATTATTGAACTACTGCTAGAGTGAGAAAAATTTTAGAATGAGTCGTCATATCAACGGTGTTAAGGCAGGTTTAGCGGATAGGTCAAGGCTCTGTCAGCAAATTAACCGCAGAAACTGCCCTAATCATGCTTGGTATACGGTTAAGTTTTTTAATGCTAGTCTTCACCTTTCAGCCCCTACTCAGATCGACGATTAAAGGAAGTTAAATTTTTCTGAGAGTAGAACAACTTTTGTAACGGATCAACCCGCGATCGCATCGTGTAATCTGAAGCACACGAAGTGAAGGCAAGGCTATTTTGTTTTCCAGGATGCATTTATGAGAGAGGATTGCGGGTAATCTTTCTATATCAACGCTAAACCCAACGATTCTAAAGTTTTTTATTCAAATCGAAAAGTATCTCTCATTGGGTAGAGGAATGTACTCAGAAAAGATACAATAGTTAATATACAAATCAAAAAACTCTTTAAACCTTATGGAAACTTTATTTGCATTGTCCTTCAACGTTGCTTTCGGTCTGGTTGCAACCGCAGTGGCAGTGATGTCTCTACGAATTTTGGCAGTTCAGCAACCGATCGCAATTCCAGTTCGCTCCTCTGAAAAATAGACTTCACAAAAAAAAGTCAGCCACTCTCTCAAATTGCATTCTGTAGAGTGGCTTGTCATTTAGCACCTGTTTTTAATTGGAGTCTGCTGCTCCTACCTTCAGTTTCTTTTTACTCTTCTTATCTTCAGGTAGCGTTATGAAAACCGCTCAGACCTCATCTGATTTAGTCCGCACTTATTTACGAGAAATTGGTCGTGTTCCTTTACTGACTCATGAGCAGGAAGTTGTGCTGGGCAAGCAAGTGCAGCGCTTAGTTGCGTTGCACACTGTTCAAGAATCTTTAGCCACTCGTTTAGAACACAACCCCACTTTGGCAGAGTGGGCAAACGAGGCTGATTTACTTGAAGCAGACCTTAAACAGGCGATCGCAGAAGGTGAAGCTGCCAAGCGCAAAATGGTAGAAGCCAATCTGCGGCTTGTGGTTTCCGTTGCCAAAAAATACACGAAGCGCAATGTAGATTTGTTGGATCTTATCCAGGAAGGCACCATTGGGATGCAGCGTGGCGTTGAAAAGTTCGACCCGACCAAAGGCTATCGGTTTTCAACCTACGCGTATTGGTGGATTCGGCAAGCCATTACGCGAGCGATCGCTGAAAAAGGGCGCACCATTCGCTTACCCATTCACATCACTGAAAAATTAAATAAGATCAAAAAAGCTCAACGGCAGTTATCTCAACAGCTAGGGAGAGCGGCAACTGCCACCGAACTAGCCACTGAGTTAGAGTTAACCCCCAAGCAAGTCCGCGATTATTTAGAGCAAGCTCGTGTTCCTTTGTCGCTTGATTTGCGGGTGGGTGATAACCAAGATACTGAGCTAGGTGAGCTTTTAGAAGATACAGGCGCATCACCTGAAGAGTTTACCCTCCAGGCTTCTCTACGCATGGATTTGGAGCGCTTAATGTCAGATCTCACTCCCCAACAGCGTCAAGTGTTAACCATGCGATTTGGGTTAGAGGATGGTCAAGCATTAACGTTGGCAAAAATTGGCGACTGTCTCAACATCAGCCGTGAGCGAGTTCGTCAGATTGAACGAGAAGCCCTAAGCAAGCTTCGTAAGCGCAAAGCCACCATTGGAGAGTACTTAGCTAGCTAGTAAGATCAAGCTGGTTTAGAAAAAAGGGATGACTCATGTCATCCCTTTTTTTATTCCCAAAGTCTGCGTCGGGCAGCACCGTTTAGCTTTTTATGCGCATCTTGCAATAAGGCGGGAATATTCAGAGACTCTGGGCAACGGGGGAGGCAGTCGCCGCAGGTGGTGCAGCGATTTCCCTTGTTACCAGGAAACCAATGTCCAGCATTTTCAAACATCCGATAGCGATACTCTCCATATTGAGTCATGTCGTAGGCAGTGGCTACATTTCGGAGCCGCAATATTTCAGGAATGTGAATCCCTTCAGGACAAGGCAAACAAGCATAGCACTGACTACAGCGATCGCTGCCCAATGCGGTCTCTTGTTGTACCTGCAATCGTTGTAGGGCGGCTAACTCTGCAACCGATAACGCTCCATCTTGGTCAGCCAGTGCTAGAGGCAACTCCAGTTCTACCGGGTTAGCCGCCCCGACGCTGAGGGTCGTGATGCGCGCATCGCTGAGCAAAAAGCGATGATTTAGCGCTAAGGGTGAAAAAGGTTGACATAGAGCTTCCAGGGTTGGGGATGGTGTGTACAGTAAGCCGCCTTTATCGGCAGGAGAAATGATGAAAACGCCCATATCTTTTTGCTGAGCCAGATCAAGCGCGGCGTTGTTTCGCTGAAAAAATAGGGTGTAGTGCAGGTTTACGAACTCAAACTGATCCGTGGCGATCGCCTGCAAAAGCAATTCTAAAAAACCGTGGGTCGAAAAGCCGATATGCTTGACCCGTCCATCGTTCATCGCTTTTCGCACGGCTTTCATACATCCATTGGGAGCGCTGACCCACGCCAGATGTTCCTCGGTGTTTAAGCCATGAATTGCCAGAGCATCCAGGTAATCCACGCCCAAGCGCTCTAGGGATTGATCAATCGTGCGCTCCATGATATCGGCATCTGGGGTCGGCGGAATTTTGCTGGTCAGATAAAGCTGATTACGCCGCACCGATAAGCCCGATCGCAACGCCTTCCCCAAATATGACTCACTGCTTCCGTAACCGGTGGCAGTTTCCAAGTGATTGATGCCCAGCGCGATCGCCCGCTGCACCGTTTGAATTGCAACGGATTCTGAGGATAAACAGCGCATGGTTCCTAGAGAAAAAACTGACAGGAGCAAGTTAGTCTTGCCAAATCGGCGGTAGCGCATGGTTCTGAATTTTTGCTTTAAAGCTCTCCGACCAGTCTAGACGGTTGGATTTAAGGCATGAACCCTGCAACACCCTTTAGAATGGATAAATCGCAAATTAACGTGTTATAAACTTTTATGTCAATTTCGGGGATTCTGTTTGCTTTGCCAGCGATCGCAGTTCTGGCGCTTTTAATTGTTGTCCATGAACTGGGTCATTTCATGGCAGCCCGTCTCCAAGGAATTTATGCGAACAAGTTTTCCATTGGGTTTGGTCCCGTTTTATGGAAGTATCAAGGACCTGAAACCGAATACGCTCTGCGTGCGTTTCCCCTCGGTGGCTTTGTCGGCTTTCCAGAAGAAGATCCAGAAGAAAACACCATTGATCCGAAAGACCCAAATCTGCTAAAAAATCGTCCTATTTTGGATCGGGCGATCGTCATGAGCGCTGGCGTGATTGCCAACCTAATATTTGCCTATTTGGTTTTGGTGTTGCAAATGGCAACCGTGGGCGCGCCGCAAGCTGATAAGCCGGGAGTTTTAGTGTCGCGCATTGTCTCAGAAGTGACCGCAGTCAGCTCTCAGGTCGCTGATCTCGGCATCAAGGTCGGAGATACCGTCTTTTTTGATCAAAAGTTTGATTACACGTACAATTCTTCCGCCAATACTGCCAACTTGGTTATTAAACCTTCTGAGCAAGTTGTGCAATTGCCCGTACAACACAAAAGTGAGGGTAGTAAGCCGGAGCTTGCCAAAATAGCGTTGCCGAAAGATACCGCTGCCTCCATTGAGTTAAAGCCTACGGCGGCTATGCGCTACGGCATTAAACCAGGAGATGTAATTGTATCTGCTGATGGGCGCACCTTTGGTCAAGCGATAGACGAACAAGGGGCGCTGAGGAAAATTATTGAGGTCAATCCAGGTCAGCCGATTAATTTAGAAGTGCAGCGAGGCGACCAACTATTGACGTTGGCAGTCACTCCTGAGGCGATCGCATCGGGTGAAGGTCGCATTGGGGCTGGATTGGATTCAAATGGCGCTTTAACCCGACAGCGTGTGGGGGGATTGACAGTCTTTAGTGCTGCTGCTAATGAATTCCAAAAAATTGTTTACGATACGGTGGCAGGCTTTGGGATGCTGGTTAGCCGCTTCAACACCGTGGCAAGCCAAGTGGCAGGACCCGTGGCGATCGTGGCAGCAGGTTCCCGGATTACTCAGTCTGATGCAGCCAATCTGTTCTACTTTGCCGCATTAATTAGCGTCAACTTGGCAATTATCAACATTTTGCCTCTACCCGCCTTAGATGGCGGACATTTAGCGTTTCTCTTTCTGGAAGGGTTGCGCGGTAAGCCCGTTCCTAGCAAGATTCAAGATGGCGTGATGCAAACCGGATTGATGTTGCTGCTAGGCTTAGGTATTTTCTTGATCATTCGCGATACGGCAAACCTAATTCCTCAGTGAATACTAAGGCAAACACGAAGGCTCGTAAACCTTCAACCAAGCAACGAGCGCTGGAGATTTTGCGGCGGATTAAGGAACTCTACCCCGATGCCACTTGTTCGCTGGATTATGAAACGCCCGTGCAGTTGCTCATTGCAACGATTCTGTCTGCCCAATGCACCGATGAACGGGTGAATAAGGTGACTCCAGAATTGTTTCGGCGCTTTCCTGATGCCGCCGCGATCGCGGCGGCTGAATTGGATGACATCATCACCCTAGTCAAATCTACGGGCTTTTTTCGCAACAAGGCGAAGAACATCCAGGGTGCTTGCCGCTTGATCATGACTGAGTTTGGGGGGGAAGTGCCCCAGACGATGGAAGAATTGCTGACTCTACCCGGAGTTGCCCGAAAAACTGCCAATGTGGTGCTGGCAAATGCTTTTGGCATCAACATGGGCGTAACGGTAGATACCCATGTGAAACGCTTAAGCTATCGTTTGGGTTTGACGAAACATCTCGATCCGGTTCGTGTCGAGCAAGATCTAATCAAGCTGTTGCCGCGCCCCGATTGGGAAAATTGGTCAATTCGGCTGATCTATCACGGTCGGGCGGTCTGCAATGCTCGTAAACCTGCTTGCGATCGCTGCCAGCTTGCCGATCTGTGTCCGTCTGCCTTCAATCCCGTCGCCCATAATCCCGCCAAAAAATTGAGTAAACCAAATGTTAAAGGCACCACATCTAAAAAACTTCTTAAATCAGTAGCATTGCAAGATGATATTCAGGTAACATGAGAGACTGTGTTATTCGGAAAAGTGTTGGGATGATCCATGGCTAAGAAAAGCATGATTGAGCGCGAGAAAAAGCGCACGAAACTAATCGCAAAATACGCCGCAAAGCGGGCAGATTTAAAAGAGCAATTTGCAGCGGCACCCAATCAGCAAGCGAAGTTGATTATCCACCGTCAAATCCAGCAGCTTCCCCGCAATAGCGCTCCTACCCGTCACCGTAATCGCTGCTGGGCAACGGGTCGCCCTAGAGGATACTACAGTGACTTTGGGCTGTCTCGCCATGTGTTCCGTGAAATGGCGCACCAAGGCTTGCTTCCCGGTGTGGTTAAATCCAGTTGGTAGTTTAGATTTCTCAATTCATTTGCAATAGCAGCGTTAGAGATAACTTGTGAGTCTCTAGCGCTTTTTGCTAACTAATCACAGAAAATTTGCCTTTAGCGGCTTTGAAATATTTGGAACATTGGGGGTGATTGCCTCTAGAGGCAGAATATTCAGAAAGTTTGGGCTAACGTATGGGAAATATAGGGAAAGCTTCTGAATAAGCTGATCGCCATCTGATTTTTCCAAGCTGGTCACCGAACAGCAAGGGCAGTATCAACCTCAGCGCCGCTCAGATGGTTGGCTAGATTTCATGGCGTTGCTGAATCAGTCTATGAATTCTAAAATACGCCCTCACCCTAGCCCTCTCCCAACGGGCGAGGGAACAAGATTTCTGGCTCTCTTCTCCCTAGGGAGAAGGGCTGGGGATGTAGCTCGCTTCCCGCAGGGTGGGCAATTCATATCGCCATTCAGCACCGCCGATTTTATTACTGATGCGCGTACCCAGATTGAATTGGCGATCGAAGATAGTCCTAGTTTGAGAAGTTATTTCGCAGAGCAGCTTGAAGCGATTTATCAACGGGCGCGTCACCACGCAGCTAAGCAAACCAGTATGGCGATCGCGGTGTTTCCAGAAGCGTGTCCCTATTCTCCAGCGCTAGTATTGGCGGAAGACTGGTTGCCGCAGAGCTAACAACTATCAATCTTGTTCTACCCATTCCTCACTTCACTGGGGTAGATATATTACGTTTGCAATTTAAATCGGTATGAGAGACTTACAGTTTGGTATGAGCGAAAATGGTGTGAGTCAGAAAAATGCGGATGATCGAATTTTAGGGTGACTGTATCCTAAAATTCGATCGTATTGAGTGACATCACGTTTTTCCGACACTTTCTCGTTTTTAACGAATCAGTTTCATGGGTACAACATGGACACAACACTGATGCAGATTTTGTTGGTGGAAGATAGCCCCACGGATGCCGATTTGCTAAGACAAGTTTTTTTGCATTTAGGTCATGAAAAGTGGCGCTTGACCCACGTTGAGCGCTTGTCGAATGCGATCGCTCAGTGCCATGAAAATTACTTTGATGTGGTTTTATTAGATCTTGGTTTGCCTGACTCTGACGGGTTGGAAACGGTAACTGAGTTTCGTGAAAGCGTGCCTATCACGCCAGTGGTTGTGCTGACCATGATGGATGATGAGGAACTCGCTTTGCAAGTGATGGCGCGGGGCGCGCAAGATTATCTGGTTAAAAATCAAATTACAAGCCAGCTATTGGTGCGATCGCTGCGCTATGCAATTGAGCGGGAACAGATTTTTCAACAGCTTAAAAACAGTGAGCGCAAAATTTTGAGTGCTTGGGAGCAAGAGCAAGAAATAAACCTGCTGAAATCCAGTTTTGTTTCCATGGCATCCCATGAGTTTCGCACCCCAATGACCACTATTCGCACGTCAGTAGAGTTGCTCCAAAAGTTCGATCGCGAACTGACCGATCAAAAAAGAAACGATTACTTTGAGCGAATTAAATCGTCAATCAAGCAGATTACTCATTTGTTAGATGAAATATTGTTGCTGGGTAGCAGTGAAGCAGGAGGGCTGCACTATCAGCCAGAGCCGCTCGATTTAGAAAAGTTTTGCGCTGACCTGACGGAAAACTTGCGTTTTAGCCACAGCCAGAACTACACCATTATGTCTGAGTGTCAGGGAGACTGCTCTAACGCGGTCATGGATGCTGCACTGCTGTGGCACGTTCTCACCAATCTACTCTCCAATGCTATTAAATATTCTCCAATCGGCGGTAGCGTGCATTTAAGCTTGCTGTGTCAATCGGGCACGGCTACTTTTCGAGTGCAAGACTATGGCATTGGGATTCCATCAAAAGATCAATGCCATTTGTTTGAAACGTTCTACCGCTGTAGCAACGTGGGTAAGATTCAAGGAACCGGGCTGGGGCTGGCGATCGTCAAAAAATGTGTTGAACTACACAGAGGAGATATTCAAGTCAAGAGTGAACTAGGAAAAGGAACTGTGTTTACAATTACGTTTCCTATGAACCCTTTCCATAGCGCGTGATCTAGGTCACACGGTCTAGCTTTGATCATCACACCCGCAGAGCTTTGTCAATCACCCGAAACCTCTTTTAGAAGAGCGATAGTGAAATCATTGAGTTTGATACGCACCATGATTTCAATTTGCCTTTTACCGACTGCCTTACCAGAATTATTTGCCCAATCTAGCTCTACGGGTAGGCTCACCTTAGCCGATCGCTATGGCATGATGGCAACTATCATGGACGTTCACTCCACTCAAGAGGAGTTACATCTAATCGATCGCCTGCTCTATGGGCTTCGTAGAGGCAGAATTCAGGTGGTTGATGAGCTATCGTTTGTTTTAACAAGACGGCAGTTTTGATTCAGCGAACATTCAAACTCAATTGTCACCAATCACTATGGACACGATGGAAAATAGAACGAGGCAATTAACAACATTTCTTCACGAGGAGTTGGCAATTCCCTCTGACAAAATTCTTGATACCAATTTAAACGAAGGATGCGACAGATCTGAGCTTGAAACCATAGCTGAGTAAAGTTTCTACAATTCAAAACTCAAAATTCAAAACTCAAAATTCAAAACGGTATGACATTGTTCGACAGTGCCAAAATTTCAACCGATTACCTGTCATTCTGTGACAGAAAAAATTGGTCACAATGCCCCAGTTGGATCGAGTCTTCAAGTGGTTAGAAGGCTTGCTCGCTTCAGCCGCTTAACCCATATTGCCCCTATTGCAGCCCTCGCAATGGCTACACTTATTGAACAACGCATCGATTGTAAGCAAAGCTGTTGTTGATTTCAATAGATGCCTCTCGGTTCACCATCGTTAGTAAGACGCGCTTAGCGGCAAATTTAAGCCCTTCTCTGGCATCCAAGGGAAGCAATTTTAAGGTAGTCGTTCCATCTAATTTTAATTTGGCTCTTTCGGGTCTGACTGTCACTTCAAAGGTCTTGCCATCATCACACGCATATTTGAAGTATTCTTCTTGAGCATGGGCTGGAGAAATAGCAACGGCAGTCAACCAAGGCAAGATTACTAAACTAGCCTTAACAATTTTCATGGGGTTTCTCACGGCGTATTGGTGTAGGTTACGCACAGAGTGCCCACTCTAGGTTTTGAGAATGATAACGTCAGTTGAAAACTTTATCCTTTTCTCTACTTAAGTAAAGATTGCATCAATATTGCGGTTAAACTAGCCCTACTTGCAGATAGCCCTACTTGCAGACTAATGACGCATCAGGATCAAGATCCCATCACCTGCGAAATTGGCTGTCGGAGGTTGTAATGGTAGGCGCGATCGCAGACATGGTGTGTAACATTGAAGCCGGAGTTGGCTCTACAGGCATCGTGGGCGTGAAAGTGGGCTGAGTAGACCCTTGAGCCGTAATTTGCACCACGTTAGGAGTAAACAGAAAAATATTTTCGCCCAAGCGCTCTTGATGCCCATCGATCGCAAACACTCCCCCCGCCACAAAGTCAACCGATCGCTGTGCCTGCTCTGGGTCCATATGCAGCATATTCAAGATGACAGACTTCCGCTCCCGCAGAATTCTGACAGCTTGAGGAATTTCTTCAAATGAGCGAGGCTGTAAAATAACAACCTCAGAAATCCCAGATGCCCGATTTGGCATTCCAATGACATTATTGGATGGCGCGATAGCACGCTCACGCGGAATCATCGCCGCCTCTTGTACCATCGTTGGATTTTGAGCATAGTCTTCATCGCCATACTCATAGTCATAGTCGGCATCTTCAAATTGCTCTGCAAACCCAAACGAACCCCAAACACGCTGAAAAATATTCATGGCAAGCTCCAGATCAGTCCGCCCATATTTTAGTTCACCTGTTCTACTTATTGTAAGTGCAAATGCAGAAAATGAAATGCAAGCGCCACAAACACGAGAACTTCACAGCACCCTGCTGAGTGATCTAAGGCGAAGGCTTGGTAGATGGTAAGCGATCGCGGCAAGGTGAGAACACTTTTTTGCGATCGTGCCTCTGCCGAAAACATAAACTAGCGTCAGGTTTATTTGCTTAGAATACTTTAGATATTTTAAGCGTAGATTTAACGGCAACCGAGCGACTCGCGCGTATCGATGCCAGTAATGGAATTGGTGCCACTGGCAGTTTTGCATAACCGCAACACTTGTCCGCGATCGAGGGAGGCATCGCTAAAATCTGCCCCTGTCACTGTTGTATCTTTGAAGCTAGACTTGAGCATCATGGCAGACGTGAACACGGCATTACTCAGGTTTGCGCCCGAAAAATCTGTTAGATAAGCAATCCCATTGCTAAAGTCAATACTACTCAAATCAGCGTTGACTAAGCTGGTGCCGTTGAATACAACACCGCGTAGATCTGCCCCTTTAAAGTTGGCATCCTTAAAGTTGGCATCGGAAAATTCAGCCTTAACCAAATTTTGCCCAGAAAAATCTTTGTTGACGACCTCATTATCATCGATCGCTCGAATCGCTGCCGAACTCGCCGCAAACGCAGCATTAGGCAGACATTGAATCGATAGCCATAAAACCAGCAAAAGCCCACCTAAAAATCGAGATAACCGCATAAAAAAATTGCTTGATTCAGTAACGTTCCTTCGTCAAAGTAGCACTTGCGGCAGTTAAAGACAGTATTCTGTTCGCAAAAACGTTGTCCTTTGCCGCTCAAACCTCCTGCAATTGCTCATCCCATAAACCAGTTGTTTGCCTCATGCTGAGAAAGTTTCCGTTTCCCAAAATCAAATGATCGAGCAGTGGAATGCCCAAAAACTGCGCCCCTGTAAGTAATTGACGGGTTAGAGAAAGATCCTCTGGGCTAGGTTCCACATTTCCAGACGGATGGTTGTGAGCAACAATAATCCGAGTTGCCCCTTGTTTCAGCACTTCTCGAAAAATCTCGCGAGGGTGCGCCAGCGTTTCGGTCGCTGTGCCCACACTAACAATCCGCGTGCCCAAAAGTCGATGTTTCACATCTAAAAAAACGACCGCAAACCGTTCTTGCGCCTGCCACATTAAATCGTGACTCAGGGCGGCGGCGGCAACAGCCGGGTCGTCAACCAAAGTAGACTCGGCTGGACGAGATTGGAAAACTCGCTTACCCAGTTCGATCGCCGCCAGAATCGTAGTTGCCTTCGCTTCTCCAATCCCCGGAACTCTCGTCAACTCCGCAACCGTCACAGTCCGCAAAGCAGACAGCGGATCTTCCTGATATTTGCCCAGTTCATGCAGCAAATATTGCCCTAAACCCACCGCCGAAAGCTTGCCTGCCCCTTGCCCCGTTCCGAGCAAAATTGCAATTAGTTCTGCCGTTGCGAGATGACGAGAGCCATAGGATATCAAGCGTTCGCGGGGACGTTCGCTTGCAGGCATATCTGCAACTTTGAGGGAGTAGGTCATGGATGCACCAAAGGAATTGGGAAAAACAAGATTCTTGTTCAGTTATTCCCCAATTGGGTGCTTTTAGAACTTTTTTTGATAGGGCATTAAAAAATAGTTGGACAAGTGGCGATCGCAGCGATCAAGCCAGCAATTAACCTGCGAAATCAGGCGTAGTGTGGGGTTCCAATCGCTATGAATGCCTGGATTGCAGCCAACTACCCGGACTCGGCGATCTCAACTTTGACCTATTGAGGTGCTGTATTTTGATGGCTGAAACTAATGCTAGCGAGGCGATTAGAGCCTTTCGTTGAGCAATGTAGGGCGATCGCGTCTTGATGTCATCATCTAACATGGGCGATCGCCCGATAGTTTCCTCGCTGAGCCAACTCTAAAACCGAAGGCTGATGCTGGCTCGGCGGATAGTTTCCCGGTGAAGACTTGCCTGGTGAATCCGCAGATAAATATATTGAATATGCCATTTCGCCTCAACATTCCCGACTCAAATCGTTGCATGGATTCACGCAGATTAACGTAGCCGATGGTTTCTAAAACGGCGCATTTTTCTAGGCACGCCAATTAAATCTGCAACGAATCTTAAATTGCAACGAATCTTCAAAGCGCGGTTTTCTATTGCTTCAAACCCGAAGAATGAGCCTTTATGCAAGTTTAGGCTTTTAACGATTTTTTCCTTCATTAGAGTCGCCGTTGCATCAATAAAATTGGTGATTACACGGAGTCGCCTCAGTGAAAACACATGGGGAAATACTGAGAGCTTCTTTGAAGTCAGTGGTTTTCCATCCCTTTAGAGTCTAGCCAGATTGATAAAGATCGCTTGAATCCGTGGAGATTCGGTGGATCTCTTACAAACAGGTTTGGTAACTTAGGTTACAAGAAAGGTTGAATCTACTCATAAGGAAGATTACATCTGTCAAAGTTTTTTCACCTCATCAAACCCTGAAGGTTAACTATGGAACGCATTTTCTCTACATCCTCTGCAACTGCTTTCGCTGCTATTGGCTCTGCGATCGCGGCTAGCCTGGTTGCCACGGCTCCCGTAAATGCAGCAACCTTTAGCTGCCCTTCTGGCACTGCTGATAACGTGTCTGGATCTTCTGGTTGCCAGTACAGCAATACCGCAACTCAGGACTCTGTTTCTCCGAACAAACCGCTTACCGTTAACCAAGAAGGCTTTTTTGGACTGACCAACTGGAATTTTGGCGGCAAGATTGGTGAAACTGCGGGTTACGGCGGTAAAGGATCTGGACAACAGGGCATCTGGAATATCGCTCAAGTTTTTCAGCCAACCTGGCAAAACGCGATGCTAGTCTTCAAAAGCGGAGCAGGCACCTCCTTAGTTGGCTATCAATTGGAGAAGGGAGTCACCTCTGGAACGTGGACTTCACCGTTTGAAAAGCTCCTCTTTGATGTCCGCAATACCAAAGATGTCTCTCACATCAGCGTTTACTTCACAGAGGGAAGCACTACGGGTTCTGTCGGCGGAAGCTCTGAAGCCGTTCCTGAACCAACCACCATGGCAGGTTTGGCGCTAGCTGGAGCAGGTTTAGCGGCTTATCGCCGTCGTCGTGCTGCGGTCAAAGCTTAAACTCAAACCCCTACTTTCCTCGGCTCCATAGCTCATCAGATTCAAAATAGTGAAAGCGATCGCTGCAAAAGGAAACTCAAGCCGCGATCGCTTTTACTATTATTGGTGGGCAAATTGATGAATTTGAGCCGTTCACAGTCAAAAGAATGAACTACTCAGATAAATCTGTTGCAGGTGGATCTGGTGAAATAACCAACGAGGCGCTCTGAAAGATCGACTTATCTCCATAAACTGATGGCTGAAACCCTTGAAGTAGAGTTCGCGATTCTCACTAGGAAAGCCTTACAAGGAAATCCTTACACTCAATAAACTTGGATTAATCCAGGTACTTAATGCGTCACAGTCTCGGTTTGGGTTCAAGTTGCACCCTTCTGGCAAAGTAGTTTTACAAAACTTGGCTGCGGCAAGTTGTTTTTCAGTCCAGTTCTTAACACCGCTGAGATTAGCATCGCTGAGATTAGCATCGCTGAGGTTAGCATCACTAAAATTGACATCGCTAAGGTCGGCATTGCTAAGGTCGGCATTGCTGAGGTTAGTACCGCTGAAATAGGCACCGCTGATGTGGGCAAAAAGGAGTTTAGCATCGGTGAAGTTGGCACCGCTAAGTCGGGCACCGCTGAGGTTGGCACCGGCAAGAACAGCACTACTGAGATTGACACCACTGAAATCGGCGCTGGCGAGAATAGCACAGCTGAGTTTGGCACTGCTGAGATTGACACCGTAAAGGAAGGCATTGCTGAGGTTGGCATCGCCGAGATCGGCACCGCTGAGGTCAGCACCTCTGAAGTTGGCACCCTTAATGTCAGCACCGCTAAGATGGGCACTACTGAGTTTGGCACCGACAAGATTAGCACCATCGAGATTAGTATTCTCAAGGAAGGCACTGTTGAGGTCGACAAGTCTGAGTTTGGCACCGCTGAGGTTGGTACCTCTGAAGTTGGCATAGCTGAAATATGTACCGCTGAGGTCAGTACCGCTAAGGTCTGTCTGACTTAAATTAATGCGCTGATGAAGTTCTTCTTTTTTTAGATCACGCCGTCCAATTACGGTTAATGCCGCTTGTATATCAGTAGCGATTTTAGGGTGTGTGCTGTCTTCACTGGGCTGAGATTGAGGCAGAAAATCAGTCAGAAACGTTTGTTTTGGATTGCTCTTTTGCAGCTTTGAATGCTCCCGCACAAATGCAGTCAGGACTTCCATGATCGTCCAGTGGTCTTTAGCGGAATCTTTAGCGATTCGCTCCAGGGCATAGATTCCGCCTAATCGGACTTCGATTTTCTCACTTCCGAGTTGGTTAATGGCTTGAGTAAATCGTTCAGTGATTTGTTTTGCATTAGCAACTTGAAGGTTTCCCCAAGTAAAATACGCAGTGACGAAGAAAAATCCACCCGTAAGGATTTGAGCCAGAGTGCTTGTGAGCGTACTTTCTAGCGCAATGCGCTCTTTCTCTAATTTAAGTTTATCTTCAGGGGGCACAGACGCTGGCAGTGATTGAATCTGTTTGCCAAAGTCTTGAAGCGTCTGGTGCTGTCCATATAAACGGTAGCCCAAGCCACCTAAAATTAGAATTCCTAGTGCGATCGCGATTGGTGTAAATACCTTCGGTGAAACTTTTACTTTGCTGGCAAGCTGGCGCATAGTTCCTAGAATTGTCTACCACCACTTACAGCATTTTAGGGCAGCATTTCTGAAAAACATCGGGACTAACCAGGACGCATATGGTTTGCTCTCGTTTTTGTTGGCAACTGGGGAGAGGAAATAGCTATCGTGGCTGGCTATGAGAGGATAGAGATGTCACATATTTTCTCAGCGCTATGCCTACAGTAGAGCTATTTCCAATATTAAAAGGCTTGCCTCGCGCAGATAAATTGAGAGTCATGCAATTTCTGATTGCCGAATTAGCGAAAGAAGAGGAGCCAACCTTAGAAGCTGGAGCAACTTACTCACTCTGGTCACCTCTTAATTCACACGAAGCAGCCCATAAGCTCAGCCAACTCTTGGAATCAGACCAGTCGCCGCAAAATGCGTAATGCCCAGCAATTTAACTTTACAGAGGGGTTTGATACCTTTGGGGTTCCCGATGCATTGCCTCAATTGCCGTTATCTCTAACCTATCGAGGTTTATCAGTAGAAGTTTCAGCACTGCTGGATACAGGCGCAAGTGTCAACGTCCTACCATATCGCGTTGGAATACAGCTTGGTGCGACTTGGGAAGAGCAAACAACCTCTGTGATTCTGGCTGGAAATATGGCTTTGGTTGAGGCACGGGGTTTACTGGTTGCCGCACAGATTGGTAGCTTTGACCCGGCGCGGTTGATTTTTGCGTGGAGCTTGTCTGATGATGTACCTTTGTTGTTGGGTCGGATGAACTTTTTCTTGGAATTTGATGTCTGTTTCTATCGTTCACAACTTATGTTTGAAGTCCGTCCCACCTCATAAAATAAGACTCCCTACTCTACACACCGTCATCATGTTGTCGCGGTTTTTTTAGAGTTCTCTTTTTGCTGATTGCGTTTCGCTTCTAGCTTTGCCTGTTTTTTTGCTGCCAGCTTGTAGGAATGATAGTCGCCACGAAATAGGCGCAGTTGTTCTTCGTGGATGTCTACGGTTTTGTTGGCAACTGGGGAGAGGAAATAGCGATCGCCCAACTACCTTCAATGGGGCGATCGCTAGACTTTACACTCCACGGTGCTGTTTTCGCCATCCTTTCTAGATTTTTCTTCTCGACAACCTCGCTACAGACAGCCATCAACAGTCCAATTTGCTCCAGCCTAGCTCCTGGCAGAATCTTTGCTGTGATATGATCAATAATCTGTGATTGTGTGCGGCGTTCAGACGTCGCGGACGAAGATTAACCTAACTCCTTACTTAGAAACCTAAAATCAGCATGATCAAATTACGCTTAAAGCGGTTCGGGAAAAAGCGGGAAGCCAGCTTTCGGATTGTGGCGATGAACAGCGCCGCTCGCCGCGACGGTAGACCTTTAGAAGAACTGGGCTTTTATAATCCTAGAACAGACGAAGTTAAGTTAGACGTACCGGGTATTGTCAAGCGATTAAAGCAAGGCGCTCAGCCGACCGACACAGTGCGCGATATTTTGCGAAAAGCCGATGTGTTTGAACAACTCAAAGCTGAAATCTAAAGCTTAAACCTCATGCCTGAACCCGTTGTAGCTGATTCTTCCGCAACTGTGCCTCCCGATTACGAGAACCTGATTCGATTTTTGATTCAGCCTTTCTTAGAGTCGCCTGATGCACTGCGATTGGATTGTGAGACATCCCCCAATAAAGCTAGAGTTTGGGTGCGGCTAGCCTTTGAGGGCGTTGATAAGGGGCGCGTCTTTGGTCGGGGCGGGCGCAATATTCAAGCTATTCGCACGGTACTTTCTGCGATCGCTCAACTCGCAGGTCAATCTATTCACTTAGAGGTCTATGGTACTCCATCTTCTATGGGGGTTGATGAGCCTGAGCGGAAAGCCGGACACAGTGCCCCTCGGCGGATTGTGCCTAACCCTAAACGGGTTACACGCCCCATCGACGAAGGGCAACTTGATGAATGAACGTGTTAAAATCCGCCCTTATCCTTAACGTAGCTAACCCGACTGCATGGTAAAGTCATTCAAACTTGAGTTACCCAGCATTGGAAGCGCGATCGCGCTAGCAGGCAATCGAGAGGAAAATTTAAAGCTGATTGCTCGCCAGACAGGGGCAAAGCTGGTTCTAAGAGGACAAGAGCTTCTCGTTTCGGGTGCCGATGATCAAATTTTGCTGACTCAGCGCTTAATTCAGGCACTAGAGCGATATTGGGCGGAAGAAAAGCCGATTTCTAGTGCCGATATCCTAACCGCACAGCAGGCGATCGAATCTCAGCAGCAAGGGGAACTGCAAGATTTGCAAAAAGACGTGCTTGCGAAAACCCGCCGTGGATATGACATTCGCGCTAAAACCTTTCGCCAGCGGCAATATATTCAAGCTGTTCGCAGTCATGACCTGACTTTTTGCATCGGTCCTGCTGGGACAGGAAAAACTTTTTTGGCGGCTGTGCTTGGCGTTCAGGCATTGCTAAACAATGAATTTGAGCGTTTGATTTTAACCCGTCCCGCTGTAGAAGCTGGAGAAAAGTTGGGGTTTCTTCCCGGAGATTTACAGCAAAAAATTGACCCGTATCTCCGCCCACTTTATGATGCGCTGTATGAATTCATCGATCCCGAAAAAATTCCCGGCTTAATGGAGCGGGGGGTGATTGAGGTAGCACCGATCGCTTATATGCGGGGACGAACTCTCAATAATGCTTTTGTGATTTTAGATGAAGCTCAAAATACCACACCCGCTCAAATGAAAATGATCGTGACTCGGTTAGGGTTTCGCTCTCGAATGGTGGTGACTGGCGACGTAACCCAAACTGATTTGCCACAGAACCAAGCTTCAGGTTTGGCGATCGCCCAAACAGTGTTGCACTCGGTTGAAGGGATCGCTTTTTGTCACTTAACTAAAGCAGATGTGGTACGCCATCCTTTGGTACAGCGAATCGTGGCAGCCTATGAACAGCACGAAACGCCTTAAAATCCCTGCGATCGCGGTGTGCAATTTACCCTAAGAACGCATCTACCCTCATTTTTCTCTAGATAAACCCAGTGAGAAGTGTCGAGTTCGCTTCATATTCAAACTCTGCTGAATATAATTGCAATAGTGTTGAGTAGGCTAACGTGTCGCTCAATCGGGCTGAGTCAGTCCAAAGAGGATTTCCTTGATCGTCTGGTTTCATCAATTTTTCTCACGGTGGCGCAAATTTTTGCTGCCAAGCACTTCTGTAGAGTTGGGAGTGCTAATCCTGACTGGAATTAGCGTCACTGGTTTAGTGCTAGGCACTCGGCAGCTAGGGCAATTTGAGTCCTCCGAGCTAGCCGTGTATGACACCATGGTGCGTCTGCGATCTGCGCCTCATGCCGATGCGAGACTGCTAATTGTTGCTATCACAGAAGCGGATATTCGGACTCAGAAGCAGTGGCCCCTCCCTGATCGCGTGTATGCCGAAGCCCTTAGCCAACTTCAGCAGCATCAACCGCGAGTGATTGGGTTAGATATTCTACGCGACCTTCCCTCCCCACCCGGAAATAGTGCCTTAACAAAAGAACTGCAACGCTCCAATGTCATTGTCATTCAATTTATAGGAAACACTCCAGAAGAAGCGATTCCTGCGCCGCCCAAAGTGCCCGCCAATCGAGTTGGATTCAGCGACCTGATGACTGACATCGATGGTGTTATCAGACGAAATCTCATGTTTGTCTCCGATGGCGTGGAGTATGTCTCCTTTTCTACTCGGCTAGCAATGCGCTACCTCAATCATTCGGGCGATCGCCTGCCCAATGGAGATTTTGTCTTAGGAAAAGCAATCTTCTCCCCTTTAAAGTCGAATTCTGGGGGCTATCAACGGATTGATGCCGCAGGCGAACAAATCTTATTGAATTATCGATCGGTTCGCTATCCTTCGGAAGTTGTCACCTTGAATCAGGTTTTGCAAAAGCAGGTTAATCCGGCTTTGGTCAAAGATCGGATTGTCTTGATTGGAACCACCGCTCTCAGCGCCAAAGATTTGTTTTTTACTCCTTTTAGCCCCGCCGAAACGAAAAACCCTAAAATGCCGGGAGTGGTGATTCACGCTCAAATGCTCAGCCACACCCTAACGGCTGCCCTAGAAGGGCGATCGCTGTTTTGGTTTTGGTCAGAACCGATTGAAATCTTGTGGATTGTAAGCTGGGCGATCGCGGGTGGAATGCTTGCCTACCGAGTTCAACGCCCGTTTATGTTGGTGTTGGCAGGAACCGGGCTGCTATTGCTTTTGGCGGGGATAGGCTACGTCCTGTTTTTACATCAAGGATGGGTGCCAATTGCCGCTCCCGCACTTGCCGCGATCGCGGTTGGCAGCTTTACGATCGTCCATCAAATGCAATATGCCCGTCAGCAGCAGCAAATTGTGATGCAACTGTTGGGGCAGCAAACCTCGCCTGAAATTGCTTCAGCCTTATGGAAATCTCGCGATCGCCTCCTTCAATCAGGTAGATTAACGGGGCAAACCCTGATGGTCACCATTTTATTTATTGATATTCGCAACTTTAGCGGCATTTCAGAACAATATTCCCCTGAAGTGATGATGAACTGGCTGAATGAGTATATGAGTAGCATGACTCAAGCTGTTCACCGGCATCATGGCATTGTCAACAAATTTATGGGGGATGGACTGATGGCAGTGTTTGGGGTGCCGGTGCCGCGACTCGCGATCGCTGAAATTGCCGAAGATGCCCAACAAACCGTTGCCTGTGCGGTTGAAATGGGCGATCGCTTACGAGCGCTCAATCAAGATTGGCAGCAAAGAGGGTTGCCTGTCGTGCAAATGAGAGCCGGAATTTTCACCGGAAACGTGATGGCGGGCAGCCTGGGTGGAAAAAATCGCCTGGAATATGCAGTAATTGGCGACAGTGTAAACATTGCTGCACGCCTGGAAGCCTGTCAAAAAGAGAAGCAAGCTGATCGATGCCGAATTTTAATCGCTCGTGAAACCCTCGACCATCTGCAAAACCAGTTTTATGTGGAACCGTGGGGACATATAAAACTGAAGGGTAGACAAAGCCCAGTTGAGGTTTTTCAAGTTTTGGGCTACGTCGATTCAATCCATCAATCTAGTGAACTGGATCGCCCGCACCCCCCGCTTGATCGCGATCGCAGTGCCCCAGAAGACCCCCACTAAAGGGATCAGGCTCCATGTACGATCGCTCGGCGAGCACTCAGTTGCGTCGCACTCAGCCGAACGGGGTCAGGTGCAAAAGTCAGTTAACCTAGTTTAAACCGAGCCATGATAATAAACCTTGACCGCTGGTATACTCGATCGCCAACATGAGCGCAAAGCCAATCATGGCAGCACGACCATTTAGGCGTTCAGCATACTCGTTAAAACCAAACTTAGGTTCGCCAACTTTAGGCGTGATGGAGGGTTGTTGAGTCATATCAGTGAACCTTTGTGTTAATTGAATAGAAAAACCGTGAAATGGAAAAGTGCAAAAAAGACCAGAGTGGCTCCGTTACATTTCTTTATTGCAAGACCATTTTGACACTCCCTGGCGTAAACGCACAGGGATTCTTAGTTCATCGACGCGCCTTAAAACTGTCTATCCTTGCGGCAATGCTCAAACCTGATGCCCGTTTGTCCAACGAAACCTCTAGTTTGATTTAGACAGCCCCAGTGGG
>JBGSWI010000076.1:0-9840 GCA_041752515.1 Leptolyngbyaceae cyanobacterium | reverse complement strand
TTGAGCGTAGACTTGGATTTGGGCTTTCTTGGCAGCGTCCATACGACTCCTTGGGCAGAGATCATTTGCTCAAAGTGTAACTCCGTCTCTGACAAATTAAACCTAAGCACTTATACTCATTGCAAAAGTGAGATGCACTCAATCAATTCTTCACTTGGAGTACTCTACGCAATAATTTAAGCAGTGGCAAACATAACATTCTTCATGTTGCTACGCATGGCAAATTTAACCCTGGCGATGGGAATGCATCATTTCTAGTGATGGGCGATGGTGAAAAGCTCCCTACTTCCAAAATTGATAATCTAAAAAATCTAAAACTACAGCTAGTAGTCTTGAGCGCCTGTGAAACAGCTTTAGGGGCAACCGGGCAGGATGGTACTGAGATTTCAGGCATTAGTTCCTATTTTCTTAACAACGGTGCAAAAACTGTAATCGCTTCCCTCTGGTTGGTGAATGATGCCAGCACCAGTTTGTTGATGCAGCAGTTTTACAAAAATCTGGCGACGGAAAAAATGACCAAAGCCGAAGCGCTACGGCAAGCACAACTCAGCTTACTGAAGGGAACCGTGACTGCCAAAGATGCACCGAAGAGATCGGGCGAAACCGACATCAACGTGACAGTTACTTCTGGCGATCGTTCCTCCAGCACTGCCAACTTTTCTCATCCTTACTACTGGGCACCATTTATCCTGATTGGAAATAGTCGTTAGCTTTATAGCCCTATTGGGAGTTGAAGAAAAGCAATTCAAAATGCATAACCTTCCCAAGCTTTGGAGGGATGTGATATTGAATGCCTTAGAAGAATCTTTTCTGCATCCAGTTTTCGCACCCAATCAGCCCTATTCACCCTCAGGAGAACCATTCGATTATGTCCCCAATCCAGCGTCGTCATTTTCTGCAAGCAGCAGGTGCCACCCTCGCCAGCATCGGACTTAGCCAGTGGGATGTGTTGCATCAGGCAAATCAATATGGGCGCGTCTTGGCGCAGGGCAGACCGGGACGCAAGCTGGCGCTATTGGTGGGGGTGAATGCCTATCCCGACAAGATTCCCAATCTCAAAGGCTGTTTAACCGATGTGGAATTGCAGCGAGAATTGCTCGTGCATCGCTATGGGTTTAATCCCAAAGATATTTTGATTGTGAGTGATCAGGAAGCCTTAAAACCGAATCGGGAAACCATTTTAGAAGCGTTTGAAAAGCACCTGATTCAGCAGGCAAAACCCGGCGATGTCGTAGTGTTTCACTTCTCTGGGCATGGCTCTCTCGTGCGAGATCCCAATCCTTTGAAAGACCTGATTGTTAATCAAAATGGCGTGTTGAAGACAGTGCCAAATACAGAGGGCTTAAACGGCACCCTGGTTCCATTTGACCGTGCCACCTCCAACCCTGAGCAGGTGCAAGACATTATGGGGAGCACTCTGTTTTTGCTGATGGCTGCCTTGAAAACTGAGAATGTCACCGTTGTCCTAGATAGCTGTCATTCGGGTGGCGGCACGCGGGGAAATGTGCTGTTTCGCTCAGTCTCCTCGCGCATAGATGGGCGCAATTTGGCGGTTCCCAGTGATGTCGAACTGGAGTATCAGCAGCGCTGGATGAAAAAACTGGGACTTTCTGAAGCGGAGTTGCAACAGTTACGAAGTAAGGGCATTGCTAAAGGCGTGGCGATCGGGTCTGCCAACTACGACCAACTCGCTGCCGATGCCCCCTTTGATCGAGACACCTTTTTTGCCGGAGCCTTTACTTACACATTGACTCGCTATTTGTGGCAACAAGCCAAGAATGAAGCGATTGGTACGGTGTTTACAAACCTGTCTCGCAGCACCCGCAGTACGACTAGCGGCTCGACTGGACAGGAACCCATTTTTGCGGCAAATCCCAAATCCAACGATCAACAGCCGCTATACTTTCTCCAGCCGACGCAGCCGTTTGCAGAGGCGGTGGTGCGAAATGTAAAGCCCGATGGCACCGTGGAATATTGGCTGGGCGGGATTTCTTCAGTGAGTTTGGCGGCAAACCAAAAGGGGACGCTGTTTAGCGTAGTGGATGCCAGCGGTAAAGAAATCGCTCAGATTGAGCAGGAGACTCGCGATGGCTTAACGGGATTGGGCAAGGTGCGTCAGGGAGATAAGGGTGCCGTGAAACCGGGCGCATTGCTGCGGGAACGAGTGCGCGGTTTGCCTACAAATCTGAAACTGCGGGTCGGGCTGGATGCATCGCTGTCAAAGGATCGGGACGCGATCGCCGCAGCGCTGAAGTCCCTCCCCCAGGTAGAACTGGTGGCTTCCAACCAATCCATGAATTACCGTTTGGGGCGAGTCACTGCTGAACATCAACAAGCGTTTCGTACTCAAGCCGTTTCCCAGGTGCCCAAACCCGACAGTATTGGCTTGTTGACCGGGGATTTGCGCCCCTTGAGCGCCACCTTCAACGAACCGGGAGAAAAGATCGTCGATGCGATCAATCGCCTGACACCCCGATTTCAATCCTTGCTTGCTG
The DNA here is from genome assembly GCA_041752515.1 of Leptolyngbyaceae cyanobacterium. Lineage (GTDB taxonomy): Bacteria > Cyanobacteriota > Cyanobacteriia > Leptolyngbyales > Leptolyngbyaceae > ULC077BIN1. The sequence continues at coordinate 7,345 of JBGSWI010000076.1, read as the reverse complement.
CCGAAATTTTGCGGGCGATCGGCGGACTAGATGTGGTCACGGGTGGGCAATCCACGAGTGTGGCGATGCAGGTGAAATCCACTGGAAAAAGCGGTGGACAGGTGCGCGGCAATCAATTTAAACCGGGCACCGAGATTCAAATTCAGGTGAAGAATAATACTCGAAAAGATTTGTTTATTGGTGTCGTGTCGATTGGTAGTGCCGGAAATCTGCGGGTGCTGTTTCCCTATTGGGATGCACCCGACGATCGCGCTAGAGTGGCTCCGGGACAAGAGTTAACCTTACCAGAGGCAGGCGTGACCTTTCCCCTGAGTAAAACGCCAGGGGCGCTAGAAGTGATCACCTTTGCCAGTGTGCAACCGATTCGGACGGCGCTGGCGGCATTGCGAACCATTGGCGAACGGGGCGGCGTATCATCGGGGCGGGGCGTGTCGCCTACCCCGATGCGAGGCGATGATACATTGACGGCGGTGGATGCGTTGCTGGGAAATGTGGATCGCAACACGCGATCGGATATTGAGGTGAGAGCAGAAGTTCGCGGGGTGGATACCGCCCAGTTTTCTATGGTCTCGACATTGATTGAAGTGGTGCAAAGTTAGAACGCGATCGCGGATTGTCTCAACTGCTGAAACAGATAGTTTACGGCTCCAAACAGGGTTTCAAGTTCAAAGATTGAATAAGGGAGAATATTACGAGTGAAGCCGAATACTCTGAGCATTTCTTACGAGTCTCTGGCAAAATACCTCAAAGATTGGTTTTTACCGGTGATCATTCATATCTTAGAGAAACAGGCAACGTCTGAAACAATCACAGATATGCTGCAAGCACATCGATTTTATATCAAGACTGTTGTGGATATTCGTCGCCAAATCTTGGCAGGGGGTGGGGAAATGCATTTTGATTGTGAGACGGTTTTGCTAGATTATGGAAGCCAGCAGGAGGATCTGTGGGGAGCCAGTTGGAATCCAATCTCCCAAGAAATTGTTTATGAGTCGATGGTGAATCTGCGTCCACGTCAGAATCGATCAATGCAAATTTTAGATGCAACGATTCGCGATCGCGTTAAACAGGTCATTCATAAACTGCTAGGAGGCGTATGAACAGTTGGACTACAGAAGAATTGGCGTTTCGCTGTGAACGCTTATCGGTGCGGATGGAACGATTGGCACAGAATTTTTTACGACTGGCAGCGCTCAGTCCAGATGAGGCGAATGCTGACTTGGTATTGGCGATCGTGCGAGAAAGTAAGGTGTTTTTAGAACTGACCGCACTGGATTTAGAGGTGGATACGGCGTTTGAACTGGCTCAGATGCAGCGTCAATTATCTCGATGGCATATGCATTGGACTGAGGTTTGGAGTAATGACTCCGAACGCCTACAAATCTCGACATTGGCTCAAGCTTGGTCAAGCCGGATGAACGAGATGGCAGGTGTTCTGGTTTGAAACTGTTGCATAATCTCCCATGGCTAGGAGTGATAGATTACTGACGAGTCTACTTTGCCTGGAGGATTTTAGATGCATCCCGCGCTGAAACTGATTGTTTGGACGATCGCTTTTAGGATTGCCCTGAGAGCGATCGCCTACAATCTTGCTGAAGGGCGGTGGGTAGGAACTCTGGGTGCAAAGCTTTCGCGGTGGGCTGGTACTGTTTTATCCAGAGACTGGAGGGTTCGCGGATGAGCGATCGCAATTTGCATAACCTTTTGGCTTCAGGACAGAGAAAGAGGGCAGAGATTGGCGATCGCTCACATTTTTACATGATTAGGAGTTGAGGTATGCAGAGTCGTGTTGTGATCTGGGTGTTGGTGCCGTTGCTGGTTTTAAGGGTGGTTTGGAGTGGAGGGATGGTGGGTGCGATCGCGCAAGAAGTCGGGGGTGATGAGCGTAAAGATGAAGCTGATTATTTAATGGATAAGGGATTCAGATTATTCAATTCAAGACAGGCACAAGCGGCTCTTGAATCTTGGCAACAAGCTCTCAAAATCTACCAAGATGTGAAATATAAAAAAGGTGAAATTGAAGCATTGGGTTATGTAGGAATAGCCTATCGTGCAGTTGGAAATTATGAAAAAGCACTTTATCACCTTCAAAATCAATTAAATCTTATCCAACAAAGTCAGGATAGACGCGATGAAGGTGCGGCACTAGGCAATCTTGGGTTGCTCTATCACTCTCTTAAACAATATCCTCAAGCCATTAAGCTTCAGCAAGAATCTCTGCGGATTGCAAGAAAAAATGAGGATATTTTTGGAGAATTTGCAGCATTGGGAAATTTGGCGAGATCTTTGCGTGATGACAAGAAGTATGAACAAGCTATTCAAACCGCATTGGCTGCGTTAGACGTTCGACCAAAGCTCCCATTCTTTCCTGATGACTCTTACAAAAATCCATATGAACTTTTTGAAACATTAGGACTTTCTTATGCAAAAATATCAAAGTTTGAAGAAGCAATTTCCAGCTATGAAAAAGCCGTATCAATAGTTAGGAATCTTGATCTTCAAGAAGATGAGATTCGCTTATTGAGTGGACTAGCAGGTAGTTATTATTATGATAACAACCCAGAAAAAGCAATCGAAGCATATAATCGGCAACTATTGCTTTTAAGCAGAAAAAGTAATCATACAATTGAGGTTGAAGCATTAGTAGGGATTGGAGATTCCTATGCCAAGTTGGGGCAGTACTCCCAAGCAATTAAATTTCATAAAAAAGCTTTAGATATTGCGCGATCAAATCAAAATTCTGCCGATATAAGGCGCGCGTTAATTGGTGTTGCTACGATTAATGGATATGTTGGAAACTATAAAGCAGCAAAAGATTCCTACCATACTGTTTTAAACGAATTAGAAAAACAAGAAGCATTAGATGACGATGACTCCCGCAACTTAAATTTGGTTCTCGCAGGTCTTGGCACCGCCTATCAAGGTTTAGAAGAATATCAAAAATCAATTGTTTTTTACAATAGAAGAATTGAAATTGCTCGCAAGCAAGGCGATCCGCGAGGAGAGATGATTGCTATTTCAAACTCTACTCTAGTCAATTTTCGATTGGGTAATTTTAAAGAAGGATCTGATCTGCTGATTGAAGGGCTAAAAATTGCTGAACAGCTAAAAGATCGTTCTGCCCAAGCAACGTTTTTGGGGCGCGTAGGGCTTTTTGCTAGTGTATCTAATGCGGATGGTGCTAGTGAAATAGCTATTCAATACTACAAACAGTCACTAGTCGTGGCATCAGAGACTAAAGACTATGAAATCCAAGCAATTTCATTGCAGAATTTAGGAGCAGTATTTCTAAGGCAAAATAAAAAAGACTTAGCCGAAACTAATTTGAAAAACAGTATTGAAATTTGGGAGTCATTTCGTGTCGGTCTGGCGGATGAGCAACGGCGCTCTCTTGCTGAAAAAAGTGTACAATCCTACCGCTTTCTTCAACAAGCTCAAATTGCACTTCAAAAAAAAGGGTCAGCACTAGAAACCTCCGATCGCGGTCGTGCCAGAGCTTTCATTGAACTCTTAGCAGCACGGTTTGCAGGGGAGACGCTAGAAAATGCCATCGCAAAACAGAAGGTTGAAAGACTGTCGATCGCTCAAATTCAGCAAGTGGCAAAAACTCAAGCGGCGACATTGGTACAGTACTCGATTGTTTCTGATAAAGACCTCTACATCTACATCGTTCAGCCCAACGGTAGCATTCAGTTTCGCCAAGCAAATCTCACTACTTTGGGCAAATCACTAAATGATTTTGTCAACGCCAGTCGCGATGGACTGGGTGTGCGAGGACGCACTGAAGAAGCAGAGATTCTGACAGCCATTTCACCGGAAAAACAGCGGGAACTGCAAGAGCAGCGCGATCGCTCCTTGCGCCAACTACATCAACTGCTGATTGAACCGATCGCCGATCTGTTGCCCAAAAACGAAAACGATCGCGTCATCTTCATGCCTCAAGGCGAACTCTTCCTCGTCCCCTTTCCCGCCCTGCTCAACGCCCAAAATCAACCCCTGATCACTCAACACACTATCCTCACCGCTCCTTCCATCCAAACCCTCGACCTGACCCACAAAACTGCTCTCAGTCAGCCAAAAGGAAATCGCCCTGCCCTGGTTGTCGGCAATCCCACCATGCCCGCTGTCACTACCGTGATTGGCGATCCACCCAAAAAACTATCGGTGCTTCCCGGCTCAGAAACGGAAGCGATCGCCATTGCCAAACAACTCAACACTCAAGCCATTACGGGATCGGATGCTCGAAAAGACAAGGTTGTTCAACAAATGCAGAACGCTGGCATCATCCACCTTGCCACCCACGGCTTACTCGACAGCTTCAAAGGCGACACTCCCGGCGCGATCGCCCTCACTCCCAACGGCACAGGCGATCGCAACGACGGCTTACTCACTTCTGGCGAAATCTTTGATCTCAAACTCAATGCCGACCTGGTGGTGCTCAGTGCTTGTGATACTGGACGCGGCGATATTACAGGGGATGGGGTGATTGGCTTGTCGCGATCTCTGTTCGTGGCTGGCGTGCCCAGCGTCATTGTCTCCCTCTGGAAGGTGCCCGATGAGTCTACTGCTTTCTTGATGACCGAGTTTTACAAAAACTGGAAAGACCGCAAACTTGACAAAGCCCAATCCCTGCGGCAAGCGATGCTCACTACTCGCGATAAATATCCCCAACCCCTACATTGGGCAGCGTTTACGTTGATTGGAGAGTCAGAGTAATGGGCGATCGCTTAGTCGCCGATAGCGCTGACAACTGTTTGAATTTAGAAATGGCTTGAGCGGTTTTTGGCTGCAACAAATCAAGTTGGCTTTTCATCATGCCCTCTTGTAGGAATTTCAATCCTCGTTGATTCACAGCGCCGAATAAAGTTTGACCATTTGCCATCACTGTGTAGGGCAGGAACACCTTCGGCAAAGAAGCCTGAGGCGCTGGCTGCTCTTCAAAGCTAGAGCTAGAGACAGAACTGAGCGGAGAGTTTTCAATCCAAAACTGTTCCGCTTCTAGCAGTAGTGATTCTTGAAAATCTGCTAGCCTGGATTATTCATGAAGAGGTAAAAGAAGGATAAGAAAAAGAGCTTGAAACCGAATAGAATCAAGCTCTCTAGAATTTTTAGTGTCCTTATTCTGCCATGACAGAGTGTAATTCAGACCTGCCCTACGATTTTTATTCCCATCGGTCTCTAGTGGTTCGTTTTTCCGACCTGGAATTGAGTTCGGATGCGGGGATTTTGCTGGCTCGACAAGCCGAACAACAGAGGCAGGTTTGCCAAGGAATTGCCGACTGCATCGAGGAGTGGCGCGACCCCAACAAAATTACGCATAGCCTACAGCAGTTAGTGAGTCAACGAGTATATCAACTTGTCGGCGGGTACGAAGATGCCAACGATAGCAACCAACTGCGCCATGACCCTATTTATAAACTTGCCTGTGACCGATTGCCGCTAGCCCATCAAGCGCACCTAGCGAGTCAACCCACCATGACTCGCCTAGAGAACCATATCAGCAAGGGAGAAGTTTCGCGGATGCGAAGTCGGATGGTGGATGGCTTTATCAAGCAATATCGGCAGGCTCCCGATGAAATCGTGTTGGACATCGATGGGTGGGATGACCCGACGCACGGGCATCAGCAGTTGAGTTGTTTTCACGGCTACTATGGGCAGCACATGTACTTTCCGGTCTTAATCAACGAAGCGAAGAGTGGCTACCCGGTAGTATTGCAGTTGAGGGCAGGCAATAGTCACTCTGGCAAAGGGGTGGCCGGCATTTTGCGCTGGCTGTTCTGGCGCTTAAAGCGGGCGTTTCCAGGTGTTCGTATCCTCTTGAGAGCCGATGCAGGCTTTGCTTTGGTCGAAATCTTGCGGGTGTGTGAACGTTCCAAGGTCGGCTATGCGGTTGGCTTTGCTCGCAATGCGGTGACTGAGCGCAAAATTGCTGACCTCCTGGAACGGGCGCGGTTGCAATATCTCAAGACTGGCGAGAAGGCGCGGTTGTTTGATGATGTCTACTATGCCGCTGCCAGTTGGGATGAACCTCGACGATTGGTGATGAAGGCTGAATGGTTGCCCAAAGGAGCGAACCCACGCTTTGTGCTCACCAACTTGGAAGAACCCGCACACCAGGTGTACGACGACTTCTATGTGCAGCGGGGAGCCGACAGTGAACATCGGATCAAAGAGTTGAAGCTCGGCATTCAAGCCGACCGCCTCAGTTGCCATACCTTCATTGCCAACCAGTTTCGCCTCCTGCTCTCGCAAGCCGCTTACATCCTGCTACTGACGATTCGCCATGCCGCCGCAGGCACTCAATTTGCCACCGCCCAAGTTCCACGCCTCCAAGCCATGCTGATCAAAGGGGCTGCTAGAGTCAGAGTTTCAGCCCGACGGGTGTTAGTGGAGTTGGCCGCTTATTGTCCATTTGCTCATGAACTCCGTCAGATTACTCAACGATTAGTCTCCTCACAGGCGCTGATTTTGGGCTAGATTTTAGACTCAGATAGGATTCGTGTGTCTGTCAGTGGTTTTTAGGGCTGTTTTTGCCGTTCGCAATCGTATTTACGGTGTTTTGTTTACTCTTCACTCCCCAATTCTTGGTTGCACTTTTTGCCTGGCTGAGTCGATCTGTTTTTGTCACTACTCATGAATAATGCAGGCTAGGGTCGCACTAATCCGCTTCATCACTTAACCTCCTTAGATGCCGAGTGATAGAGACTGTCACCGAATAGCCTTCTATCTCTTTGCCCGTTCTTTTTTTCATCATCAAACCCACAAATACGACAGATGAATACGACCGATTCTCCTGAACAGTCCGGAAAAGAAAGAATAAGTACTCAAGGGGGCGGATGAGGATGCTCACAATCGGTTAAACTTTCGTTATCCCTCTTTTGTTACCTTTAGGAGAGAAATAGGTCAAGAACGCTCAAGCGGCCTTCAGGATTGGGATTGGGAGAATACGGAAGGCATCCATGTCATCCATCAACTGATGGAGTCCCCGCTTAAGTCCGGGGACGGGAAATATCTGTAACCAAATCTCTAGCCATGCCCAGCACTGGTAGGGTTGCAGTAATAATCTCAAATTGTTCAATGCACTCTTCCAAGTGATTCCTAGTTCCCAGTGCGGATGCTGATTAAACAGCAAGGGTAGCGCTGCTGGTTGTGAATCCTCTGAGTGTGAATCATTAGAATGATGGTGTTGCTGCTGTTGTTTAGCTTCATCCGCATGAAGACTCACCAATAAATACACACTGAAAATCAACTCCCACCACCGTTCGATGCTGTTGTAATCGGTCAAGCGATAATCGTGCCATCCCAGTTCATTTTTCACCTGCTTGAATCCATATTCAATCCAGTT
>JBGSWI010000075.1:0-26751 GCA_041752515.1 Leptolyngbyaceae cyanobacterium | reverse complement strand
CGCCGGAAAGTCTATCAACGATATTGGTGTGCTAACGCACGTTCCAGCCATACCCCACAGCGTCCGAAGACTCCCGCCGTGGGAATGCTCCACTACGCACAATCAGAGGCAGGATAGCGCCCGTCCTCACTCCAGCCACACGTTAGGATAGCCAGCCCATTTATTTGCGTTTGTTCCGCTACGCTCCACATTTAGGCGGTTGGGCATTTTGTGGGTGTGTCCTCCGTTCCGGGCGATCGCACTCGTCTATCTTGGGGGCTTCGTTCCGCCTAGGGTGCCGTGTTCCGCAAAGCCTCCACACCGCACAAGAAAGAACGCTCAATCGCCGCTCGGCTCGGAGAGGAGAGAAAGGCATGGCGGCAAGAGTTGTCAAGAAAAAATTGTGCTTTTTTAGCCTACCAGGGTAGAAGATTGCCCGATGTGCGGCTGCCAGCACTGGGAGGCAGAGGAACAGTAGAGAGCAGCAGCGTAGCCAAGGAGCTAGGGCAATCAAGGCAGTAGGCATAAGAGCCGCCAAGCGGCTTACAGCCAACCGCTCTCGCGCCTGCTGCTGCTAGTTTTCCGGCGAGTTGGTTTTCTGCTGCTGCATAGAGATCAGAAATCCAAATAACCACAGTGCCCTGGTTTCGTGCCTTTCGCGCCCAAGAGCCAGCCGGGAAAGGGAAAGAGGCGAATAAATCAAGCTGCATAAAGAACCTAGAAACTTGTATTATTATAGCTTATTTAGTATAAAAACATAGCTTTTAAGCTATAATAAGGGTAGGCGATAAGCCGAGAGGCGAAGCCATACCCCAGTTTTTTAAGGAGTTTTGATCATGTCTAAGCATGTTGTTATCGAATTCGACCCCAACGCGGTTTATGAGTGGAACCGTTGCGCCGTTCGGGGTTTGTTTTCCCACGGCGATGTAGACCTCAAAGAGTTGCTAGCAGAAGCCATTCAGAATAAGCCTGGTCATTACCTGGCTAAGGTTTCCGTCTCGGTTGAGGTGATGGAGTATCACCCGCTGCACGAATCGGAGGTATCAGAGCAGGAAGCAGCGATCGCGCCGTTTGAGCTAGCAGCCTAATAAAAATGCCCCTGCTAGTTTGCGGCTAGTGGGGGCATCCAATTTTTTAAGTCATACCCATAGGATATCCCATGACTGTTTATCTATTGCATCTCGATACCCCACTACAACCCACAGGCAACCGTCACTATATCGGTTTCAGCCCCAACCCTCGATCCATGCGGCGAAGGCTGGCAATGCATCACGCAGGCAGAGGAGCCAGGTTTACTCAAGTTGCGATTGCTCAGGGTTGCAATCTCGAATTAGCCCGTGTATGGAATGGTTCACGCCAGCTTGAACGGCAGCTAAAACGCCAGAAAAATGCTAAACGGTTTTGTCCCATCTGTCGGTGTTTTGGGCTATGAGCGAGACAACCCCCAGAATTTACTTTGCTGACCTGGCAGCCTACAACAGCGGCAGGCTAAGAGGCGTTTGGGTTGACTTCTTCGAGGGCATAGAGCCGGATGATGTGCAGGTAGCGATCGATTACATGCTGCATCATTCCCCATTCCAGGATGCTGAAGAATGGCGGATTGATGACACCGAAAGCTTTGCAGGATTTAACGGTTGCGACTTTGAAAAGCTGTGTCAGGTTGCCGCCCTCATTCACGAACACGGCGAGGAGCCAGTTAAAGGCTACTTATCCAATCTTGGCGACGATGCCGACCTGGACGAGTTCACCGATTACTACATCGGTTGCTATAAATCCGAGGCTTCATTTTGCGAGGAGCATTTTGCGATCGCAGAAGCAGCCGAAGCGATCCAGGTTTTCGATTGGGCAACCCTCGACCAGTACATAGACTGGGCAGCGATCGCCGTTGATGCCTTTATCAATTCCTATTGGTCACACGAAGTAGGACACGAAGAGATTCACGTTTACACCAGATAGCCAGCACTTAGCGGGATTAGTGCCCCGCAGTTACCCCAGAACACAAAAGGACAAAACATCATGCAACTACAAGACTATCCCCAGGCGATCGCCAACCTTCAGCACCAACTTTTAGAGCTTGACCGTAAGCTGACTTGCCAGCGTGAACAGGTTGCCATCTGCACCAACATTATCGATCGCGAGATTGCCTTTAGTACCGACCTCAAAAACGACAGCCAGCGCAAAGCCAAAAAAACCGAGTTGATGGAGACAGATCCGGATTACATCACCGCGTTGATTGAATTGAAAAAGCTGGAAGACATCCGAGCCAATATGGACATCGATCTAAAGCTTCTGGGCAACACGTTTTCTATTCTCAAACTGGAGCGACGAGAAGCGATCGCCCGGATGGAACTTAACTCATCGTTAGCGGCTTAAAGTTCGTGAGCTTTGCCCAATGATTCACCATTGACCGATTTTGGGGGCTTTAATGCCCCCTTCTTGTTCACTAGAAGGAAAACCATAATGCTAGAATTAGCACGTCTTGCACCGGGATTTGTCACCGTGACAGAAACAAAAGACTTACTAGAGGTCGTTCGGTGTCGTGCGATCGCGCGATGGGGCGAAAAACATTGGCGTTCAGAATTAGTGCGGGCAATGGTCGAAATTTGGCAGCAACAAGGCGACACCAAGGCGACTTATATGAATCGCAGACGGCAGCTTTATCGAGTGTTTGAAGAAAACGCCTGCAACAGTGACACTCTCATGGCACTGATAGAAGCGGTCGGTTGTCGGCTCCAGTTGGTTTGTACTGATTTTAAAACGATTGATTTTTAGAAAAGCGATCAGGATTCCCCCCCGTTCGCGTAGCGTGTGCGTAGCACGTAACAGCGGCACCGCTCCTGGTCGCGCTCTGCATAGACAACTATTCCACCCTCTAAAAACGCTTGATAAAGCCACACCGCGCTATCTGCTTTGTAGCAGTGCTTTTCAGGGTTCTTGCTGCCAGCCCTCAATTCCTGCCATCAGAATATTTACTAGTGGATGATCAACTGCTTCCTTGAAGGTTTCTACGCTGACAGATTTCAATACTCCGACTACCCTTTCTTTAAAAGTCGGATTAGCCTCGATACGCTTAATTGCTTCTTCAGCGACAACTGCTTTTTCTGTAAATGTCTTAGTTGGATAACTTTGCTCTAACTGTTTCAAAAGTTGCTGAATTTCAGCAGCAGCTTCAGCAAGATTTTGCTTTACTGCGTTGTTGTGAATCACATCGCCTGTGTAGTCCCGTCCAGCTATGCCACCACCAATAGAAGCACTGCGAAAGTCATTATTCTGAATATTGGACATAGCCTTTTCTCCAACGATATTTTCAATAAAGACTTGGTAGTTAGGATTGGTTGCTACAGACTTTTCCTGCTGAGAAAAGGTCATTCCCTCTCCAAGAATTCCATCTTCTTCTAGTTTCAATGCCCAACGTAGAATGGCATCTCGCACAGCTTCCAAAATTCCTGCTATGCCTGCGCTGCTGATCCGTAGCTGCACCTTAGTTCTTCCTCCCAGACTAGCTACTAAAAATGCCTCTAATTCACCGGGAAGGCGAGCGTGAAGCATCGAACGATTATCCCGATTCTTAACTAGATCAATTAATTCACTGATCGGTTGCCCCACAGGGTAGTCACATAGCTCTTCATGGAACTCTATGGTTTCAGCATCGCCTGCTATTACTGGTTGCCAACCATGATAGGGATTCCATCCTTTCAGTTGCCCCTGAACATACCGGTAGCTTGGGAGTGATTCTTTTTCGATATAGCCTCCAAGTTCTAGCTCAATCCAGTTCTGAAACTCCTGAAGTCCAAGCTTTCTAGCCACAACTAAAGCTTTACGGAGCAGAGTCAGAACAGAAACTGACGGATCGAGTGCGTCCCTTTGTATTTCTAGAACTAATGAATCCATAAAGTGTTGAACCCTTCCTCAATTGCTCTATCGTTGCCGTGCTGCTTCTGCTGCAAGATCGCGACCATACAAGTGAAAATGGCGATCGCCTTGAGCAATGAAATTGGATATTTCGCAGTTAACCCGACAAGTACATTGAGTGTCTGACTCTAAGACACCCGGCATGTAGCCATAGCGTTGAGGAAACTTGCCTTGCATTCACCACATCTAACAGGTGCCTAGAGATGAGATCGCGAAAACCTTAGCTGACTTTTTGAGTTAGCCTATCGTACACCTTCTCCAACATCCAATCCCTAACGGCATCGCCGAAGTCTTTATCATCAATGACTTTGGCAAAAATATCCTGGTTTAAATCCATGCGTTCAATCAGCTTTGTGAGGAATACATCATCAAAGCCATACTTAAAATTTTGAATCGAATTGCTTTTAGCCTGCTGTGACAGAGTTTCGTCTTTAATTAGTGATTCTTCAATTTGTCTGAAAAAATATTTGTCTGCCTCAGTAAAATCAGTGCTAAATCGTTTATTGAGAATATCAACGATCTCAGAGAGTTTTGTCTGTGCCTCTTTGTCTTTCGGTATTCCTGCTTCGGTACTGGTCTGTAAAGTAGATTCTTCACCTTTTTGCAGAACAATTGCCCCTTCCCGGATTTTTTCTAGTCGATAGTATTCTAGTGAAACCTCGTTCGTCACCTTGAAAACTTCGCTTTGAAGTCGTTTTGGTAATTTGGTCTGGAGTAGACGAGCAAATGCGTAAAACGTCTCCAGATCACGATCGATGAATGGCATAATCTGCCCCAAGAATGAATACAGCCGGATGAAGACAACCAGGGTATTTTTAAACTCATCCTGATTTTCTTCGCTCAACCCTTTAAATCGATCCACGGCAGGGTCAACGAAAGCGTGGAGCTGACTGTGATCACGAGTGCTAATTTTCTCAACAGGTTTGAAGAACACTTTAGAAAAGGCTTCGACTTCACTAGACCAGATCACTTGATAGCTATCCAAGCGAGTTTTTAGGCTATAGAGTCGATTTGGATCAGTTGTTGATGCCAGCGTGGTTTGTTCGTAATAGGGCTGGAAGGCATCAATAATATCTTGCTCTTTGTTGGCAAAGTCTAGGACAAAGGTATCCTCTTTGCCGAGGCAAGTCCGGTTTAATCGAGACAGCGTTTGTACCGCTTTTACTCCAGATAGTCTTTTATCCACGTACATGGTGTGCAATAGGGGTTGGTCAAACCCAGTTTGGTACTTGTCTGCCACGATTAGAAGCTGATATTCAGCGGTGTCAAACTTCTCAGGTAATTCCCGCTCACCAAAACCGTTAATCTCATACTCAGTGTATGAAACGCCTGCTTCTTGGTCAGTAAAAGCGGTGAAAGCGACTAAAGCTTTAATATCGGTGTATTCTTGCTTTTTCAGATATTTGTCGAATTCCTCTTTGTAGCGAATTACATGAGGACGTGAGGCTGTTACAACCATTGCCTTTGCTTTTCCGCCAATTTTTTGCATGACGCATTGCCGAAAATGCTCAATCATAACTTCTGTTTTTTGAGCCAAGTTGTGGGGATGCAATGATAGGAAACGGGCGATCGCTCGGCTGGCTTTCTTTTTATGAACATCAGGATCAGCCTCAATTTTTTTGCTGAGTCTGAAGTAACTTGTATAAGTTACATAGTTTTGCAGCACATCCAGAATGAACTCTTCCTCGATCGCTTGCCGCATGGAATAGAGATGATGGGGTACGGGTTGTCCCAGATCGTTGAGTTGCCCAAACACCTCTAGTGTTTTAGGTTTAGGTGTGGCAGTGAAGGCGAAGAAGCTCAAATTTGGCTGTTTGCCCCGAGCAAGCATCGACTGACGAATACTGTCTTCGGTATCATTATCATCACCAGCGCTGTCACTGTCTTCTCTGACGGAGCGGCTCAAGTCAGTGCTGGACAAAACTTCTTTCATTTTTTTGGATGCTTCACCCCCCTGCGAGCTATGAGCCTCGTCCACAATCAGCGCGTAACTTCGGTTAGGCAAGCTGCCAATCTTATCAAGGATAAAAGGGAATTTTTGGAGGGTTGTGATAATTATATTCGCGCCGATCGCGATTGCTTTCGCTAGTTGAGCGGAGTTGCGATCAATTTTTTCTACCACACCCTGTACATGGTCAAACTGATAGATAGTGTTTTGAAGTTGTTGATCTAAGACGCGGCGATCAGTGATGACGATAACGGTATCGAACACCCTCATATCCTGGTCATTGTAGAGGTTGGCAAGTTGATAGCTTAACCAGGCAATCGAGTTACTTTTGCCGCTTCCGGCAGAATGTTGGATCAAATAGTTGTTTCCTGACCCCTTGGCTTTGGCATCGGCAGTCAGTTTACGCACGACATCTAACTGATGGAAGCGAGGAAAAATTAGTTTCTCTCTCCTAGCAGTTGACTTCTTGCCAAAGCTACCGTTGGGTGTGATCATGCTTTGCTCTAAGTGCATAAAGCGACCCACAATATCCAGCCAGCTATCTTTGGTCCAGATATCTTCCCAAAGATAGGCAGTTTTGTAGCCGTTTGGGTTGGGTGGGTTGCCTGCACCCCTTTTGTAGCCTTTGTTGAAGGGTAGGAAGCGAGTGTTATCACCATCAATGCGGGTAGTCATCCAAACTTCATCCGGATCTACTGCAAAATGCACTAGGGCACGTCGCTTAAATTGAAACAGCAATTCTCGGTTATCCCGATCGCGCCCGTATTGCTGTTTGGCATCTTCTACGTCTTGGTGGGTGAACTGGTTCTTTAGCTCGATCGTGGCGACGGGCAAGCCGTTGATGCTGAGTAGCAGATCGATAGAATTTTGGTTGCGGGTGCTGTAATACACCTGACGAGTCACAGTTAGGATATTTTGGTTGTAGAGTGCCAACGTCTCAGGATTGAGCGCACTGGCGGGTTTGAAGTAGGCGAGTTTGAAGCGCACACCATGGTCAACCATGCCATAACGTAAGACATCCAGCATTCCTCGTTGTTCTATTTCCTGACAGAGCCGATCGAGAAGCTTTGTCTCAATGGTTACTCCATGAATCCCTGTAAGCTGTTGCCATGCCTCTGGTTGAGAGGTCTGAATAAACCTCAGCAGAGTGCTTGGATCGAAGGCACGATCGCGATCAAAGTGGGCAGCATCACCCAACTGGTAGCCACCCTGAGTTGTTAGGGATTCAACAATGGCATTTTCAAACGCTTTTTCAGTGGTGGGAACAGTGGTCGTCATGACTCCGCCTCTGGCTGGCCAATGAAGTTTACAGGGTTTAGAAACTGTTTGTAGGCAACCTGACGCAGAATTTCTTGTAATCTGCCCCGTTGGAATTCATTTAAGTCTATCTTCAGGTCGGCGCTCTCGCTGTAGCAGCTACTAACAAATTGCATTTCATCCTTTTCAAGCAGTTCGCTTAAGTCGGGTTGCTTTTCAGGACAGTCTTTGATCAATTCACAGGTATCTGGATCAAAATACTGATGCACCATATTCTGGATGCCAATGACTGGACGGCTTTGATAGTGGGGTTTACCGTCGCTTGACTTCCACATCACTCCAAATAGCTTGGAGTTGCCCGAACGGTAAATTTTGCCAATCTGGGGTGCTCCACTAATTTGTGATGTGTCGCGGGAAATATCACGAATCTTGCGGATCAGCAGTTTCAGGGGTTGCATATCTAGCTTGATATCTGCATCGCCAACCTCTTCGTAAATTTCCATGATCAGGGCAGCGCGTTGGAGATCACCAATGAAGCACACAGGTTCTGGATCATCTAAAAAGCAGCGTTCAGCAATGAACGCTTCTTCTTCAGGGTTATAGACCAGCCGATGAACATAGAATTCACTCTCCCGCCAGCGCCAGCCCCCAAGGATAAATTGAGCTGCACCCCTTTCTTCATGTTTATCGGGGGGGGGATTGATACCGCTGAGATCAATAGCTTGAGCAATATCGGTGAATAAACCTTCAGCGTGACGCGTTACGTCAAGCAGATCAGTTTGAGGGTTTTTCAGGGTAGGAGAGGCTTCAATGGAATGAATCAGGTTGAGGATCATAGGATATGCCCTTAGGGTTTCCCCGGCAAAGCAAATGAAACAGTCTTTACGGGGTAGTTCAAATAGCTTGACTCCGGCTGGCCAGCGGTCTCCAGCAGACAGACAACTATCGGTGGCAAAGACTAGCTCTTGATCGCCTGTGGAAGTGTGGCGTATCCAGGCGGCACACAGGGTCATGCAGCGTCTTCCTCCTTGATCTCAAGTTTGCCTGTGACGGCGGCGGTGATCAGCGATCGCCGATATTCTTGAAGTTTTCCAATCTGCTCAAATAACTTCAACTTGGAGGATTGAAGAATTAAAGATCTTTCCTGAAATAGTTTATTAATTTTTATTTGCTCTGTTTTATCGGGAGGAAATGGTAGAAGCAAATCTACTAGCTTTTCCTGTGAAATATTTTGCATAGAGCCACTAGCTCCCGAAGAATCTCGCTCAAATTGATATCTAGCGCATCTGGAGTTCAATAGTAGGATTAGGAAGTCAGGATCAATTTTTTCTCCCAAATGAAGACGATATAACTTATCGCATAGCATTAGTTTGGGTCGGACAAAATCAACTCTTGCAGCAGAACCGACAAGTTCTTTAGTGTTTGCACGAGACACTAAAATGTCTCCAGGCTGAATTTCAAATTGATCGATCTTGTATTCAAAGTCTTGTATTAAATCTTCAGGGAACGCTTTATGTTCTAGCTCATTAAAAACTCCACCATTGACACAACCAACTTTCAGAACTCCCCACTCCTGCTCATCTGCCAAACGATTAGCGCATACAGGACTTCTGCCCTGGTCAATGTGGTTTACTTCCCATTTCAATCGTCTTACGTTCCAAAGACTATGAATCTCCCCAATCCAGCGGATACCAGAATCTTTCATCGGGGCGTTGGGGTTTAGCCCTTTAGTGACTGCCTGGTTAATCAGGGCAGTACGTTTTTCTTCAAGCAGTTGGATGAGGCGTTGTTTTTTGGCAATCAGGGTGTCGATCGCGGCAGTTTTGCGATCAAGAAAACAGGCGATCGATTTTCGTAATGAAAGCGGCGGTAAAAATACCTCAAAGTCCTTAACGTAATCATCAGAAAGACGTTTTTGTCCTGCTGTACCTGTCATCATCCCTGCTCCCTCAACCATAAAACGATGAGAGCGAACTACATAACTCAAAAAGCGTGTTGTTTCTAAATTAGAGGATCGAATTACATGGAATTCTGTAGTACCGAATCCAAATCCATTGAGGCATCCATGGACTAACGCACCTTTCCCGTTCTCAAAGCATGGGGTAATTTTAGCGACAAGAATATCGCCATCGCGAAAGTAAGTATATCCATTACGAACTTCTT
Organism: Leptolyngbyaceae cyanobacterium; assembly: GCA_041752515.1. Lineage (GTDB taxonomy): Bacteria > Cyanobacteriota > Cyanobacteriia > Leptolyngbyales > Leptolyngbyaceae > ULC077BIN1. The sequence continues at coordinate 17,492 of JBGSWI010000075.1, read as the reverse complement.
CAAATGGGCGACTTCGAGAGTAGTCAACTTCCCAGGATTCACTAACTACCTCCATCGGCAAAAATGTTACTTCTGCATCGTCTGGCCAATTAGCAACTTCACTTTTTGAAGGATTCAAATCTGCAAGCCACTTTAAACGGATTTTCTGCCAACCATGCGGAATATCTAGAGTGGTAGTCATGTAACTATCTCCTCAAGCATTCCTCGAATTTCGTCTTCTAACGCCTTAATTTCCCGTTCAATATCCTTCAGTGGGCGCGGTGGTTCATACTCGTAGAAATGCTGGGTAAAGGGGATTTCGTAGCCAATTCGGGTCTTACTCTCATCTACCCAGGCATCGGGCACATGGGGTAGCACTTCGCGCCGGATGTACTCGTTAATGTCATCCTTCAATGGCACGTTTTCATAGTCCCGCAAGTCTGGGTCAGGCTCTGGGTTGCCCTCGCGATCGGTGCAAATTTCGGCTGTTTTATCTCGCTCCGACAGCGCATTCAAAACCGCCTTTTTCATTGGGGCAGCTATCCTCACATCCGCCACACTCAATGCATCCGTCAGAGCCGTTTCAAATTCACCCCGATTCTTATAGACCTGTTCCCCCAAACTTCGCAAAGCCGTTTTCAGCGATTTCTGTAGTGCTTTGCCTGCTTCAATCTCCTCCAATGCCGCCTCACCCCGCTTCTTCGAGATTGCCAGGTTCACAAACACTGCCTCATCTTCCAGTCTGGCAATTCGCTCCTCGCTCACTTGAAAATTCAGCTTGAGCGGACGTTCTACCGTCACCCGCCAATAGCCAAAGTCCTCATTGTCAAAAATCTTGCTGACAACGACTTGCTTTGAGTTGCCCTCTCGGTCAAGCTCTGGTTTGCCGTTGATCGTCAATGGACGAGTCGCATCCCGTCCAAACTCACCATAAATCTGCGTAATTTCGGCAATCTGATCGGGTGTCATCTCCATCCCGTCGGCAATCATGTTGCGCTTATTGCCTAGGCTGCGGCTCATTCTTCTGTAATAGTAGATGCCGTTGATCAATTGAATTTTGCCCTTGCGCCGTGCATCCTTGGCATTGGCCACAATCCAGATGTAGGTGCAGAGTCCGGTGTTGTAGAACAGTTGGTCAGGCAATGCCACGATCGCCTCTAGCATGTCATTTTCAATAATCCACCTACGGATCTCACTTTCGCCACTGCCTGCACTGCCCGAACATAGTGGCGACCCATTAAACACAATCGCAATTCGAGAGCCGCCGTTGTCCCGCTGCATCTTGGCGATCATGTGTTGCAGAAACAAAAATGACCCATCCGAGATGCGGGGCAGTCCCGCCCCAAACCGCCCATCAAAGCCCTTTTTATCGTGTTCTTCCTTCACATGGGTTTGCACCTTCTTCCACTCCACCCCAAATGGTGGGTTGGACAGCAGATAGTCGAAGGTTCGTCCCTCTAGCCCATCATTGGTAAATGAATTGCCAAACTTGATGTTGCTGACTGTTTGCCCTTTAATCAGCATGTCTGATTTGCAAATTGCGTAGGACTCTGGGTTTAGCTCCTGCCCAAATACCACAGGTTTGGCATCTGAGTTAAATTCCTTAATATATTCCTCTGCGATCGACAGCATCCCCCCAGTTCCACAGGCTGGATCATAAATCGTTTTAACAATGCCCTTTTGCGTCAGAATCTCTCGATCATTTAAGAATAAAAGATTCACCATCAACCGGATAACTTCACGCGGCGTGAAATGCTCTCCCGCAGTCTCATTCGAGAGTTCAGAGAATCTCCGAATCAAGCCCTCAAACACATATCCCATTTGCATGGGAGAAACGGTATCAGGATGAAGATCCAGCGCCGCAAACCGCTTCACAATCTCAAATAACAGGTTTGCCTCATCCAGACGATTAATGTGGTCATTGAAATTAAAGTATTCAATGATTTCTCGTGCCGCAGGAGAAAAGCCATTGATAAAATTTCTAAGATTAGCTGCCACATTATCAGAGTCAGCCTTGAGCTTCTGAAAGGTGAACTGGCTGAGGTTGTAGAACGGCACTCCAGGAATCTTCTTGCTCAGTACCATCTCCTCATTTTTCAGGTTTCTCGATTTCACATTGGTCTCGTAAAAGTCCAACATTTCCTGTTTTTTCGGTTCCAAAACACAATCTAGCCGTCGCAGCACCGTGAACGGCAAAATTACCTTGCCGTAGTCTGCCTGCTTGTAATCGCCCCGCAGCAGGTCAGCAATTCCCCAAATAAATCTTTCAAGCTGTCTTAATTCTTCCGTCCGCGCCATTGTCTACTCCAGCCTGGTGATATAACCCATAGATTTGATTGAAGCGATCGCCTGATTCTGGCTGCTGTCCCAGATCAATCGGGATAACGTTTAGAAGAATGCAACACCCGCAAAATTTCCACCGTCTTTCCCTTCACCCGGTAGATCACGATGTACGGCGAATTTGAAATCACCAGTTCCCGTGTCCCTTCCACCCGTCCCGCTCTACCCATCTCTGGGAACTCTGCTAATTGCTCCGTCGCCACTTGAATCTTGAGTACTGCACCAATTGCGGCATCCGCGTCCTCTTCAGCAATGTAGTCATAAGCCTGCTCTAGACTCTTTAACGCCTTCCGTAGCCATTTAATGGACTTTGCCATTAGTCAACCTTGCAAATACAGCACTCACCTCTTCCTCGGTTGCAAAGTCTTCCGCATCTGCCTCAGCAACACTCCGTTGGATTTCCTCAAGCTGCCATCGATGCATCTCCAGGTAAATCGAGATCGCTTCATTGATCAAATAGCTGCGATCTCGATCAATTCCTGATGCGATCGCATCCAACGCTTCTCGCTTCTCACTGTCCAGCCGAAAGGTCACATTTTCCTTACTCATTCCACGTTCCTCATCGCAACTGGATGCATACCACCATCATGCATCGCCTTGCGATGTAATGCAAATTCGTCACGCCCTCAAGCTTCCCCATCACTCTTCGCCCTCCCCGATCCTCATCTCCTCATCCGTTTCATCTGTTATCTCATCCGCTGCCACCCGCTCCGGCAACTCCAGCGGCACCCGATCTCCCTCTCCCTTCCCCTCCGGCTGAGCGTTAGCCGAAGCCCTCCCCTTACTACGCTCCATGATCGGCGGCGCATCCTTTGCCGTGTCCATTCGAGCCGCCATCACTCGCAACACCTGAGCAAAATCCTGCGATGGCATCACCTCCACTCGATCGAGGATGTCCTTACTCGTCAACCCACCCGTGCGCCCATACAGGTAAGCCACAAAAGCCTCAACTAGCATCCCCTTAATTCGAGCAATCTTCTCTAGATTCTCCAAACTCGGCACATTCTTGCCGTTCTCCCACTGCTGCACCGTCGATTGAGATACCCCCAACACCTCTGCAAACTCGCGCTGAGATAACTTCCCCCGCGCCTCCTGCACCGCCACCGCCAGCTTCTTAAAAAAACCATCATCCATGCTCGAAACAAGCCCATAACCAGTTTGTTCATCCAGCATCATAAATCTTGAACTCGTGCGATCGCTTGATTGGTTAGTCATGTATAATTCACATGAATAGTTGTTCAATTGAAACTTGATTACTCTACTCATCATGAAGATCGTTAACCTGCCCACCATTTCCCCTCCCAAAACCACCCGCGAAAATTTCACCATCCGTATGGAACCCGCTCTCAAGCAAGCTCTCCAGATTCGAGCCATTCAAGAAAATAGGGTTTCCTCCGACCTGATCGAAGACGCACTCAAGCTCTACTTCAATCAGCTAGCAACATGACCCTACGCGCCATACTCCGAGCGATCGCAGCCCGTTATCAAGCAGCACTAACCAACTGCTCGAAGGACTGTACGCGCCCATGTGAAAAGTGCATTAAATCCCAATATCCCCAGAATACAGACCAATAAAAATGCTCCTCTTAGGCTTGTAAACCTAACGGGGCATACGTTTGTACAAATATTCAGGTTTCTACTATGACAGATACCACGCCAAACCCCGGCAATCCGGGGTCACATCGCAGCAGCAAATTTTACCCACTCACACCAGAGCTTGCTAAGGAACTACGAGAGATAGGCTTACACGCTTCAGAGTGGCGACTGTGGAGCTTCCTAACAACGTTTGAGCCATTTGGTAATGAATACGCCGAATTGCCCGACCTAGTAACGATATTGGCTGAATGCAACCTCAGTAAGGCAACCTTCTATCGGGCGATCTCAAAGTTCATTGAGCATGAGCTATTCGATACCCAAGTTAGCCAGATTCAGGTTAGAAATTTACGCGGCTCAAAAGTAAAGTCTCATCCATGCAAAAAAAGCCTCACGGGTGAGAGTCAAAGTCTCATGGGTGAAAGTCAAAGTCTCATGGGTGAGACTATTAGTTTTCAAAATAAAACCCACAACGTAACACCTGACAGCGATCGCGGCGATTCAGCGAAATGTACCAATAACAGAGAACAAGAGTTTAAAGAGAATAAACAAACAGTACCCCCCAACCCACCCTGTTCAAAAGACGTTGACAGTAAGGGACTTGGTACAGGCAGCATAGATCCCTTAACAGCAGACGTAGAAAGGTTTTGCCGACTTTTACAAGAAGCTGGAGTAAGACCAAACAAAACAATTCAAACAACGCTCTCCACGCTGCTATTAAACGAATCTGCCGCCGCCGTCCGTCGCCTTGTGGAAAACTCAATTTCAGCCCTTCAAGAACAGGAAGCTAAGGGAACAGTACGAAACCCCGGAGGATTCATCAACGCAGCTTTAAGGTGTGGTTTTACCGCAAATGGAGCAAAGGTTGAAGCAAGAGAGCGACGACGGCAGGAACCCAACCCAGAGGAATCATTTGGATTCCCGGTTGAACCGCCCAGTCTCAACCAAATTTCTCAGTCAGTTGATATGGCATTAATAAGAGGCGATCGCCCCTTTGCTCTGGGCAAACTGCAACAGCTTTGGTCCGAAGGGCATCACGATCTAGTAGAAGAAATGCTCTACCTGTTCAAACGCGATTGGGGCTTCTCACTCACCAACGAAGGTATCAGGGATCATCAACAGATCCCAATTGCCAAAAGCCAAAGCGATCCTAGCCAGGAAGAGAAACCGTGAAACTCACTGACTTCAAATTCATCTCCAAACGCGAAGCCGCCGCTCTGCTTGGAGGAATCAGCCCCACTACCCTCAACCGCTACCGCAAAGACCCCGAAAAAGGCTGGGAAGAAAACGTCCATTACACCATGCGAGACTCAGGCGAGTGGGAGTATAACGAGATTTTGTTAACTGCATGGTACAACCGCAAGCTTGATCCACATGGTTACATCAATGCCCTGCAAACCCTTCAGCAGGCAAAAGAGGCAAGCCACAAACGGAAAAAGAAAGCTAATCCGGCAGCTTCCGCCGCCCCCTAACATTTGCCGCATACCGCTGATACACTACCCTCACACTATTACCCATCGTCTCCGCCACCTCCGCCGGACTCCAGCCCTGATCGAGTAAATGGCTATGAGCCGTATGGCGCGTCGTGTAAGGTTTGCGATAATCTAGCCCTAGCCCATCCAAAATCGGCTTCCAAGCACGGTTCCTAAAGTTGCCATCATCGATCGCACCACTCCGTACCGAAGCAAATACCAGCCCATTCGGATCAGACTGCTCACCCCGTCTTGCTACCAAAATCTGTTGCAGCCGAAAGTTAAGCGCTACTACCCGCGATCGATTTGTCTTTGTCTCCTTCCGCCTACCCCGGCTCAAGCTCTCCCAAATCAAAATCGTGCTGCAATCCTCACTCACGCTTTGCCAGCGCAGCCCAATCAACTCCGCAGGTCTACACCCCGTCAGCATCGAAAACGCCACATAGTCAGCCAGATAGTGGTAGACCGGATGCTCACGAAATGCCGCAATAATCAGTTCCCGCTCAGACTCAGTAAAAACATTTGGCGGAGCAGCAACAGGCACCTTCACCCGCACCGCCACGATCGGATTCAAACTCACCAGCCTTTTCTGCATTCCCCAATCGTATGCCGCCTTCAGCAGCCCAATCCGCTCCTTTGCTGTTACAGGAGCCAATCGTTCTAGCAACCAGACCCGAAACGCCTCAGCATCTTCTCTCGTTACTAAAGATGCTGACTTTGTGTTAAAAAACTCCTGCAAGCGAGGTTGTAAACCCCGATACTTCTCCAGAGTTCTGTGATCAAGATCAGTCTTCTGCTTAAACAATTGAAATTGATTGAACAATTCAACCACTGATATCCCGTTACCTACATCAACCTTGGGGCGATACTTCTGCAAGCTTGGGTCAAAGTTCCCCGTAGCGATGTCTGCCTCAATTGCCCGCGCCTTCTGTTCTCCCACAATCCGGTTAATCGGTCGATCACTCAGCCCCAGCGCCAAACAATATCGCCTCCCCCCATACCTCCAACGCAGCCGCAAACGCTCCTCAAAAGATTCCAGATTGACCGCCACCATGCCCATTTTTCGTACCCACTACCGTACCCAATCATGGCTGAAAGCGGCATAGATTGGTAGAGCATGGTATACCCAGTTTCAAAAATAACAGCGCAGCACAACACCATCAGCACACCACTCACAACCCTCAAAACCCCTTCCAGGTAAAGGTTACAAGACATTAAAAAAATATGGACACATCCCGACTCGAACGGGAGACCCCCACGATGTCAACGTGGTGCTCTAACCAACTGAGCTATGCGTCCATGACAGAATTTTAAGAATACCACAAGTTGAGCGTAACGGGCGATCGCAGTAAATTATTCAAACAGTTGGAATCGGTTACGCGATCGCCGAACCGATTCATCCTTTTTATAGACTGCAAAGCTAGCATTAAACTTCGTTGCGGAGGCACCTGCTAAATGGATATCCATGTTAGCTTCTTTCACATAGAACAATTTTGCAAAGTTTGGGAAAAGGAGAACACTTTTGGAATCGCGCTCACATCAAGCTTTACACGCTTCTAATCGAGAAGATATTAGTGAATATGTTGCTCATCTTCAGCTTCATATGAGTCTACAGGCTCGCAACTTAGTTCCAACCCTAACCCAAGTGACCGATAGCCGAGAGCAATTGTTGCAGCAAACCCAAGCTAATTTTGAAAAGCTAATTTCTCGACAAATAAATTAATCTGCTAGTTTTTGGATTGCATCAAAGCAGAACTGTGTAGCACTGCTTTAATGTTTATCAGCTATTTCAATATAAGCTGCAACCGATCGCGGGTCTGCTTCATTGGGTCAGATTGTGACTCTTCAGCGGGTGATTAGTGTAGCGATGGCTAAGAAAGTTTACTGAGAATGGCTAGATTACTGAATGGACGTTGTGAGGCTAGCGCTCACCAGTTCTTTGAGCGTTTGTTCAACGGATTGCGGCTGCCAGTCCAGTTCTTGTCGTGCTTTAGTGGCGTTTACTTGCACACAGCGATCGTAGATGTAATGAACCCGCTCCCGGCTCAAAGGAGGCTGCCAAGATAACAGCCGTCCTACAGGATCAAGCAGATTGCCCAGCAATCGCACAAGCCACTCTGGTGCATCGACAGGGGCAGGAAGTCCTGATTCTTGTCCTAGGATCTCAAACATCTCGCGGGTCGTTAAATCACCAGCAGAAATGATGTATTTTTCACCTGGTCTGCCTTTTTCGGCGGCTAATAGCAGGGCGATCGCTAAGTCGTCTACCTGGACAATGCCTGTTATCCGTTGTCCGCCTGCCCACAGCTTTAAACGCCCTCTTAAGAAAGACTGGAGAACAGGACCGAAATGAGGATCATCCACCCCAAAAATGCCAGAGGGTAAGAGACTAACGGTATGCAACCCCTGTGAAGCCGCGCTATCAACTAGCTGTTGCGCTTCATACTTGGTGCGATCGTAGGCAGAAGAAAACCCTTTCTGCTGACGGACAAAAGTTTCATCAACCGTTTGACCGTTGGTATCGCCAAAAACACCGATAGTGCTGCAATAGATCAGTTTGGCTCCGGCTGCCTGTGCTGCTTCCACGATCGCACGAGTGCCGTCCACATTGACCCGCTGCATTTCCGCTTCGTTGACAATGCCTAACTCTACATAAGCAGCCAGATGAAATACTACATCCATACCTACCATGGCGGCTTCTAAAACCGTGCGATCGCTAATCTCTCCATACACCAAATCTATCTGACAGTTCGCCAAGCGCTGGAGATTACTAGATTTGCGCACTAAGCCAACTACGCGATCGCCGCGCCGATTGAGCGCCTTAACTAGGTGAGAGCCGGTAAATCCGTTGGCTCCAGTAACCAAAGCTTTCATATCACACCCTATGCCGCAGATGATGCGGGTCGAATCGTTGCATTCGCCGTTGCAGTAGTACTGGTCGTGTCTTCTAACGTTGTCAGAATAAATGCCTTAAACTTCGCCATCAATTCTGGATTACGCCATCCTTTGGCAGTTTCTTCGTCCAAAATATCCAGCGCTTCAGTGTGAGTAAAGGCACGTTTATACGGACGCTCACTGGTCAAAGCATCATAAATATCAATCAGTTGGAAGATCTGCGCTAGGCGTGGAATCTGATCGCCAACCAGCCCATCAGGGTAGCCCGACCCATCCCAGCGCTCATGGTGAGAGCGAATAATAGGAACTACGCCCTGCATCGTTCGGAGCGGTTGACAAATCTGCTCTCCAATGGAAACGTGCTGGCGCATAATCTCCCACTCATCAGGAGTCAGTTTTCCTGGCTTGAGTAGAACGGCATCTGGAATACCCACTTTGCCGATATCGTGCAAATAGCCGCCCCACATCAAATCGCGAACTTCTCCCCGCGCTAATCCCAAAAAATCACCAAAGGCTTTTCCGCAAGTGACTAGACGCTCACAATGGTCGCCAGTGTTAGGGTCACGGCTTTCGATGGTGCGCGCGATCGAAAACAAGACTTTTTCTGCATGGTCTAAGTCTTCATTGAGGCGCTTCTGTTGAATCAGCGATTTGACCCGTGCTGATAACTCTAGCTGATCGAAGGGTTTGGTTAAGAAGTCATCGCCCCCCGCTTCAATGCCACGCAATCGAGAACGGCGATCGTCTAGCGCCGTAATGAATACAATCGGGGTCAGTCGGGTATGTTCGTTCTGTTTAAGGCGACGACAGACTTCAAAGCCATCCATCCCTGGCATCGTTACATCTAGTAAGATCAGATCTGGATTTTCAGAATTGACCCTTTCTAAAGCATTAAAACCGCTGTCCGCTTCAATTACGTTGTAGCCTTCGACTGACAACAGTGCCACTGCCGTCATTCGGCTAGAGGCATGATCGTCTACTACGAGAATTTTTGGATGTTCTGAATCGAGGTAATTCACGGGGTCAAACCTTGCCGTAGGAATTGGGGAGATCATTGAAAAGTCTTTAGCTTAGATTGCCCCAACAGACTATAAAAAACACTACCTTCTCGGTACGATAAATCGAGTTACGAGAGAAATCAGGTTTTTTACGGGAGATTGTATTGCCAACTGCTAGACAGAATTAGGAATAGTAGTGGTGTGATGTTTAGTAAAAGGGATGCAAAACGCAGAGGATAGGTTTTGGAAAAAAGAATAGATTTTGAGAAAAATTTTAATGGTTGAATACGGTCTATTGTAGGGCTTAAGTGATCGCGAAGCATTGACTGACTCCTACATCTCAGGTGAGCAGGGTGTCATTTCATTCGGTTTTCCTGGATGGCGATCGCGGGTGGGGGAACGACCAACCTTGGTTAAAGGGGCGAAATCTGATATTTTTGAAGCGAAATCAGCTTTGTGCAACTGCATTTGGGGAACACTGTGCTAGAACCAGCAGCCTAAAAGCAAAAGCTCCAAAGTATGTTTGTCTAACATCATTCAGTGATAGTTGCGTGCAGGATGAATATCACACTATCCGTCTGCAACAATTCTTCATCACCCCCCAAAGTGGAATTATGATGGGCAGGAGCCTTACACTCAGCCTATTGATGGCGTTACGGTTTTAGATAAATAGCGGTTGAAACATGACTAACGATATCGATTTGATCAAACGCCTTAGTCCAAGTGCGATGGATCAAATCATGCTTTATTTAGCGTTTAGCGCGATGCGAACGGGTGGGCACCGACATGGCGCGTTTTTAGACGCGGCGGCAACGGCGGCAAAATGCGCTATTTATATGACCTATTTAGAGCAAGAGCACAATCTCAGGATGACGGGGCACTTGCATCATATTGAGCCGAAGCGCGTCAAGGTGATTGTAGAGGAGGTTCGAGAAGCTTTAACGGAAGGTAAGCTGCTGAAAATGCTAGGTTCTCAGGAGCCTCGCTACCTGATTCAGTTTCCGTATGTGTGGATGGAGCAGTTTCCGTGGCAACCGGGGCGATCGCGAATTGCCGGTTCTAGCCTCACTTCTGAAGAAAAGCGGCAGCTTGAACAAAAACTCGGTGCTATCAGTTTGCCAGATGCTCAGATCATTAACTCCTTTCAATTTTTGGATCTGATTGAGTTTTTGCACGGGCGATCGCAAGAAGATTTGCCGAGCGATCGTCGGATGCCCCTGAGCGAAGCTCTAGCAGAGCATATTAAACGCCGTCTGATCTATTCTGGTACGGTCACTCGGATAGATTCTCCTTGGGGAATGCCGTTTTACGCCCTAACTCGCGTCTCTTATTCTCCCGCTGCGGAAGAAGAGCGCACGTTCATCATGGTCGAAGACACCGCTCAATATTTTCGCCTCATGAACGACTGGGCAAATCGCCACCCTCAAGTCATGCGAATCTTAGAAGAGTTAGATATTCCCCCCGATCGCGTTGATCAGGCTATTGAAGAACTGGATGAAGTTATCCGAGCTTGGGCAGATCGCTATCACCAAGTAGGCGGCGTGTCGTTTGTCGTCCAAATGGCGATGGGTTCAAGACAGCTAGAACCTTAAGCCAAGGGGATTGTTTTGGAATCCACAGGTTGATCCGCTCTTATTCTTCATCACCCAAGATAAAGTCAAAATTTCCTTCGCCGACTGTTTCGCGGAGAGTTCTGAGCGTTTTGATCGGGTCGTCATAGGGACCGTTGACATAGCAGGGCTTGCCGTTTCGCCCGAAGGGTAAAGCGGGCGTTCCTTTCCAGTCTCCTAGCTGCGATCGCGCTGGTTCAAAATCTGAATGGGGTTGAAAGCCTAGGTTTTTTGCATACTCAACGCCGCCAAAGACGATCGCTTGAGCCAGTTCTAAAGGAATGTCTTCTGTTCCCGCCGGAAACTGACTATAGGCAAATTCTACAAAGTCTTTGTAGGTGCTGGGGGGCATTAAGCGTGGACCTGACGCATCTTTTACGCCCAGGCACCACAAATCGACCAGGTAGGTGCAAACTTCCAGACGATTAAATCCTGCCTTGCGCGATAGGGTAATCACTGCTAACCCAGCGTCAGTATCTTCCTCGGATGGGAGTGAAGGCGCGATCGCACCCTCCGTTTGGCGTTCTGGCAATAAATTGGTCAAGCAATTTTGATTGATTAAACATTGAAACAGGGGGTTTAACTCGCCAGTCGCCAGCCGAGCCATTGCCGCTTGTTCGGCTTGGGTTTTAATGAGGGCGCTTACTTCCGCCGGACGCAGCCCAAGCTGACGAGCGATTTGCTTCGGAGCCACATGACGAGCGCGGAGATCTAAAACAGCTTGCTCTTGTTCAGGAGTCATCAGAAAATAGCAAAAGAGTGAATTCTAGACTGCCATGTTAAAGGCTAGCTGTAAACTGTTGCCCTGTAAGCTAAGAAAATGTATCCCAACTTTTTACCTGCCACCGTTGCCCAACTGACTGAACCCACTTCGATCGCGTTGGCAAAGCAAATACAGCGGCAAGCGATTTTGACACCGCTTAAAGCGGATGCGATCGCTACAGCATTTGTCCAGCAGGGCGGAGGCAATCTGCCGATTTTGCTGCTTCACGGGTTTGATAGCTCCGTATTTGAATTTCGCCGATTGCAGCCATTGCTTGCCGCTAAACACGCCACCTGGAACTTAGACTTGCTGGGGTTTGGCTTCACCGATCGCCCGCCCGATGTGCCCTTTACTCCCGCTGCTATCAAAACCCACCTTTACTCCACTTGGAAGACCTTAATTAATCAGCCAATGGTGCTTGTGGGGGCTTCTATGGGCGGAGCTTGCGCGATCGACTTTGCCCTGACCTATCCTGAAGCGGTAAAGCAACTGATCTTAATAGACAGCGCTGGGTTTGCCGCCGGTCCCGAAATCGGCAAATTTCTGATTCCCCCCTTGGGGTATCTCGCAACCGAATTTTTGCGTCGCCCTGGGGTTCGTCGCCGCGTTAGCCTGCAAGCCTACGCCGACCCCAACTTCGTCACGCCCGATGCCGAACGGTGCGCCGCGCTTCATCTTCAGATGGTGGGTTGGCAGCAAGCCCTGATTGCCTTTACCAAAAGCAATGGTTATAACTTCCTTGCCCACAAGATCGCCCAAATTACTCCGCCAACGCTGATTATTTGGGGCGATCGCGATCGTATTTTGGGTATTGCCGATGCCGAAAAGTTTACTGCTGCCTTGCCCCACAGCCCGCTTGTTTGGGTGCCCAACTGTGGTCATGTGCCCCATTTAGAAAAACCCGAAACCACTGCCGCCGCAATCTTGGCATTCATCGGTGCCCCATCCGATTAACGGGTGTCTCACTTAAAGTAAATCAGCAGATTGAGTCCGGGAATCGTGCGAGAGAGCGTCCAGAGCAGCAGGGCGATGTAGAGAATTCCGAGCGCCCATTGATACCAAACTAGGGTAGTAATCAGTCCCGGCAGATGTTCATCCCGTAGGCGAATGTCGTTGAAGCCAAATTTCAATAGGTTGTTAAAGCTGAAATCAAAGTAGTTGAGCCAACTCCAGCGACGATCCCACAGGATGGGAACATAGCGTTCGCGAAACATCTCGAAGCGAGGCACGATCGGAAGCCGCCCAATGAGAATGCGTAACTGCCGCAGAGAGCCTTCTTCGCTAAAGTAGCTGACTGTCATCAAGGCATGGTATCGCCCTTTTTGATAAAGGCTGATCAGCAGCAGAGCCGGGAAGGGAACCGCGATCGCGCCCAAACTGAGCAGCGTCCAAATTGGATATTCGGCATTGCGAAAAATGGCGCTAAATCCTGCCAGCGTCAGTAGACTGTAGGCACTCATCACCCAGACCGCCTCCGTAGGCGAGGGCACAATCGGCTGGGGGGCAATGCGCCGCCAGCGATCGACCAGCCAAAACAATACGCCAAAATAAGCGATCGCCACCAGACCCACGCCAAAAATCAGCCACGTGTTGGTGCCATAGCCACTGAGCAATAACAGCAAGCCCAAACTAATACACGCTAGCCCCGTACCCATCCGGCTCAGCGCTTCTTGGCTAGGCGACATGACATCTCTGACAACCACGCGATCGCGCACACTGATATAGGTTGCTAGATCAACGGCTCCTAATGACAGCAATTCAGTGGGGTTGCGGAAGGGAAGCTGGATACGACGTTGGGCGATCGCCCTAGCCTGATCATTGGAGAAACCCAGCCGCGTCAACCGAATAATGGATGCCGTATTGATATTAATGCCATAGACTTGCTGTCGCAGTTCTCCCCAACGCAACCGCTCCCGCGTATATTCCAACTGATTGGCATCTGAAATTTGCTCCAATCGCCGAAAGTTACGCACCAGTTCCCGCAGTAAATTCTCATTGCCTTGTAGCGTCGGCACAGAAATATATTTACCAATTTGCCCCGGATTGCCGACAATTTTCGCCTGATCAGAGTCAAATCTCAGCCCCGGCACATTGAGATGAGCACCCTTGGCAAATCCTGCATAGCCAAAGTCCATCCGCCCCAGCACCGTCGCTCCCCGCAAATTCACCGGCTGATTAAATCGCACTTCCCGAAAAAACACCGTTTTTTCAAACACGGCATCGGCAAGGAATAAAGCTTGGCTAAAGGTGCTGCGGGTGAACAGCGCTTGATCGCGCCAAGCTGTCTGGGCAAAATCGGCGTTTCCTTGCCACTGAATCCGCGAGAAATTGGCAGTTTGCTGAAAGACCGCTCGGTTAAAATTGGCAGTTGCCTGAAACTCACTGTTTTGGAAATTGACAGTGCCCTGAAACTGAGCCTGATCAAAATCTACCTTAGTAAAAAAGATGCTGCTGCGAAAACGCGCATCACGGCTAAAGGACGCTCCAGCGAAGTTAGTGGACTGGCTAAATCGCGCTTGTGACCAATCCGCAGTTTGTAAAAACTGAGTGCCTTGAGCTTCAACTCGATTTAGAAAAAAGGTATTGGTAAAATCTGCATTGCCCATAAACCGAGCTTGCATCAGCTTGAGGGCACCGCGAAAGGCAGTGATTTGCAGAGTAGTCGCTTGAGGATCAAGGTTGGGGGTTGTCAGCAAAGATTTGGACAGCTTGCCCAGTTGAGACAGGCGGCGGCGATCGCGCTGAAGTTGCGCTTGCTCGGTAGCAGAAAAAATGGGAGCGAGTGCCTGCCCATACAGGGGCGCTCGTAGCCCAAGCTGACTGACTTGAAAATCGCCTTGGATCACAGAATTGCTCAAATCCAGACCCACTGGCGTTCCGGGACGCTGAATTTGAACTTTTACGAGTCGATAAAACTGGTCGCGAAAGTCGAGATTTTCTGGGCTGAGGTCAATCATTAATCCATGCAAATCGACCGTGGGCAACCCATCGCTCTGCACCAGGTTTTTGAGCCGATCTTGCAAAATCTCTAGCGTCAGCGGCACGCGATCGGGTTGAGCGATCGCCGCCTCTGCCGCTGAACACAGAAAATGGGGAGTCAGTGGGAATGGGATGATCAGACCCACAAACAGCAGTAGGGCAATCAGTCTGCTGTTTATTAGTCGAGCAATTGAACCAGGCGATCGCGTATCCAAGTGAGGTGTGCAAGCATAATGGGCGCTGCGATCGTACACTGAACCATCAACTCAGTGGTAGTGAATTGAGAACTCCTACTTTTTTGAGTGCCTGGGCGATCGCCCCTGTGCGGCTTTGTACTCCGAGTTTGTGGTAAATGCTTTTCAGATGCTTTCTGTGATGCCTGGGAACAGGGAAGACGCAGTAGATTTAGGATAAAGCGATCGCTTGCAAATTGCTAGAGACTTTTAAGAATGGAGCGATCAATTGCTCGGTGACATAACACTTTTGACTAAAAATAAACATCAGGTATTTGGTTAAATATGCAAATTAACTTGCCTTTATTAATTTGATAGTGCGCCAACAATTTTCCTAGATCGTTTGAGAACTTTACTTCTACTCTATCAGCCTGAGAAAGCCACAAAGCTTCATTAAAAAATGCCTGTACCGAAAAGTTCTCAGATTCATATGTACGCCAAGCTATCCATCCAGAGTTCTTTTTCCAGCTATAGCCATCCTTATCAAGAAGTGGTTTGATCGCGTAAGTACCATTCCCACCGCATCCGGTTTGGTTCGTTATTCTGGCTATAATTCGTTTTTCAACTTCCACAGAAGGCGGGTAATTAGACCAATTTAGAAGAGGAATTGATTTTTTACTTCTCAAATCTTCCAAGAAAGGTGATTCATTGTTTGTTTCAGTAAAGATAATTAAATGCTCTTCAGCGCGAGTTAACGCGACATAGAAAAGGCGACGTTCTTCATCAACTATTTTCTCAATGCTGTCGCCAAAAATGCGGGTAAAAATCCAATCGGGATGTAATAACGGATAGCAACAAGGTAAAGCATCCAATACAATAATTACTTGCTTTTGAAGTCCTTTATATTTATGAGTCGTCGAGATTTCTACTTTAATTACTTGCTTTTGAAGTCCTTTATATTTATGAGTCGTCGAGATTTCTACTTTGTCTCTTAGTTCTTTTGGCATTTGTGAGCGAACCAATTCTAGAAACTTATCAAGTTTTCCATCTTTGGAAGTATTTTGTTGCTTTCCGTAATTCACGAACCAAGGTAATTTTTTTGTGCGGCTGAGTAAAGTAACATTTTTGCCAGCGCTAACTGCTTTGGTTACTAAACGCACTATCGCAGCAGTTGAGCGATCGCCCTGATGAATTTCCTTCTCCCTTAGACTTAGCTCAAACTTGTCGAGGTTGGCAATTTCAACTTTTCCTAATTCACTCTTATTGGCACGAGCAGAAGTACCCAATCCTTGCATCAAGGCATTACCAATCTCAACAATAGAAGTTGTTGAGCGATAGTTCGTAGAAATATAGAGTTTTTGTGATGGCTGGAAATAGGTATCGAAATTTTGATAAAAGCAAAGATCAGAACCAGCGAACCCATTGATAGCTTGCCAGTCATCGCCTACACAGAAAAATAGAGCATTAGGATTTTGTTCTTGGATGGTTGCTATCAAAGAGTGAAAAAGATATGAGAAATCTTGATACTCATCGATCAAAATGTACCGAAGATGCTTGAGATCTCCAGAGCCAGATTTACGATGAAAACTGGTTTTTCCTGATACAACATTCTCTGCGGCTTTTTGCATTAATCCATCAAAATCCTCGTTATTTGTTTGCTTGAGGCGGTTTAGATAATCTTTGTAAAAAATTTGGGCAAGATCTAAAAACTGTTTTTCAACATCATTATCGGTTTTATAGCCAACAACATCTTTGGCTAATTCTTCAGGTGAAAGAGATAATTTACGGCACCGTTGAATGAAGTTCACAACTAACTTGGTGAAACGACAAATATCCTGAACTTTAATTTTTTGCCAAATCTCTTTTTCGCTCAACCGTTTACACAATACTCCATTACTTTCAAGAGAATGCTTCAGATACGTGCAGAAACCATCCGCACCGCCATCTTTAAAAAGGTTGGGAGAAAGTTCAAGCAAATGCCAATTGGACTCCCTCTCCCAACGCTTTCGTTTACCATCAGACATCACATCATAGTCTGGATCACCTGCAAGCCCAAAATACTCAATAATAATTCCTTGCTGATCTCCAATTGTAAAATCAGGACGATATCTAGTCTCGTCAGTCTCGTCCCACGGAAAACTGCGTTCATATTTATAGGAAATGTTATGTTCAAACAGGAAGTCAGCAATGACTTTTTCTCCAAATGATTTAACATATTTGCCATCAATACTTTCTTTGATCAAAGCACGGCGATAGCGCAGCAACTCTTCAGGGCTTTTATCGTACCCCCTGAAAACGATTCGCTCCCAATCTTCTCGGTGATAAGCCAACATCAAGTCACGAATCTTATCCTGATAGTCTGGATGACGTACATATTGAATAATGATGTCCTCTTGCATCGCACGGCTTTTGCTTTGTTCGCCTTCTGGCTCGTCATAAAGTATTTTCCCCTCAAATTTAACGAGTGCATAAGCTAAAGCATGAAATGTCATTGCATGAGGAATACTGCCTTCTTGCAACTGCTTTGCAAGTCTTTTTTCTATGTCAGCTACAGCTTTTTTATTAAAAGCCAAAATCAGTATTTCACTAGGTTTAACGCCACAATGTTTTTGAAGGAATAAAGCCCGATTAACGAGAGTAGTAGTTTTTCCACTGCCAGCCCGTGCTACAACTTGCACATGCCCTTCAAC
>JBGSWI010000074.1:0-6578 GCA_041752515.1 Leptolyngbyaceae cyanobacterium | reverse complement strand
ACAAGTTATTAAAAAAACAAAAAAGAATTTGGCGCTGCTGAATTTCAAATTTGAAACAATCTGAGGCAACCCTGAAGGATTACGCTTGATTCAGACCCCATGCAGGTGAGCAACGGAGAGAGAGGGATTCGAACCCTCGGTACGGTCTTACGATTCGTACAACAGATTAGCAATCTGCCGCTTTCGACCACTCAGCCATCTCTCCAACTATTGAAAAACTATAATAACAGATTTCCATCTAAGAGTTTAGAGATGATCAATGTTTTAAATCAAAAAAACTTTAAATCAAAAAGGAGCGATCGCGCTCCCTTTGCTCCACTTTTTCTAATTTAAAACACCGCCAACGTTAGGCACGCTAGCAAGCCACCCAGTAGGTAGAAAACTGCGACAATGCGGGTTTCAGCCCAACCCGAAAGCTCCAAATGATTGTGGTAAGGCGACATTTTGAACAAGCGTTTGCCAACTCCATCCGATCCTTTGGTTGCTTTGAAGTAGCTGACTTGGGCAATCACCGATAGCGTTTCTACCAAAAATAAACCACTCAAAACAAACAGCGCTAGTAAATTGCTGGTCAAGATTGCCACGGCTGCCAAAGCGCCACCTAGCGCCAAGGAACCAGTGTCGCCCATAAACATCCGGGCAGGATTGCGATTGTGGACTAAGAAGCCTAAACACGCGCCACTCAGGCACGCGCAGAAGATCATCAAGTCGGGAGTATCAGAAACCAGCGCGCCCAAAGCTAATAAAGCGATCGCCACCGTTCCGGCTGCCAACCCATCGAGACCATCGGTAAGATTCGTCGCATTGCTTTCTGCAACCAGCGCAAACCAGCCCAAAGGAACCATCAGCACGCCCAAAGGAAGCAGGTTGCCCAATGGCAGAACCAGATTGGCAATATTAACGGGTTGGGTCAGGGCAGCCCACACACAAAACGCACCGCCAAAGGCAATTTGCATCGCCAGCTTTACGCGGGGAGAAATTCCCTTGTTTGTTTTACGTCGAATAATTTGCCAATCATCTAGCCAGCCGATGAAGGCGTAGGAAAAAGTCAGCGCCACCACTGCCACTACAGTAGGTGAAAACTCTGACCAAGCAAGGGCTGCCAGCAGCGCAACCGGAATAAAGAAGATGCCGCCCATCGTTGGGGTTCCGGCTTTTCTGAGATGAGATTGGGGTCCGTCTTCGCGAATGCTTTGCCCTGCCTTGATTGCCTGTAACATGGGCACAGCAGAAAATCCAATGGCTCCGGTTGCCAAGGCACATATCCATAAAGGCAGGGTCAAAGACGCAATTTGCCAGGGCGATCGCCCTGCCGCCCAATCTAAATACAATGCTGCCATACTTAGGCTGACCGCTAGCACCCCCAACAATAGCGTTCCCGATAGTCGAAAAAGTGATCCATAGACTACTTTGGCATCCACAAGCGTTTCACTCCACTCCACACACCATGCACCATTTGACAATCTGAAAGCCGCAAAACTAGCTATTTTCAGGGATCAAAAACTCATCCCTTCAAAGGGCGCTTGAATCTGCATTCAAGCCCTAATCTTCCAACTCCAGTTCTTCGTCGTCATCATCATCAAAATCATTCGTATTGTCATCGCCTGCCATTAAGGCATTGATTTCCTCTTCATTGTCACCATAATCAAAGTCGGTACTCTCACGAGCCAATAGGCGACCGCTTGCTTCTAGCCAACCCAAAATCGAAGAAGACTGTCTTTGAGGTAAAACCCGTGCCCGTTGGCTGCGAGGCTCTTCATGTAGAGAAGGATTGTAAATCATACGCCCGTTTGTTCCAAAAAATTGCTGTCAGTATACTGAAGATTGCAGGGACACTGAATCTAGCAAGCTAGTCTGCACTGTTTCGCTTGAGGCAGACACCCAATGCGAAAAAGACATAAAGAGTTTATCACTCTTCAATGAAATTGCAAGATTTCGTCCTATCTATCAGTATTCCACAAGGCTATTGTTCTCATTAGGGAATTTTATAAGATGCTTGGTAAATCAGAACTTCTAAACGCGATCGCGGGCACTAATCGAGGCTTATCGGCAACTGAAACCCAAAAGCAAGCGATTTTAGCGACTATTGCTCAACTAGAAGACCGCAACCCTACCGCCCGCCCCGTAGAAGCCGCAGCCCTTTTAGAGGGCGATTGGCGGCTATTGTATACTACCAGTCGCGGAATTTTGGGCATTAACCAATTTCCGCTAATTAATCTGGGTCACGTTTATCAATGTATTCGGGTGAAGCAGGCAAAGCTTTATAACATTGCGGAAGTGGCTGGATTGCCGTTAGCGGAAGGCATTGTCAGCGTATCCGCACGATTTGAACCTGTTTCTGAGCGGCGGGTAGATGTGAGCTTTGAGCGATCGATAATAGGGTTGCAGCGCTTCATTGGGTATCAGTCGCCCAGCGCATTTATTCAGCAGATTGAGGCGGGTCAAAAGTTTGCCGCGATCGATTTCACCATTAATCGCGACCAAAGCGGCTGGCTAGATATCACCTATTTAGATGAGAACTTGCGCGTTGGGCGGGGTAATGAAGGCAGTGTATTTGTGCTGACCAAATGATTGCCTCATCGTTTTCTGCGCCTACATCCGCGCCCGTCCGTTTATCCCAGGGGCATTTAAACCTGTTGGCTGCCTGTCCGCGCAAATTTCAGTATGCTTTTCTCGATCAACTGAGTTCTCCCAATCTAACCGAGCAGCAAGAACGCCAAACTCAAGGTGCGCAGTTTCATCTGTTATTGCAGCAGTGGCAGCTTGGTTTACCGATCGCGCCTCTAACCCAAGCCGATCCTCAACTAAATCAATGGTTCACTGCCTTTGAATCGGCTTCGCCTGAAATTTTGGCGCTTCCCGGCAGCGATTCCCTGGCGATTCAGCAAGCAGAACACGAGCGAACCTTAGAGTGTCAGGGCTACCGGCTGACCATGCGCTATGACTTGCTGTTAGCGGGCGATCGCCATGCCAAAATTTTGGATTGGAAAACCTATCCTCGTCCTCAAGATGCCCGTCATCTGGCAAAAAATTGGCAAACCCGCTTGTATCTCTACGGTCTAGCGGAAACCAGCCCCTACGAACCTGAGCAACTGTCGATGGCATACTGGTTTTTTCAAGCGACTCAAGATACTGCTACGCCCCAAAGTCTAAGTTTCTCCTACGATCGCAGCCAGCACGATCGCACTCACCAAGATTTGACGAATCTCTTGCAACAATTAACCGATTGGCTGAGTCACTATGCCGCTGGAGAAAGTTTGCCCCAGGTGGGAGTTGCGCACCCAGAATGCGATCGCTGTTCTTTTTTCTCGCGATGCTTCGGCGACTCCATGCCGTCTGACCCACGCCTGGAAACATCTGATTCGCTGACGCTCCCGGCAATTTTAGAGATTCAAGAAGTTCCTCTGTAGAGATGAATATGACTCATGAAACCCCTGCTAAACATAAAGACTATGAAATGTTGCCAACCATCGTGCGAGACATGGATATTGACGATATTGCCTCGGTTTATCACCTAGGCGAAACCCTGTTTACCAGCGACCTCTATCCCTATATTTATCGCACTTGGGATCAATGGGAAGTGATTGGGCTGTATAACACCGATCCAGAATATTGCCTCGTTGCCGAAATTCAAGACCAGCTTGCAGGCTTTATTCTCGGCACTATCATCACCAAAGCTTCACTCGCCTATGGCTATATTCTCTGGCTCGGCGTAAATTCAGCTTTCCAGCGTCGCGGCGTTGCCGATTCATTGGTCGATCGCCTCGTCGAGCGCATGATTGATGATGGTGCCCGGTTTATGATGATGGACACCGACCCAGAAAATATTCCAGCCGTCAACTTTTTTACACGCAAGGGGTTTGGCAACATTCGCAAGCACGTATTCCTATCGATAGATCTGAGCAAGCATGAATATTATGGCAAGCTGATTGCCTACGAGCGCGAAAAAGCAGAGCGCAAAGTCTGGAAGCGTCCCCGTCGTCCCACTAAGTCTTAGTGATGCCAGAATCTATTCAATGGCAAGTTCAAACGTCTGCGCCGCCGGATGAGTTTGGGGCGGCGGTGAAGCAAATTGTGACCGCCAGTCGCGGTTATTTGGCGCAGTTGCTTTGGCGACGTGGCATTCAGGATGTTGATCAGCTTGCCGGATATTTGAATCCGGCGGAGTATGTGCCGACGAGTCCGTTTGCGTTTGGGGAAGAGATGCATTGGGCGATCGCCCGACTCAAGCAAGCATGGCAGACTCAAGAAATGGTGGCGATTTGGGGTGATTTTGATGCGGATGGTGTGACGGCAACGGCGGTCTTGTGGGATGGGTTAGGGCAATTTTTTACGCCGCAGGAAACATTGCTCTATTACATTCCCAATCGTTTAACGGAATCTCACGGGTTATCTCGGCAAGGGCTGGAGTATTTGCACAGCAGGGGCTGTCGTCTGATCGTCACCTGTGATACGGGCAGCACGAATTTGGAAGAAATCGCGATCGCCCGTGAGTTTGGCATGGATGTGATTGTCACCGATCATCACACTTTACCCAGCGATCGCCCCCCGGTTGTTGCCATTATTAATCCACGCGACTTGGAAGCCACTCACCCCTTGGCGAGTTTGTCGGGCGTGGCAGTTGCCTACAAGCTCGTGGAAGCGCTGTATGAAACATTGCCGGAGGTGCCGCAGAAGCCTCTAGCTGAACTATTGGATCTGTTGGCGATCGGGCTGATTGCTGACTTGGTGGAACTGAAGGGCGACTGTCGCTATCTGGCGCAGGTGGGCATTGAACAATTGCAGAAACAGAGCAATCCGATCACCATGACCCGCCCCGGTGTGGCAAAACTATTGGAATTTTGTAAGCGCACGGGCGATCGCCCGACCGATATTTCCTTTGGGTTAGGTCCGCGCATCAACGCCGTCAGCCGCATTCAGGGAGATGCCCATTTTTGTGTCGAGCTTCTCACTAGCCAAGATGTTCATCTTTGCAACCAGCTTGCCGAAGCCACCGAACTCGCCAACGCCCGTCGCAAAGCCTTGCAAAAAGAAGTGGTGCAGCAAGTCACAGCGCGGATTGCCCCCCTCGACCTTTCCACCACTTGCGTAATTGTGCTTGCCGATGAGCAATGGCACCTCGGCGTTTTGGGACTCGTCGCCGGACAGATCGCCCAAGAATATGGCAGACCCACAATCTTGCTCAGCACCGGAGAACTAGAAGCTCCGCTTGCCCGTGGCTCTGCGCGATCAGTCAATAACATTGATTTGTATGAACTGGTGAAAGGTCAGGCGCATTTGCTGCATCGGTTTGGTGGTCATCCGTTTGCGGCGGGGCTGAGTTTACCGGTGGAAAATGTGCCGCTGTTTAGGGATGCCATTAATCAGGAGTTGCGGCAGGTGGAAGCAGGGGCGATTCCCGTAGGGATGGTTTCACGAATCGCCCCCGCTTTGCCAATCGATCTGACGGTGACGGTGGCAGAACTTGGCAAAGATCTATTCCACGAGCTAAAGCTGCTGGAACCCTGTGGCATGGGCAACCCCAGCCCCAAATTGCTAATTCAAAACTGCTGGTTTGAAAAAGTCTGGAATAAAAACATCAAAGATCGGCGCGGCGGCAAGGTGCAATACATCAAAACGGAGTTTGAACTGCGAGATGACTCCATAGACACGTCATTTCCGGGCGTGTGGTGGGGGCACTACCGCGATGAAATTCCTCAAGGTCGCTGTGATTTGGTGGTGGAATTAGATAGCAACACCTACGAACGTCGCTATGAAGTGCGGATTGTGGCAGTCCGCCCACGAGAATCGATTCAGCTACAAGATTCCGTGCTTCCAAACGATTGGCTATTGGATTGGCGAGGCTGGGATGAAGCCAGCATTGCTACAGAACTACAGCAGAGTCAGGTCGCCCCAAAAATGCCGCTGATCCTCCGACAAGCTCCCACTAGCTGGGCAGAGTTTCAGGCGTGGGTGAGGCGTGCCCAACAAGAGCAGCGATCGCTGGCGATCGCCTACACCCTCCCCACCCCCCAAGCGCCCCTGGATATCTGGCAAACCCTGGTCGGCATTGCTAAGTACCTTAGCCGCACTGGAAAAACTGCAACTCGTCAACAATGGCTAGACAAACTAGAACTGAGCGATCGCGCCTTACAACTTGGCTTCAAAACTTTGACCTTACTCAACTTTGAAATCCAGCATCAGGATCAAGCCTTTGTGATTACGGACAACACAGGAACCGCGCCCACCGAAAACACCCCCGCCCTAACGGACGCTGTGCAAAACTTCCTCAACGCCGTCAAGGAAGATCAGTTTCGCCGTCAATACTTCTCTCAGGTTCCGGTTTCGATTATTCGTGCGATCGCCATTCAATCCTCGTCTCGTTTATAGAAGTGGGAGGGCTGGGGAACGCACAAAACCCATCGTGCTTTAGCCGTGGGATGTAGTTAGGGTTCTTGCTAGGGCAAACGCATACGTTTCTTAACAATTGAGTGAACGGGGTTGGAACTATCGAGCAGAAACCGTAGAATTCAGAGCAGTCTTGACTGCGAGGAGCGTTCTGTGATGATTGATGCCGCGATTATTCCCCTCAAAGAACA
>JBGSWI010000073.1:0-4407 GCA_041752515.1 Leptolyngbyaceae cyanobacterium | reverse complement strand
ATACAGCTATTACGGATGAATTTAGCAGTCCGAATCGCTTCATCTACCGCTTTGAATTGGCTTGATTTCCCGTATGTCTTGAACTCTAAAACAAGCATCGTTTCGACCCATTCACGATATATTTATACTAACACGCTGGGTATAATATGAAAATGAAAGCCGTCCTAAAGGAGCAGGGCTTTAGACCCAATTTTTTGGTAAAGTCTCCCTAATCTGCTCTGGCACTCCGGCTGAGCGCCACTGCTGGAGTGCCAAAATACCGTGAAGTAGGGCGGCAGGTGTTTGGGTCATTTCTACCCTATCCCCTGATCCAAGGTTCCAAATAGGTTCTACAACTCTACAGAAGCTCTACAGAAAGGTGCGACGTGACGAGAAATAATGCAAAACTTAAAGACTAAAAATCGAAAGCTCATACACAGAGTAGAGTGATAGGTAGTTGTTCAGCACAATGGAAACCGGACGATGCTGGCGTATATTCTTGCATTAATGATTGGCTCAGGTAGTTTTGCCCTTTATATGGCTGCCTTCTTTTTTCCAGAAGTTCATCGCAAAAATGACTTGATTTGGAGCGGGGTGGGGCTGTTTTATGCGTTGGTTTTGTGGGTGTGTGCTGAACGGATTACCGGGGGCTTGCTGCTGGGGCAAACGGCTAGTGTGGCGCTTTTAGGCTGGCTTGGCTGGCAAACATTTTTACTGCGGCGACAAGTGGCTCCGCTGGATCAACAAACGCCGCTGCCGACTGCCAATGACGTGAAAGCCTCATGGGTTGTGCTAACAAGCCCCGAAGGACGATCGCAAGTGACAGGGCAGGCTTCTCGCTTGGTGGCTCAGGTGAAACAGGGAGTGCAGGGCGCTGTTGCGGGGGTGACTTCCCTGAAGCGATCGCCCACTCCAACCGAAACTTATGTTCCCCCAAACCTAGAGGAATTTGGCACCGCAGGGCAAGACGCGATCGCCCGGTTTGCTAAGGCAGCAATTCCTGAAGAGATTCAATCCGTCCAGACCCGGGTTGAGGATGCGATCTGTGACACGGCTCAAATAACCGTTAAAAATTTGGCAGATGCAAAAACGACTGCCGAGACAGCGGTGGCTGATGGGGCAGAATCGGCTCAAACGATGAAAAAAGCGATCGCGCCTGTCGCTGAGCAAGTGGCTGAAACGGCTGCTGAAAGTGCAAAAGGGTTGGGTGGACTCTTTCAGGGATTTAATCAAAAAAATCAAAAAAAAGAGAGCAAGCCAGTTTATGTGCGAAAGCAGTTTCGAGACGAAGCCGCTGCCCCTCCGGCAAAAACGAGTAAAAAGCCAGCAGCCCCAGAGAGACCCCGAAAGGAAAATAAGCCCACCGGTAAGCCAGTTTATGTGCGGAAGCAGTTTCGAGACGAAATCGCTCCCAAAGCTGAAGCCGTAGAAGCGGCGATCGCAGAAGCTAAAGATGCCATAAGTGACCGTGCAGCAATGCCAGCGCCGATCTTGCCCACCCGCGAAGCTATCAGCGAAACCACCCGTGAAACTATCAGTGAAACTATCAGCGAAACTGTCGTATCCGATTTGTTGGGCAACGCTCCCGTCGAGATTTCGGCAGAAGAAATTGTGGAAGATCTGCTACAGGATATTTCTGCTCAAGAAGGAACTCTGACTTTAAAGGCAACCGAAGTGATTGAAGTGGCGATCGAACCCGGTGATATATCCATCAATCCCATCACTTGGGTGGCTGAACTGGAAGACGATACCGCGATCGACTTCCAGTCGCCTCCACACACTACGGACAACTCGGAACATTCACATAACTCGCCGTAGGGGCTCCCACAAAATCATATTGGAAGGTGCCGCCACTGTTGTTAATGCTCAAATTTGGCAAATCAATCACCCGAAAGGTTGCCACGCCAGACTGCAAATCAAAATTCACACCGCCACCCCTTGGATTTTGGGCAACGTTACCTCGAATGGACGCA
Source organism: Leptolyngbyaceae cyanobacterium (assembly GCA_041752515.1). Taxonomy (GTDB): domain Bacteria; phylum Cyanobacteriota; class Cyanobacteriia; order Leptolyngbyales; family Leptolyngbyaceae; genus ULC077BIN1. Next base: position 2,455 of record JBGSWI010000073.1, on the reverse strand, counting down.
CAAATCGGTTGCCCCCCAAAGTTTCCGACCTGCACATTGTTTAAGCCAGATTCGGGAATCTGATTATTGGTCACGCTCAATGAAGCCAGTGAACTGGCAGTGGTCAATTCCGTGTAAATACCATCTGCATTAGATCCAGTGGTTCTCACGGTATTACCTGAAATCGTTGCTGTGGTCACAGAGCTATTGTTATCAATCAGAAAAGCAATGCCATCGGCAAAATCTCCGCTGGTGGTGACCGTATTCCCCAAAACCGTTAGCGTGGCGATCGCGTTATTGGTATTGGGATAAATGAAAATCCCACGGGCAAAATCTCCATCGGTGGTGATAATGTTGTCTGAAACGGTTGCTGTGGTGATAGAACTGTTGCTGTTCGGAGTTAGGAAAATACCGTAAGCTTCAAAGCCATTTGTTGAAACAGTGTTGCTCACTATCGTGGCTGCACCCGTAACGTTTTGCAGCCGAATTCCGGTAGTGTCATTTCCGGTAACCGACACTTGGTTTTGTCGAATCGTTACGTCTCGCACGCCATTGGCAAGAACTCCCACATTGTTGATAGGCGGAGTGATATTAAACCCTGCCAGCGTAGTGTTGTTGCCCAGTGTTACCGTGCCTAGTACCCTGGGCAATATACCGCTGCCAGAGAGTGGCAGTGTGGTCAATCCCTGCTGTGTTGTTTGGATCTGCTGAGTGACACCCGTGGATAGCACCTGGACATTTGCCGGAATGGGGAATGCTGGAATGCCGGGATTGCTTCCGGCTTGCACATATACAATATCGTTGCGATCGCCTCTCGCTGCCGCCAATCCAGCCTCTACCGTGCTAGAGGGCGCTTCAAAGGTGCCGCTTCCGGTGGCTCCCCCTAGTGCCACGTGCTGAAAGAACCACGGCTGATTGGTGGACGGATTGAGCAAGGCGATCTCGCGGGTGCCCGTGACTGTTGTGAAAACCTCGGTGGTGCGGCGCTGAGTGACGGCAACCATGCTTTGGCGAAACACAAAATTTCCGGCTTCTGCCCAAGCTAGCTGCTGGGGTTCTGTCGCACGAGACCCCACACCAGGAAACGCAAATGCCACACTCGCGACGGCGGTGGTGCCAAACTCGCGATCGCCCTGAATCGACAATCCTGCCCTGAAGCTCTCATTGATCCGCGCTTCCAACCTGCCCCGCACCCCTACAAAGTCATCCACTCTAGGAGAGCCGTAATAGTACAGCCCTAAGTAACTTTTCAAAGTGCCCACCGGACTCCACTGCGCTATCTTCACCCCCGCTTCTGCATCAAACCCTGCCAGCGAATCTTCAAATAGGCGCGTGGTTTGAGTCGTGCGCAGCGACTGCCCACCCACTACCAAAAAATTTCCTTGAAAGCGTGGGGTAGAATTAGCAGCCGTGATGTTATCAGTAAATACGCTACTGCTAGCAATCTCTCGGCTACGGTTTCCCACAGGTAAATAACCATTCAGTCGCAACTCAACCGCAGGAAGCAGTGCTTCTATTCCGGCTCCTAACTGGCTGACGGTTTGATTGCCTGTACCCCGAATATCAAATCCCAGGTAGCCGCCAAGCAGAGTTTGGGTAGTGGGATTAAAGGCACGGTAGCCCAGCAGTAAATTCCCGCCCGGATCGGCATCAGTATCCAGATTTAAGCGCCCCTGGACATAGCCGATTTCTTTTCCAGGCGTTTGCACCAGCGGCACAAACCCTTCAACACTGCCAAATGAGCTTTCGTAGCCTACCCCTGATCCAGTCGTAAAGGAGGCTCCAATTTGCGCAGGCAGGGGGCGATAAGTCAAAGTGCTAGACGACGCGGCTGAATTTTCTGGGTCGGCAGGCGTTGGATCTGCTGCAATCGTTTGGTTGACTAAATGAACAGGAGTCAGGTCTTGAAGGGTGAGGTTAGCTTCTCTGAGGGTGCGCGGCGATCGCAGATCAGCAGCAGTGCCAAGGTTTTGAACCGAATCATCTGTGGCATGAGCGGGATTCAGCATCAAAAGCGATACAGCCCCAAGCAAGGATACTCGCCCAATCAGCATAAATACAAATTGCATACAGTTTTCAGCAGCTAGAGTAAAAATCTTACCTTAGAAAACCCTAGGATTCCTTGTTTGTCCTCGTGGCACCGGATTTTTGAGGAGATTTCACCCAGACTTCATGCCTTTCTAGTGAAGCGATCGCTCCTCTTTAAAATTGCATCCACTCAATGATGCTCTACAAAAAACTACCCTTCATACATAGGGCTAAGAATTGATGCTAGCTTTCTGTTGCAAAGCCCCAAGCAGCGACCCTCTCGCCCAAGCCCCACTTCAGATATAGCCTTATAGAAGAGGGAGAGCCTGAGAACCCGCAAACCCCAACGTGCTTTAGCCGTGGGATGTAGCGAGGGTTCTCACGAGGCTGTTAAGCCTCAGAGTCTTGTGCTAATCATCACACGATAATCTATCGTACAAATATGCTG
>JBGSWI010000072.1:0-25124 GCA_041752515.1 Leptolyngbyaceae cyanobacterium | reverse complement strand
GTTTGCCGCAGGACCCGGCGACCAACCGGGAAGAACCACCCATGTAGAAGCGTTTTATCGGTATCGGGTCAATGACAATATCAGCGTGACACCGGGCGTAATGATCATTTTCAACCCGAATAACAACCCCAACAACGACACTATTACCGTAGGCGTTTTACGCACCACGTTTTCCTTCTAAGTTAGGGCATTCTAAATTAAGGCATTTTGAGTTAGGGCTAAACTGGGGAACTTTTTCCGGAATGGATGACTCTAAGACCACTACGGGTACTCTTAAATACCTATATTCAACGCTTTGGTGATTCCCTGCTGCCACGGGTGCAAATTTAATTGCAAATCTCATTCACTATTCATTCGCCCATTGATTCAGAGGAAATTTATCGTGATGATTCAATTCACTCGATTCGCTGCCAGTGTCGGCATTGTGGCTGGAAGTCTTGCTGTCGCCGCACCTGCTCTTGCTGATATTCCAATTACGGGTGGACAAGTTAGCGGGGATGCTGCCTTTATCACTCCCTTGACCCCAAACACTTTTAATCGCACGGGTTCGCCAGTGCTATTTGATACGGTGATTCAAACTTTGCGAATCGTCACTCCAAACGGCACCACGACAACCTCTCGTTTTATCCCCATTTCCAGCGACTTTACGGATGCTAACGGTAATAGTCGTCCTGACAGTGGCGATCGCGGTCGGCTAGAAGGGGCACTATCAGGGGTTGCCTTTTCCAGAGTGGGAAGCCCAGTGTTCTTCCAAAATATTCCGACGGCGCTTAACTTTACTCTGACTGCTTTTACATCCAACTCCTTTGGAATAGGTTCTTTGATTAGCCCCAATCAAAAGGGCACCGCGCCGCTTGTGTTTATTCCGGGGGCTGCTAGCGTTGTGCTATCAAATGCCTCCAGCAGTGTTTATAGTTCCAAGCCTGGATTGTTGGAAGTAGGTCCGTTTGCCGCGAATTTAACGGGTGACTTTATTGGGCTACCCTCCGATCTGCAATTGCGTCCCTCCTCAACTGACGTAACCTTGGTGCCCGTTTTTCTGGGACGACGGATTAAGTTTGACTTTGAAGGCAAGAATGACTCGGTGGATGAGGCGGCTTATAGAAACGATCTGGCAACAGGGCGTAGGGTCTTGAATTTTGCTGGCGATGTGACTGAGTTCAAGATTGAGAGTGTGGGCAACTCAAATTCTCAGTTTAAGATTGAGGGATCTGGAAAGTTAGATATCTCTTTGACTGGACCATTTGATATCAAGAAAGATAGTTTGAATTTAAATACCCTCACCGGCAAGGTTAACTACCAAATCAAAGGTGAAGGACCAGGCTTTGTTGCGTTCACAGGTGGCAATTCGATCACCTATTCGGGCACTTCACAACGAGATACAGAGTTTAAGTTTGAGCAGGGCGATCGCAGTTTTGATGGCAAGAGTGGCGGTGATACGTTCTTTAGAGTGAGCGATCGCCGCGACAATATTGATTTTACTAAATTCAATTGGTTTGGGGTTGTTCCCGTGGTTGGAGTCTCCACCACCTCATTAGGGGCGGCAGTGATTGCCCCCTCCAGCACGACCAGCACGACGAGTAGCACGACGACCACCACGACAAGTAGCACGACTGTTTTTTCGACAACAGTTTTTAATAGCTCGTCTATTACCATCTTCCCTGGCTATCGCAATTTGCTAGTTGAAACGAGGGGCGACGGCGATGATGATGATGACGACGATGATGACAACGGCAACCGGGGTCGGCGCGTAGAGCGAAATCGCAACTCTGGCGATGACGACGATGATGACAACGGCAACCGGGGTCGGCGCGTAGAGCGAAATCGCAATTCTGGTGATGATGACGACGACGATAACGACGACGATGATGATCGGAAGTATGGTCGCAACACGTCTTACTATGTCTACCAACAAAAAGGGGCGAGTGAGATTGTAGTAGAGCGGCAAGGCGATCGCATCCTTTTAGTCGATCGCACTGAAGTTCGAGGTCGCAAGCTGAAGCAAAGAGGCAAGGTCGTTGGGGCTTATCAAGTGGTTGGGCTACCCAGCCGAGTCTTTCCGGGCATGACCGGGCTGCGGCAAATTCCTACGGATACGGTGCAGTCGTCTTCCACGGAGACAGAGCCTACCGCACCAGCAGCATTGGAATCTGCGGAGAACCCAGCCACCGCCACACCCTCCGTTGAGCCAGCGGGTAACAGCAGTGACTCAGGTAATGGAACAGGCACCGCGATCGCGCCTTAGACCCTCAAACCTAGACTAAAAATGAAAGGGCAGTTCATGGGCTGCCCTTTTTTCGCATTCTATTTTCATCGGTTTCCTGTATGACTTTTCAACTCTTTGTGAATCTGCTTCATGATCTGCCGATGCGCTTTGTGATAGCGCTGGAGGCGTTGCAGATCTTTCTCAGACCAATTCTCTAAACGGGTAAGCGTCATGTTGTCTTCCAGGTCATAGCGCTTGACGTGGGTGGCAAGAGAATTGGTTAAGACGCGATCAAGAAATTGGTCATAGGTTTCTTCAGGACGGCGGGTGAGACAATCTAGCGCGGTGATAATTTCGGGTGGAAAGCCCTCAGCAGCAATCTGATCGAGCGTCCAATCAGAATCTTCTACGACATCATGCAATATTCCAACGATTTGTTCCTCAATGGTTTGTCCACGCATCATCAACCGAATCGGATGCAGGATGTAAGGAGCGTGGGCTTTATCATATTGATCTTGGTGGGCGATCGCGGCGATCGCCACCGCCCTTGCCAGCAGTTGATTCAATGGAATTTCCACGCGATCGCCCCCTAAATTGATTGATCAAGCAATGGATTGAGCGCAGTCGAAACGCACCCACAATTAACCGTTTTGTTGAGGCATGGGAGCAGGCTTCACGGTTAGGTTAACCGATTGCCCGTTACGTTTGACCGTCATCTGAAGCGGCTCACCAATTTTGGTTGATTCAACTTGCTGCTGCACCTGCTTAGAAGCTTCTACAGTAGTGCCATTAATAGTTTCGATCACATCCCCTGCTTTCAAATTACCCTGTGCCGCTGGCGAATTGGGCTGCACTGCCAAAATAATTACGCCTTGGTCTTGCTCAACCTGCACATTGCCCTCACGGCGATTAATTTGCTCTCGTAGTTCAGGAGTTAGTTCTGCCATTTGAATCCCTAAATAGGGATGATCCACTTTGCCGCTCGTAACCAGTTGGTCTGCAACCCGCTGGGCAGTGGCAATAGGAACGGCAAAACCAATTCCAGATGCGCCTTGAATAATTGCCGTGTTCATCCCTATCACTTCACCGCTGGAGTTAATTAACGGTCCGCCGGAGTTACCCGGATTGATGGCGGTATCGGTTTGAATGAAGTTAACACGAGGAGAACCGCCAAAGTCTGCGCCCGATCGCCCGGTGGCACTGATGATTCCTTGAGTGACGGTGTTATCGAGTCCGAGTGGGTTGCCGATCGCAATGGCGGCTTGCCCTGGCAGCAGGCGATCGGAATCTCCCAGTTTCACGGTGGGTAGACCCGTTGCGTCGATCTTAATCACCGCTACATCAGTCGTTTCGTCTGAGCCAACCACTTCTCCCTTAAATCGCCGCCCGTCTTTTAAAACAACGCTAACCGTGTCTGCTCCAGCCACCACATGAGCATTGGTAAAAATACGCCCATCGGCTGAAGTAATAAACCCCGATCCGGTGCCACGTTGAACTCGTTGAGGTGGCTCTTGTCGTCCTTGACCAAAAAGTGAGCCAAAGTCTGAGTTGTTGAGCGGTTGTTCTACCGCACGGCTAGAATCAATCCGCACGACAGCAGGACCTACTTGCTCCACAATATCGGCTACGTAGTCGAGTTCATTAGAACTACGTGGATTAAGGGATCGGGGCGCTTCAGTTTGCACCACCTGCTTGGGTTCAGCAGATACAGATTGCTCAAAAGAGTTTTTATTGGGAAGTAAGCTTGTACATCCAGTGCTGGCAGCGATCGCGGCGAAAGCAATGACAGATAAGGGCAACTTTAAAGAAGAATTCATAGGATATAAATTTTAACCAGATTCACGGTGACTCATTTAATCTAGCGTCCTCCTATGAAGTTGGTATGTAATTTACATCAACACAGCATCGCGTTTATTTCAACCAGATTAGCCTGTGCCAACGCAGAATGACTCACGCGGATTGATTTAGCTTTTCTAATAATTTTCAAACAAGAAACAGCTTCTTATACCGTTTTGAATTTTGTAAGTCCTTCGGACTGGCTTTGCCAACGCGTAGCGGCGACCTAGGAGATATTTTGAGTGGCACGACAAAGAAACATTGCCGCTTCCAGCAGATCATCTATCGCGTTTCCAATTTGAAATTGGTGTTAAATCAAAAAAGCTCTGCTAAGTGCAGAGCTTTTGGATCTTTTAAAGACTAGCAAAGTAGGTCAATGATTGATTTTGGCAGTCAATTAACTACGAAACTTGTCTTTGTAAATATTTTTTGTTCTCTAATCTGGCTGGTGCGGCTTTTTATTAGACTCTCCGTCAAACGGCTGAACGCCTGTTTCTGGATAGGAGTTGTCGTCGGGACCAAAAATGCGAGAGATAGCAGCAGAAAAATATTGAATCATATCGTCAAAGAATTTTGGCATACTCATTATTGCCTCCAGTGAAGCTATTTGAAGTGGATAAATTTAGCTTGCTTGTATTACAAATCAAGCCTTCCTTGCCGCTCGATCGCCTTACTATTTCAGTATGAATCCTTCTTAATAGAATTTCCTGTCATGCATCAATTGTTTAGATTGGTTTGCAGATTTTAATACTTGAAAAAAAGGTATGAATTTTGAGTGTTGAGTCTAGAATGTCGGCGATCGCGGGTCGCTTTAACATCCCGCAGCCTACCCAAAAGCCTCCAATAACTTACTTCTTTAAAGGGATACAGGAATTGCTAAACGCTCGAACGATTTCTGAAAATTGTTGATTGCGCTCCATTAATACCATGTGCCCTCCGGGAGCCAAGACGCTCAGTTCGGCATGGGGCAATTCTGTAGCCATATGTTCACTGGCAAACAGTCGTGTGGCAATATCGGATTTGCCAACCACAACCAGTGTGGGAACCGAAATGGTAGGCAGTGTTGCTGTTTCATCAAACTTGAACATCGCCAGCGCTCCTCGCGCCAGCACTCCGGGTGATGCTTTGATGCCAATTAAAGTAGAGAAATTGAGTTGCCCCCGCGTCTCTTTGCCTGTGAATCCAGATATTTCAGTCATTAATAGTGCGGAACCGTTCAAATAGTTCAGCCAACTTGCGAGCGACAGGGCGGGGGAAAGCGCGATCGCTAAGTGTAGCAGCGGTTCCAACAAGGGCTTTTGCAATAGGAGCAAGAGTTTGCTGAAGATAGATGTTTTGAGCGGATTCGTGTAAGTTCCATCTACCAGAACTAAACCCACGACTCGGTGTCCCAAATGCTCTGGAAACAATCGACTGAAGGTTAGCAGAATCATCGCTCCAATGCTGTGCCCTACCAAGATGACCGGTTGATCGCCTGCCAGAGTCAGCACGGCTTCCAGATCACGAGCAAATTTTTCGAGGGAATAATCTCGATTTTGCGGCTTTTTGGATTTGCCTAAACCGGGTAAATCCCAAACAATCACCCGAAATTGATCAGTGAGTTGCTGCTTGGCATAATACCAGGCAGTGCTATCGGGTCCCCAGCCGTGGGTCAATAGTAGGGTGGGGGCATAATCAGATCCATAAAACTCGACTTGAATCTCGCTGCCATCGGGTCGTACCAGACGCTGGACTCGATCGCTCCGGTTCGGTTTAGGATTATCCTGCCCTGGGCGACGAAATAATAAGATGGGCAAAAACCCCAAAGACGACCACAGAAATAGGGCTACGCTGAGAATTAGCCAGCGACTATCCAATAGCCTGCCCTCATGCCATTGATAGAGAATATAACCACCGCCCCCTAGGAGCGCGATCGCGAGCAGACTGGATAACAAACGCGACAAAAAATCGAGAGGCATGAACATAGCAAGTTCAATCTGACGGGTTGAACTGAGCTTAAAGGAACTCTCCCAAGAGGGTAAACTCTCTAAAGTTAGAACACGCCTTTAAGCGACTATTGCCGCTGGATTGGGCTAAATCTCCTGAGTCGATGTTTCGGGCTATGGGGCAAAGTCAATCGGGCGATCGCCTAGCCATCGATCGCGGTTAGAATGTGCGTTGCTTCGGTGCAAAGGGTGTCATGACGGGTGCCGTTGCTGGCAAGTAAGCCGCCCCATTGGGTGACATCTTCGCGGTTATACAAAAGGGGGGTGCCGTCAAAGTGAGTAAATTTGCCACCTGCTTCAGTCAAAATCAGTTCTGGGGCGGCAAGATCCCAATCTTTGGGGGCAGAGGAACCAGAGAGAGAAAGATAAATATCCGCGTGTTGATCGACGATCGCGGCAATTTTCCCACCCAAGCTGCCTATGGATTTCTGCGTTTGGCAGGGGAACTGCTGCATTAGTTGGTTAAAGCGATCGCTGCGATGGCTGCGGCTGACTACCACAATCAACTGATCGAGTTGGCTGCGTTGAGACACTTTCACTGGGGCGATCGTGCCATCTTTTTGTTCTACAAAGGTGCCGCTACCGAGCGCCGCAAAGTAGAGCCGACCGACTGCGGGGCAAGCCACAACCGCCACCACCGGGCGGTGATCATGCACCAGCGCAATATGTACCGCAAATTCTCCGGTTTTTTGAATATATTCTTTAGTGCCATCCAGCGGGTCAATGATCCAGACAAAATCCTTTTCTAAGCGATCGCTCGCAGGCTGAAGCTTGTAAGTTTCTTCTGTGAGATACCCAAAGTCCTCGGTGCCCAAATGAGCGTGGAGAGTATTCAAAATATAGTCATTTGCAGCCGCATCGGCAATGGTGACGGGTCCATCTGCCAAATCCTGCACTTCAAGGTCTGATTGTTGAGTTGACAGCAAAATCTCCCCCGCGCCCCAACCAATAGTCCGGGCGATCGTCAGCAATTCCTGCAAATTTCCGCCTGTCATCTTGCCTTCTCCTGCATCATTGCAATCACCCTATCATCATGAGGTTTCAGGGGTCAGTTTTTTCGTCATTCGTCATTGCCTCATCCACTGGCGGGTGCCAAAAGAGAGGCACGATCGCGCCGCAACCGCAGAGGCTTTTTTCAATGCTTCCACAAAATTGGTTTGCAGAATGAAATAGCAAAACGCGCCATGAAAAATGTCGCCTGCGCCCAGAGTATCGACAGGCTGGATTTTGGGGACAGGAATGGTGCCTGTCTGATCGCGATTCGTGAAGTGTTCGCGAAGCGTCTCCAAAGGGGAATCTCCGGCGGAATCGCCATACCAAATCGGCTGATCTCCTTGGGTGATGGCAATATGAGCAAGACCAAGGTTTTTTAGGTATGCCACCACGTCTGCTTGTGTTTCGCAGCGGGGCGGCTGAAAGTTGGCAGAGCAAACGGCATAATTCACCAGCGGCAGCACAGTTTCTAAACCGGGCTTCCAACTGCCGCCGTCTAGCACCACCGGAATATGGAGCGCCCTGGCTTGTTCGGCGATCGCGGTTCCCACGGCAATTTGATGCCCATCGATCATCACAATATCCACGCCTTGCAAAACATCGGCGGGAATTTGAGCAGGGGTTGCCTGAAGTTTGGCAGCGTTGATCGAGATGACGGCGCGATCGCCCGTTGCCTTCGTCACAATAATGGAAGACACGGGCGGCGACTCAGACCACGCCGGGTCGAGATCCAGCAGCGATACACCACACTGCTGCAAATCTGCCCCAATCAACTGCGTCATCGGGTGACAGCCCACCACGCTCAACACACTTGCCCGACCACCCAACGCGCCAAACGCCACCGCCGCATTCGTCGCCGGACCACCCGCCGACGCAGTGTAGTCCAGCGCTACCAGCTTTTGATTTGGCTTGGGTGGCTCTATCACCTGATAGATTAAATCTAGTGTCGTTAATCCGACAAACAGTCCATGCATCACGCCGTTAGCTAAGAGGTGTCGGTAGGATGCTGTTAGCGACAGCGTAACGCACCAATCAAACAGCCTATATTGACAGAAGATTGTGTCATCCGATCCTAAACCAAGAACGCTTTATATTGTGGGAACGCCGATCGGGAATCTGGAAGATATGACCTTCCGGGCGGTGCGGATTTTGCAAGGTGTGGATGCGATCGCGGCTGAAGACACGCGCCACACCGGTAAACTGCTGCACCATTTTCAAATCACCACGCCCCAAGTCAGCTATCACGAACACAATCGCATTACCCGCACCGGGGAACTGGTGGAACGGCTGCAAAACGGACAAGCGATCGCCCTGGTCAGCGATGCCGGAATGCCGGGAATTTCCGATCCGGGCTATGAGTTGGTCAAAGCCTGCGTGTCAGCGGGGCTAACCGTTGTGCCGATTCCGGGCTGTAGTGCAGTGGTGGCAGCTTTAATTGCCTCTGGGTTGCCCAGCGATCGCTTTGTGTTTGAAGGGTTTTTGCCCGCGAAACCTAAAGATCGCCGCGCCCATTTAGAACGACTCAAATCTGAATCTCGCACCCTGGTTTTTTACGAAGCGCCCCATCGACTGCGGCAAACCCTGGAAGATTTGGGAATATTGGGCAGCGATCGCGCGATTGTTTTGGCACGAGAACTCACTAAGCTACACGAAGAATTTTGGCGCGGCACGATTGCGGAAGCGATTGATCAGTATCGCGATCGCGACCCTATGGGAGAATTTACCCTCGTGCTTGCGGGAGCAGAACTCAACCCGCTGGTGCTTTCAGATGATGCCCTTAAAGCGGAACTGCAAGCCCTACTCAGCCAGGGAATTTCTCGCTCCGAAGCTAGCCGCCAACTTGCCCAGCAGACTGCCTTGCCCCGCCGCCAAATTTATCAGTTAGCCCTGTCTCTGCCAAATGATGCTTAGAAATTCATACCAATTTAAACGGAAGATGCGACAGATCCGAGCGTGAAACCATAGATGAGCAAAACTTCTACAATTCAAAACTCAAAACTCAAAACTCAAAACTCAAAACGGTATCACTTGCAATTTATCCAATCAGCAGTATTCAGCTTGATCTGGGAACACTAAACGAAATCCAGAACATCAACCACCATGCAAAAGCTCATTGGCATTCTGTTTCTACTGGCAGGCACCTACGTTTTGGGTCAAAACGTGATCTTTTCGACCCACTTCTCGCCCTTTTTCTGGAGAAATATTCCTGCTGTCGGCTCTGTTCTAGCTTCGATGATAGGGATTATCTGTTTAGTGGTGTTTCCCAGGCAAACCAAAAGTTTTGGCTGGATTTTTCTGGTTGCAGGAATAGTGATGGTGTTTCTGTCTAGTGGTGTTTCTCTTAAACCAACTAGCCTGTGGAACTTTGTCGTTGCGTTTACAGCGCTCACGGTCGGCTATCGACTGTTCACTGCTCGTCGTTTAAGGTTCTGATCATAAGGGCTGGTTTCGCGACCAGTCTTACTAAAAACCTTAAATTTGCAGCCAAAACCTGTCTAGCGAGACTTGTCCATTCGTTCTGGTAGCTGACACTGAATATCCGACCACAAAACACACCCTGCCAAACCTAGCTCTGGGCGATCGCGGTAGGCTACTTCAGCCACCCACACGGTCACGGTGCGATCTAGCCCAACCCAATAGAGATAGCTCGCAGTCGGGTTATAGTGAACACCGACGCGGATATTGGAGAAGTCGTCTTCACAGGTAGCATGACCAAAGCGAATGGTAATTTGGGCAACCAAACATTCTGGCGTGTCTACATATTCGCCAAACGTATCCCGCTCTTTCCAAAAGGTATCCAAAAATTTTTCAAGGTTAGGCAGAAGCTTGTCGGGATCACCACCCCGTGTGCCATAGATGATGGCGGGGTTGTTTTCAACGATGATGTGATATGAATGGGACATCGCTCAGGGTATTGTTTCTTAACCATAAGTGGGACATGGGCGATCGCGCAATTAATCGCTCTTTGCCCATACCCCAGTTATAAATTCCAATTAGATGCTAGTTTCGCTCAACTCGCGAGTCATGTAGTCGAAGGGGTGATCTAGCATAGTGCCAACCGGAATGCCAGCCGCTGCTACTTGCTCTTTAACAATCTCCTTCATGATCTGAATGCCGTATACCGTAGAACCGATGGGCACCGCCAAAGAATTGTAGGTTTCCCGTAGCCCTTCTAGTACGCGCTCATCTAGCACATCTGTATCACCTGCCACTAATGCATAGCTCGCATAGCGCAGATAATAATCCATGTCTCTAAGACAGGCAGCATATCGACGAGTGGTGTAAGCATTGCCGCCAGGGCGAATTAATTCGGGTAATTCTTCAAACAGGCGCAATCCTGACTGTTTAACAATGCCGGCTGCGTTTGAGTTAATCACGGCGGCGGCTTGCACACGCAACATTCCCGTATCAAAATAGGACTTCAGCCGATCCATAGCATCTCGGTCTAAGTATCGACCGGTGTTGTCGTAGTTTTTAATTAAGCTTGTAACTGCGTCACGCATTGGACTTTTCCCCCAGGCATTCTTAAATAGTTCAAAAATAAATGCTTTTGGTTATCGCTAACCGAGTCTTTGTGAACGCTCTTAATAAGTCGCGATCGCTCACCTCAGCACGGCTAGTTTAACATGAGGTGGCAACCCTAGAAGCCGCATCTCTCGGTTGTTTTGGCGTGTAAAGAGATATTGAGAAAGAGTGCGATCGTAGCTATCTATGCTCTTGGAAATCATTCTTTTGGCGATCAATACCTGAGCCTGTTTCAGCAAGTTCACTTGGTAAATTTTGATACAAAACTTGAGTATCCCACTCTCTAGGATCATTCAAACATCGTGACGCTATAGCTCCATCAGCCCCACCCTTAGGGTAACATCAGCTACGACACTGCAATTCTGACTGTTTTTTCTGTTTCCCAGTCCTTGGAAACAGTCCGCACGAATTAAGGAGTATTTCATGACAACCCCGCAGGAAATTCTGGAATGGATCAAGCGTGACAAAATTCAGATGATCGATCTGAAGTTCATTGATACACCCGGAATTTGGCAGCACTTAACGCTGTACCAAGACATGATCGATGCCGATAGTTTTACCGATGGCGTTGCCTTTGACGGCTCCAGCATCCGGGGCTGGAAAGCCATCAACGACTCAGACATGGCGATGGTGCCCGATCCAAACACGGCTTGGATCGACCCATTTATGGAAGAGCCAACCCTGAGTATGATTTGCAGCATCGTGGAACCGAGAACCGGGCAACCCTACAGCCGCGATCCTCGCTCCATTGCCAACAAAGCAGTTGAGGCAGTCAAAGCAGCCGGATTAGGCGATACGGTCTACTTTGGACCTGAAGCAGAATTCTTTGTGTTTGACAACGTTCAATTTGACCAAACTCAAAACGAGGGCTACTACAAGGTTGATAGCATTGAGGCGGCTTGGAACTCTGGTCGGCAAGAGACGGGCGGCAACTTGGGCTATAAGGTTCGTAACAAGGAAGGCTATTTCCCAGTCTCTCCCACCGACACGCTGCAAGATATGCGAACCGAAATGCTGCTGACCATGAAGGAGTGCGGCGTGCCGATCGAAAAGCACCACCATGAGGTCGCCACAGCAGGGCAGTGTGAACTGGGGTTTCGGTTTGCGCCGTTGGTGCAGGCGGCAGACTTCCTGATGACCTACAAATATTGCATTAAAAATGTGGCTAAAAAGTATGGCAAGTCAGCCACCTTTATGCCGAAGCCGGTGTTTGGCGATAATGGATCGGGGATGCACTGCCACCAATCGATCTGGAAAGAGGGGCAGCCGACATTCTTTGGCGATCGCTATGCTCAACTCAGCCAAACTGCCCTGTGGTACATTGGCGGCTTGCTCAAGCACGCCCCTTCCATTCTGGCATTTACCAACCCGACCACTAATTCCTACAAGCGCTTGGTGCCTGGTTTTGAAGCTCCGGTAAACCTGGCATATTCTCAAGGCAACCGCTCTGCCTCCATTCGGATTCCTTTAACTGGCGATAGCCCCAAAGCAAAACGACTGGAATTCCGCTGCCCAGATGCCTCCTGCAACCCCTACTTGGCTTTTGCTGCAATGGTTTGCGCGGGCTTAGACGGCATTAAAAACCAGATCGATCCCGGTAGCCCCTTAGATGTCGATATCTACGAGCTTAGCCCTGAAGAACTGTCAAAAATCCCTTCCACTCCGGCTTCTTTGATGGATGCACTGAAGAATTTGGAGCAAGATCATAAGTTCTTGATTTCTACTGGCGTATTCACAGAAGACTTCATTGCCAACTGGATTAGCTACAAACTCGATCGCGAAGTGATTCCCATGAGCATTCGCCCTCACCCCTATGAGTTTATGCTCTACTACGACTGTTAAATCATCCTCACTGACGTGACCCCAAGAGCAGCGATCGTGCGATCGCTGCTTTTTTCTTGCCCCGATCTCCGACCCAAAAAACAGAACCCCTTTTTCGATATTTGTCTAAGGAGCGATCACCCGATCAAAAAGAATTCGTTACACTTATTCACAGTACTTCTCAGATCTCTTCGCAGCCATGTCTGAATCGATAACAAAACTGGCTTACCAAGCCTTTCACCAAGGAAAAAGCTACTTTGGTCTTGCCCACAAAACCTTGAGTACTCAGTTGCTTAATTTCGTTGCGCCTCCCCTCGAAGAGCGTACTCATCCTATTCCTGTTGAGCTTTTGCTAAAGATTCAAAAGCGCCTGATTGAGATCAACGAAACAGACTGGCAAGATGCCGAGAAAGGAATCTATCCAACGAGCTTATTATTAGAAAATGATTGGCAGGATTTTTTCCGTCACTATCCTTTACTTTGGCTCGATATGCCTGCAACCTGGGAGAGAGCCAACCAGAAGCGCTATCAAGACTTTCCCCCAGATGTAAATACCAGCCTCTATCCCCGCTACTACACACAGAACTTTCACCACCAGACCGATGGGTACCTAAGTGAGCGGTCTGCTAATCTCTACGATGTGCAAGTAGATATTTTATTCAATGGAGCAGCCGATGCAATGCGTCGCCGGGTGTTGGCACCCTTAAAGCAAGGTCTACAGGCTTTTAGCGATCTCGATCCTCGACAAATCCGTGTGTTAGACGTAGCATCGGGCACCGGTCGAACGCTGAAGTTTATTCGCAGTATGCTGCCCACAGCCTCTTTATATGGTGTTGATCTTTCTTCTGCTTACTTAAGAAAAGCTAACCAACTGCTTTCTCAGCAATCTAGCGAATTGCCTCAACTGATCCAGGCAAACGCCGAGGAGTTACCCTACCTTGACAACTACTTTCATGGGACGACCTGCGTATTTTTGTTTCATGAGTTACCTCCTGCTGTGCGGCAGCAAGTGATTAACGAATGCTTTCGGGTCACAAAACCCGGCGGAGTATTTGTGATTTGTGATTCAATTCAAATCAGCGATTCGCCAGAGATGGCTCCCGTTATGGATAGCTTTGCAGCCATGTTTCATGAGCCTTACTACCGTCACTATGCCAGTGATGATTTAGTCAGCCGTCTGCATCGGGCAGGTTTTACCACCGTGACTGAAGAAGTTCACTTTATGAGTAAATACTTGGTTGCCCACAAACCGATCGCCCTTGAGAACCAAACCCCTCAGCTTAGTGAACCTGAAATTGCTGTGCCATCCTGAGTGTTGGGCATCACAGTTAATTCTGAAGAAATCAGAAGACCCACTGAGGACTTAATCGATCCGCGATAATGTAGACGCATTGAGTCTTTAGCAAAGGAAAACATCGTAAGCTAAAGACTCAAGCTTTGAGATGTTTCACCTAATCTTCTCGAAATTCCTATGGTTTTCCAAACAATTCCTAGTGATGAGTCTACAAGTCAAGCTGATACCAGTGTATCCAGCAGTTTGGTAGAAGTGATTGAGACGGTGATTGCTAGCCTGGATGATGGGCAAACGGCGATGGTCAACCGCAGCGAAGAGGGGCATCTTTGGAAGTTTAAGTACGGCACTGTCGAGGTATTTGTCCAGCTTACGGGTTTGTCGGAAGAAGACACGCTGATGGTGTGGGCAGCGGTGCTAAGACTCCCTGCCAAGGATGAGCCAAAGCTCATGCGTCATCTTCTAGAAAAAAATTGGTCTGATACGTTAGAAGCTCGATTTAGCATCGTGAACAATGAGGTGGTGGTTGTCACTAACCGCTCGATCGCCGATCTTTCCCCTAGCGAACTCTCCCGCGCCATTACCATTGTTGCCACGATCGCCGATGAAAGTGACGAACCCCTAGTTGCAGAGTTCGGCACTTAGGAATAGCTGTATTTATGACCATTTGGCGGTTGATCCCTCCTTTTGATGCATCGGGTGCTGTTCATATGGCAGTAGACACCTGGCTATTGGAGCAACATATTCAAGGCACCCACCCGCCAGCCCTACGGTTTTATACCTGGAACCCGGCGGCAATTTCTTTGGGGTATCATCAGCGGCAGTACCCCGATCACTGGAACCATCTCATGTGGGGTGGGCGATCGCTGGATATTGTGCAGCGTCCTACGGGAGGAAGGGCAGTCCTCCATCAGGGCGATTTGACTTATGCTGTGATTACTTCTGGATTGAGCGACAACCGGATGGACAGCTATCAGCAAATCTGCGAGTTTTTGATCCAGGGCTGGCGATCGCTCGGTGTAGAGTTGCACTACGGCAAAGCAGGACGTGGCTACATTCACAATCCCAATTGCTTTGGCACCGCCACCGCCGCCGATTTAGTGTTGCCCAATGGCTATAAGTTGATTGGCAGCGCCCAAAAGCGACGGGGTAATGCTATCTTGCAACATGGTTCCATCCGCTTGAATCCTGATTCTTCGCTATTTCAGCAAGTTTTCCAGTCAGCCTCTCAGTCAGACTCTACGGAGTCAATGGCATCTGAATCAATGGCATCTGAATCTTTTCTACCAAAAGTGCCTATTCAGCAGGTTATTGCGGCACTAATGGAATCTGCTGAAACTTGTTTTGCCAGTGAGTTTTACCACCAATCGCTTTCCGAAACAGAGTGGAATATTTTGTCTAAGTTTCCAACGCGCAACTCTGAATCTACCTATTTTTCTACCGCTTCCACTGCCGAATCTGCCAGTGCCGCAATTTGAAAGCCCGGTGGGTAGGTGCCATCTTCTTTAATCTGCTTGATCAAGCTATCCGTGATCGGCATTTTTAACTTTTGCGCCAAAGCTTGAACGATATCACCGCGATCGATGACTCCAGACACTGCCCCTGCGGGAGATAAAACGGTCATTCGCCGCAACGTATCTTTTTCCAACTGTTGAATCACAGTTGCTAAGGGGGTCGCTTCTTCAACCGTCGCGATCGTGTCGAGTGGGTGAATAATTTGAAATAGGGTTTCCCGTTCCCAACGGCTGCGTTCTACCGATTGCAGGTCGTCGGATGCGACTAAGCCCCGATAGCGCCCATCGGAAGATGCAAAGTACACTTCCGACTGACTTGCTAGCAGCAGATATTTATCGGCAAAATCCCGTAGGCTCATGTTGGCATCGACTACTCGAAACTCACGAGTCATGGCATCGTTGGCTTTGAGAGAAAGCAGTGCTTCCTGAATTTCGGTCATGCGATCGTAACTGCCTGCGTTTTGGATGCCAAACCAGCCCAGCAGCATAAACCATAAGCCATTGCTAGCACCTGACAGGAGCGAAAAGCCGCCCAGGGCGATCGCAGTCCAGCCCAAAATAGCTCCCGATTTTGCCGCCCATCGAATCCCTTTAAATCGACTACCCGTCGCCTTCCAAACGGCTGCTTTCACAACCTGCCCACCATCAAGCGGCAGACCGGGCAGCAGATTAAATAGCGCCAAGACCAGATTGGTCGTTGCCAAATATTGGGCAATCACCTTAATGGGTGAATTTACACCAGGATAGACATTTGCCAAAAGCGCCAACAAAATTGATAGGGCTAAGCTAACCGCAGGACCAGCGATCGCCACCTGAAAAGCTTTACCAGGAGTTTTCGATTCGCGCTCGATTGAAGCAATCCCACCAAACAAAAACAGCTTGATGGATGTAACCTTAATTCCTTGGGATAACGCCACCAAACTGTGACCCAGTTCATGCAGCAGCACTGAGCCAAAAAATAGGATTGACATGGCAAACGCTGACAGGTAAGCCGTGGCAACACTCCACTCCGAATACCTCAACTGCCAATTGGCTGCCGTGGGCAACGCAATCAAAAACAAAATAATGAACCAGGACAGATCAATGTACAAGGGAATGCCAAACAATGATCCAATCCGCCAGCCTGACTGCATACCGTTACCTTAATGCCTATCTTTCTAGGATAAGTGAGCCGAAGGAGAAATGGCGCAGCCTGAGGTATGAAGGCTCAGGAAATGAAGAGTTAATTTCTTTAGCCCAAGCTCAACATTCGCGATCGCGCCGCCGTGAGGGTTTTGCATCTCTAAGCGATGGTGGTTTCTTCAATTGCTCTATCCAGCAAGGGTACACGCGATCCCGTCATCCTTGAAGCCGTGCCCAAACCCAATCCCACCAAGACGATGGCGCTTGTGCTTGAATTTTGGGTAACTTTTGACGAATTTTTTGAATATCCCAGTTGGTTAGGCGGGCAAGGGTTTGGGCTTCTTGGTCAAAGCGGCGGGGCAGCGATCGCCCATATTCCCGACCTGCCGCACACTCGGCTTTACCCAAAAAGGCATGGCGCAACACATAGCGTCCCTGAAACTGTTCGCGGTTGTTGGTCTCTTGAAACACCAAATCTTCGGGAAAGCGATCGCGGGTATAGCGCACATGCAAACGGGTAATGAACACATTCGATGACGGGAAAGATGGGCGACGCGGCGCAAAAAACCCGGGTCTGCTGGGTTCCGTTTGGGGATCATCTAGCCAGAAAACCCCGGCATCGCGCAATTCTTCACGAGACAACGGTTCTGCTGAGCAAGGATCACAATTCGACATATCCCAGGCATATTCCAAAAAGGCGACATTGCGACCTTCGCGATCGTAAGACGTTTGAAACATGGATTTGTAGAAGTCGCTGAACTCATTTTTCACAAACGTCGGAATCTCGGTGTTAGAAGGCACCTTGACCGTGCGGTAGTTCGCGACTTCTGCCTGACCTTTCGGCGATAGGATATAAACCAGCAAATCTTGAGCTTGCTGAGCGTTGACCATACCTAATCGCAACGGCAGCATAAACCGGGGCGACTCAAACGCCATTTTGATTGGGCGCAGGTTTTGAAATCCCGCTTTTTCAAACTCGTTCAGGTTCACCTTTGCCACAAAAAACTTCAGCTTTTGACGAATGTATGGCTTGAGTAATTCTCTTGCACCCTTGGGAATGCGATAGCCGTTTTGGGTCAGCCAGGTTTCTAGTCCGCCCGATTCTTTGGCGCTGAGGATCAAAATGTCGTATTCGCCTACCGTAAATTTCTCTTCAATCGTCACGCCTAGCTCCGCAGCATTACTTCTTGTTCTCCCCGATTGCAAACCGGAGGGAGCCGCTGCCATCGGGGGCATCCGGTCATACATGGGCTGAGGCTGGCAGGGATCGGGGTCAAAATATTCCACCAGGCGCGGCGCACTGAAGGCATCCAGATGAGCCATGACGTTGGGTTTCCCCACTTCTACTTGCTCTTTTTTCAGCACCACGGGCACAGGCACCACGATCGCAAAATCTTTCACCTCCCCCTGATAGTCATTTGCCATCGTCAACACCGTTTTGTTGCCACTGCGGGCGATCGCGACTTGGGATGCCTGGTTGTAGAGTTTGGCATCTGCCTTTGCCACATAAAACCCGCAAAACGCCCAGGCTTTTGCAGCCAGAAACAGACTGGAAACCGTGAATAAGCAAGAAAGCAGCAAAGTTCGGAGAAGTTTCATAGAAAGGACGAGGGGTGAAGGGTGAGTGACGAGCGGGAGGAAAGTTAAAAGGGCGTTTTGAGTTTTGAGTTTTGTTCGCGTAGCGTCTCCGCAGGAGATATTTTGAGTTTTGAGTTTTGTTCGCGTAGCGTCTCCGCAGGAGATATTTTGAGTTTTGAATTAGGGAGTCGGAGCTAGGAGATAATTTTTCTTCTCTGGCTTTGGATTGTTTGGGGCTTCAGGCTTGTCTGCGTCGCTATTTTCTACGTTCTCTAAACTTTCCGCTTGCCAAGCAAACCGGGGAGATGCCCAAATCAGATCCAGCACCGGACTGAGGGGAGCGAGGGCAAAGAGTGACCAGAAAACGGCGGTGGGTAGAAAGTAGATGTTGCGGAGGAGGAAGGCAAGTAGGGCGATCGCGCTTGCCCAAATCAGCCGCGCCACCCGACTATTGGGAATGGTGCGCGGATCGGTGATCATAAACAGAGAAAACACCAGCAATGAACCGCTGCTGAGGCGATGCAGCAAAACATCCCCCGTCCAACCTAGCCAGAGGTTGCGCCCCAGTTCGAGCAAGGCATAGCTGCCCAAAAATGCCCCCGTGGTATCCCAACGCCCGACCCGTTGCACCACGACTCCGCCGGTTCCCAAAAACAGCAGCGCATACCCGCTTGATTCGCCCCACTGACCGGGCGAAATCCAGGCATCGTGGGTGAGGGCGATCGCTGCCACAATGCCGATGTTGGTGGGATTAAACAGATGCTTCCCGTTCACCTTCAGCAAAAATTTGCTAGAAATGGCAATTACCGCCGCCAAGATCATGGTGCCAATATGCTCGGTTCGCAGCAGCATACTAAGTCCTAAGGCGGTGATTAGGGCGGAAGGGAGGGAGGAGAAGGGTGGGCAGGGAGAACGCACCGACCAGAGCCATTGAGTGATTAAACAGGTGGAGATCGCGGTTGCCACGATTTCCGGGTGCAATGTCCAATCGCGTGTACCGATCCCCAGCAGCAGAAACGAGGATAGAAACAGAATTTGGTAGAGTCGAGCATCACGAAACATTGGCGATTGGGCAATCTGCATCCAGTGACCTGCATCAGGTTGTCGCCAGTATGCCTTGACTAAAAGCGAAATAGGAGAGTTGTTACAGTTCCAGTAACAGAGCAAGCGTCAGAGCCGCCGCCGTTTTTCTCGCGGGTATGGAATCCAGCCTGACCTTTGCCCCCTGAAATCTCACCCTCTTTTGCTCAATTAGGCGATCGCGGCAAAGTTGCAAAATCTGTCTAAGAATACTCGTCTGTCAGAGACTATTGCGGTATCTTAGGGCGGCAGGGTTCCTGAGATGAGCATAGATGATGACTTCGACTCCAACGGTTTTAGCGCTTGATTTTGATGGGGTATTGTGCGACGGGTTGAGCGAATACTTCAAAACGTCATGGCAAGCCTATTGCAACCTCTGGCAACCCATCAAACGGGAGCCGCCCGATGGATTGGCTGAATCGTTTTATCGCTTGCGCCCTGTGATTGAAACGGGTTGGGAAATGCCATTGGTGCTTCACGCAATGCTGCAAGGGGTTTCAGAGGCGGCAGTGCTGCAAGATTGGGCAGCGATCGCTCAGCAACTTATCGCCGCAGAACCCTTAGATCCAGCAGCGCTGATCGCCGAGGTAGATGGCACACGAGATCACTGGATTGCGTCTGATGTGGAGAGTTGGCTAGCAGAGCATCGGTTTTATCGGGGCGTGTGCGATCGCCTGAAAGCAACGCTGCAAACGGATACCCAAGTTGCCATCATCAGCACGAAGGAAGGACGGTTTATTCAACAGCTATTGGCGCAACAAGGTATCGATTTGACCGATTTACAACTGTTTGGCAAAGAAGTAAAACGCCCTAAAAGTGAAATTTTGTTTGAATTGATGCAGGTCTTTGGCAACAAAGCCACCTTTTGGTTCGTGGAAGATCGTCTCAAAACCCTGCAAGGCATTGCCAAAAAACCGGAACTTAAGTCCGTTCAGCTTTTTCTGGCAGATTGGGGTTACAACACTCTCGGCGATCGCGAACAAGCTAGTCATGATTCCCGCATTCAATTGATTTCGCTCGATCAATTTGCTGGAGATTTTGTTGGGTGGCTATGATGATGGGTTTCGTAATCCAGATGATGGGTTTCGCAATCAAGTTTCGCGATCCAGATGGTGCGTTTCCCATGGCTCAACAGCACCCTACGCGATCGCGTGTTTCCAATCGTCATTCTCTGAACCAATGGCGCGTTCCATAGCCCATGGCGCGATCGCGATTTCCCAGTTCTGCTGCCAATTTCAAGCCTGCTTGTCGTCCAATGTCGGTTTCAAACACTGAGGAGAAGACGGCATCAATGGAGTGATCTTGAAAAAACTGGCGCAGACGGCGGGGTGATCCCGCGATCGCGGGTTTAACCACAAAAATTCCGCGCCAGCCTTGGGTATGGCAATTTTGCAGTTGAGTGAGGGTTGCCACCGATTCATCCAGCGCTAAGGGCGTGGAATACTGTTTGCTTAATTCCAGCATTTGAGCAAATTGGCTAGGGGGAAGCGGTTGCTCTAAATATTCGAGGATGGGGATGCGCTCGCACGCTGCCAACCACGCGATCGCAGCCTCCAGACTCAATCCACCATTGGCATCTAGCCGCAGCCGCGCCGTTTTTGGCAACGCCTGAGCCAGCCGTGCTAGCAGCGCCAACTCGGTTTCCAGGGCTTCCACTCCAATCTTCCACTTAAACGTCCGATAGCCTGCTTCCCATAGCTTTTTCCAGGTTGACACTGCACCTTCCCCCGCAGGCAGCAACGCGCTTTGAACGAGTGCGGAGTTTATGGGCTGTTCTTCAAATTCTGAAACCTGAAACCCGACCCCTGAAACCTGCTCCCACGCCATTTCAAAGCCAAATTGACAGGCTGGCAGGCTGTGTGGAATTTCAAAAAGGGTCTTCTCCTTAAAAACAGGGGGCAGTTGGCGGCAAAAGTCTAGCGCTTGCTCCAAGGTTTCAGAGCCAAACCAGGCTAAAGGGGCAATTTCGCCGCTGCCAACCTGCCCAGTTTGATTGGTCAATTGAAGTAAAATCCCTTCGCGCACCTTCCAAGTTCCGTGGCTGGTTTGCAGAGGAAATTTGAAGGGTCGTTGGTAGGACTGGAATTGAAATTGGTAGACCATGAAGTTGTCGGCTCAGACTTGGTTGAGAGCAGCACCTGCACTCTAATTTAGGTATGCTCTTTAAGCACTGCCAGATCAACTGAGGAATCTGATTGTTGATTCATCTGGCAGTTTGCACCAATCGTTACTTTCAAGCCCAAATTACTAAACCAGTTCACAAACTCATATACTGTTCCACTACTAGCTGATTCAAACAGATGATTTGTTTGCTCATAACATTGAGCAAGCTGCTCTGGTGTTAAACGCTCACTTCCAAGAGCCTCAAGCACATTTATAAAGGCTTTTCTTAAAAGCTTCGGATCGAAATCTTCTTCTAAAGCAACTTCAAGATACGCAGCCGCTTCTTCCGGATCTCTGAGGGATGCGATTAAATAATCATGATAGCGATCGCTCCTCTTTTTAGCCACCTTCATAATCAGTCCAATATTCCTTAGCTCTCTTTATATCTTGCTCTTGAGTCTTTTTGTCACCTCCACAGAGGAGAAGTACGACAGTTAACTCTGTTTGACCAAAATAGATTCTGTAGCCAGAACCGTAATCTACCTTTAATTCAAAAACATTCCCCCCAACTGGTTTACAATCCCCCAAATTACCTTCTTCAACCCGATCTAGCCTACGTTTAATAATCGCTCTAGTTTTGCGGTCTTTTAGTGAATCCAGCCATTCTGAAAAAGGGACTTTACCAGTTGCGGTAATGTAACGTCTAATCTCTCTGGGAGTCCCTTCCATACTACGTTAGATAGTCCTGTCAATCATAGAACACGTTCCCGTCTCACGGCTTATAGATCACTTTTATTGTCAAAGTATTGGATTTACCTGCAATCGCCTTGATTGGAACCCCGTTCACCATACTGCCTAAGCTCAGACCAGCTTCCTCAGCCATGACTATTTCCAGTTCTGCCACATTATTCTTCTTACCAGCGGCAATAATGGCTTTAGCAGCTTTTGTTTGAGCTTCCATACCTGATTTGGGAGAAGTCAAGGCTTGCACTACTTCTGCCACTACCCCCCCAAGCTGATTCATACATTGCTCAACATAAACTTTCAACTGATCAATTCCGGTAGGAATAGTAGTCAAGTCGAACTGAACCATACAAAGTTGCCTCTTCACAGTAATTCTAAATTTAGGTTTCCCCAAGTTAGGAAAGACTAACAACAGAGAGAAAAATCGTCAAAACAATGAAGTAGCGTTGAGCCATTGGGAGGTGGATGACGAGTTCGCAAGTGAAGAGGTCACTGTCGGCGAAAGGTTTCTTAGAGTTTGGGCAGAACAAATCCTAACCCCAGCATTAAGCCAGTCACAAAGTGAAACGCAACGGCGATCAGTCGGCAACGCAGCAGGGTTTCGGGTTGATGATAGTTAGCAGCGATCGTTCGGCACAGTTTGAGGGCGTAGGGCAGGCTGGCAAACACCAGCAGCGTCCAAACAGGAAAAAGTTTAATCGATATAAATAGAACAGTCAGCCCATAGATGCTGCCGCAGACCCAGGGAAGAAGCTCGGCAGCGCGTTTGGCACCTAGCCGCACTACGGGCGATCGCTTACCCACAGCGGCATCATCATTCACCTGGTTGAAGTGGGAGCAAAAGAGAATTAGACTGGTGGCAATGCCAATCACAGCGGAAGCGGCAAAATTGGTGATTGACCAGGATTGGGTCTGGCTATAGTAAACAGCGGCAAAGGCGATCGGACCAAAAGCGAAGAAGCAAAGAATTTCACCCATGCCGTGATAGCTCAAGCGAAAGGGCGGTCCTTGGTAGATGTAGCCGATCGCGCAGCACAGCAAAATCAGCCCAATCACCGTCAGGTCTTGCTGCCAAAACGCGATCGCCCCAATGCCGAATAAACCAATGATCAAAAAGGCGTTACTCATCCAAAAAATTAGCGACTTATTCCCCGTCAGGTTCACGAGAGAGTTCGCCTTGTTCACATCTACCCCAGTTTCGGCATCGAATACATCGTTGCTAAGATTTTCCCAAGCGAGGATCAAAATTGCTGAAACAAGAAATGTAACGAAAACTTTGGCATGGAACAGCCCCGTTTCAGAATACGCGATCGCCGTGCCCACCCCAATAGGCATAATGGCAACGCTGTACATAGGGGGCTTGATGGCAGCCAACCATAGCTTTTTGGTAGGTAAATTATTATTGGTATGTAAATTAACAGTTTTGGTAACCATTTTAGATGTTGTTAAGTGAGCATCTTTCAGCGTAAAGTTGCCTAATCATTCTATGATCCAACAATTCCCAGACTTAGGAAATAGATGAAGAGTTTAAACTTTGAAACATATTAAGAAATGATGCGCTTATAGACTGTAAATGACTACCCGCAGACATTTGCAGAACTATACTGGTTATAAAATCGTGTTGTCTTCTATTCCATGCCAGTCACACTTCATTGCGATCAGCAGTTTAAAACTCAGCGAGATCTTTATCAATTTCTTTCAAGTTGCCAGGAAGTTTCCTGTGAGAAAAAGCACGCTCAAATCGTTAGTATTTCATTAGAAGTTGATGCGCTTGATCCGCTCACAGTTTTGCATGAAATGGCTGAACCGAGTCAGCTAAGTTTTTATTTTGAAAAGCAAGATTTATCTGGAAAAACACATTTTTTTGATGATAAAATTGCGATCGCCGCAATTGATTCTGTCGCTCAATTTCAGACTGATGGCAGCCACCGTTTTGAACAGGTTAAAGCCTTTATTCAAAATACCCTAGCAAACACAATTATGGCTGGAGTATCGGATATTCCTTTTTCTGGTTCTCATTTCTTTTGTAGTTTTTCTTTTAGCGATCGCCTTTCTGATCAGACTAATGGCGGTTTTGCCGCAGCAACTGTGTTTCTTCCAAGCTGGCAGGTTTCCTATTGGAATCATCGCAGCATGATCGTTGCCAATGTTGCGATCGAGGCTCAAACTTGCCTCACTTCAACGGTTGAAAAGTTATGGAAAAATATACAAAAAATTAATGCTGTAAAATATGAACTGGTTAATCCCATGCTTCACACGGCTGGTTGGTTGAAACAATATCCGGTTGCAGGCACCGAAACGTTTCAGAATGCGGTGCGCAGTGGATTACAATCAATTCGTGCCAACCACTTTGATAAAATTGTTCTCGCCCATGCGGTGGATGTGGTTTCACCGCTTCCCTTCCATCGGATATTCTCCCTTAACAATTTGCGAACTCAGCATCCCGATTGCTATATATTTTCCACAACCAACGCTCAAGGGCAGCATTTTGTGGGAGCTAGCCCAGAACGATTAGTCAGTGTGCAAAACCATCACCTGATCACCGATGCCTTGGCAGGTTCCGCCCCACGCGGCAAAACCCCCTATGACGATGCCCGCTTGGCAAATATTTTGCTCCACAGCGCTAAGGAACTGCACGAACACCAAGTGGTAGTTGATTTCATCATTCAGCAGCTTGCTCAGTTGGGTCTAAAGCCATCCTGTTCAACCCTGCGCTTGCTTCAACTGTCCAATATTCAACATTTGCATACGCCGATTCGGGCGATCGCGCCCTCAGAAATTCATTTGCTGGATGTGGTGGCAGCGCTGCATCCCACTCCCGCTGTTGCCGGAAGACCCAGAGAGATTACCTGCGAACAAATCCATCGCTATGAACCGTTTGAGCGATCGCTCTATGCCGCGCCCATTGGCTGGGTCAATCACCGAGGTGAAGGGGAATTTGCCGTCGGTATTCGGTCTGCCCTGATTGATGGATGCACAGCCCGCTTGTTTGCTGGAGCCGGGATTGTCGCTGGATCGGCACCAGAGCGCGAGCTAGCAGAAGTGCAGCTTAAACTACAAGCCCTGTTAGCTGCATTAGTTTGAGGGGTTGCATACCCAAATTGAGTTGAAGTTCGCTTGTAGACAGACTTGCAGCGATCGCACTTTGTGGCGGCTCCCTCCGATGGGCGACTCGCGATCGTAAGTTATACGGAATTGAGTAGGGGAGTATCATTTAGCAAGATGAAAAAGGTACTCTGGCAATGCCTCGACCCCGCACTCAAATTAGCCCTCATCTAGACTACGCAGCTCTAACTCAACAGTATATTCAGTGCCAAGATGCTGGC
>JBGSWI010000071.1:0-16768 GCA_041752515.1 Leptolyngbyaceae cyanobacterium | reverse complement strand
GCTGGCGGTCCCGGTGGTAGCCAACTTGTAATTCAACAACGCGCACTACCAGAGCTAGAAGATCACTTTGTTGTGGTCAACTGGGACCAACCAGGAGCAGGCAAGTCCTTCGGCGCGATCGACCATGCCAAGTTGACCCCCGATCGCTACATCACCGATGCCCACGAATTGGTCTTGAACCTGCGCCAACGCTTTGGCAAAGAAAAAATCTATCTGTCGGGACAGTCTTGGGGCAGCGCCCTGGGCATTATGGTGGTGCAACGTTATCCAGAATTATTTCATGCGTTTATCGGCACGG
Organism: Leptolyngbyaceae cyanobacterium; assembly: GCA_041752515.1. Taxonomy (GTDB): domain Bacteria; phylum Cyanobacteriota; class Cyanobacteriia; order Leptolyngbyales; family Leptolyngbyaceae; genus ULC077BIN1. The sequence continues at coordinate 16,470 of JBGSWI010000071.1, read as the reverse complement.
GGCAAGAGGTGGCGTTTTTGGAGAACGAGTTGATCCGCTATAATTTGGCGCTGCGTTTGGCACAGGAAAACGGAGACAGTCAGCTAGTGGAAAAACTCAAGCAGCAGGGAGCACCGCCCTATTACGGCAACGATGTCATGACCAAGATGCTGACCTACCTCAATGTTCAGAAGAAGTATAGGAATGATCAGCAGAATCCAGCGATCGCCAAAGCGAAGTTCAACATCTTGTTTGACCTGCTTACGAGTTCTGAGTATGGACTATACGACAAGGTGAATTTGTCCAGAGGAGAACTGAAAACGGTCGGCGTTGTCTTTCCGCAATTGTGGAGTGTGGATTTTCGCACGCAAGCAACGCGCCTCAAAGTACCCGTCTACTTTTTGATGGGTCGCCACGATGGCACCACGTCGCCGAAGCTGACTGAGGAGTATTTTAATCTCCTGACTGCACCCCACAAAGAATTGATTTGGTTTGAACATTCAGGTCACGGTTCTTGGATGAATGAGCCAGCTAAATTCATTGATGTGATGGTGAATAAGGTTCTGACGCATATTCCAGGCACACTATGAGGTTTCGTGATTGAACAGATATTCAATGCGGAAGTGATTCAATCGAAAACTCTTATTGGAAGAATCCTATGCTTCAAATGCATCTTCGTCAGTGGGCAAATCATTACTCCATACGCTTACTTGTTGGTCTTACCTATCTTCTCTCTTGGGGAATATGGCTGCCCACTTCATCGGCGAAAGTGGTGAGTCCACCAACGCAAACACCTCAGCTTGAAACCGTTACCTTGGCTCCCCCATCAAAGCAGGATATCACTTCCAAAGCTGACACGTATCTGAGCAAGCTGGGCAAAGCGAAACTCTTTAGCGGGTCAGTGCTGATCGCACGAAACGGCAAAGTTCTTCTCAGCAAGGGGTATGGCGAAGCCGATCGCAAAAAATATGTAGGGAACACAGCGCAAACAAAATTTCGTATCGGCTCACTGACGAAGCAGTTCACGGCGATGGCGATCCTCATCTTGCAGGCACAGGGCAAACTCAATGTTCGCGATCGCATCTGCACGTATCTTTCAAACTGTCCGACCTCATGGCAGCAGATCACCCTGCATCATCTCTTGACCCATACCTCTGGCATCCCAGATTTCACCAGATTCCCAGATTTCCTGACCACCCAAGGATCGCCGTCATCGCCCACTGAAACGATCGCGGGGTTCAAAAACAAACCGTTAGAGTTTCAGTCAGGAAAAAAGTTTAGCTACAGCAACTCTGGCTACATTCTGCTAGGTGCCATCATCGAGCAGGCATCCGGTAAAAGCTATGAGGCATTCCTAAAGGAGCATATCTTTGTTCCGTTGCAGATGGTAAATTCGGGCTACGACCACAATCAGGGCGATCTCGCTGTTGGCTATCGTGATCAGGCAAACGTAGCTGATTTCGTTGACATGTCTATTCCCTACGCTGCTGGGGGATTGTACTCTACCGTGGAAGACCTCTACCGTTGGGATCAAGCGCTGTATACGGACAAACTGATCCCAAAAAAATTGCGAGACATGATGTTTACTCCTTTTGCCCTGACATCTGACCAAAGCGGACTCCGCTATGGCTATGGCTATGGTTGGGGCATCGGCGAGGAAGATAATCATCTATTGGTCAGTCACGAAGGAGTGATTAACGGCTTTCATGGTGTTATTGCTCGCTACCCCAACGACAAGACCATCATCATCATCTTGGGCAATCGGCAAGATATGAATCTGTATGAAATGCGTACACAGATCGCCAAGATAGTCTTTGGGGAGAGGTAAGCCAGACTCGTAGATGCGATGGTGAATAAAGTTCTAACTGGTAATCTGCAAGCTTCAATAGGTTTCGGAGCGTAACTTGTGAAATATAAGATTGTATTCTTGGGATTATCACTCTTCCTATACGGCACAGCTCTTGCGCTACCTTGCCTTTTGTTTAATGTCGTTCCTACAGACTCTGTTGGTGTGAGTCCCGCTGACCCCAATGACGTTTATGCCATGAAGGGAATCGAACTAACTTTCTTTGGCATCATTGGATTGCTGTTTCTGCAAATTCCAGCGACTGGTTGGTTCGCCAATCCCATCTATTGGTTATGCTGCATCACGTTTATGATGCAACGCTACAGGTTTTCAGCCATCGCTGGCATAGCTGCCGTGCTCATCGGTTTTGGCGGCACATTTTCAGCATTTTGGTTCAACTTACCCGCTGATAGTGGTGGCGTTTCTGAATTGGCACTGAATAATTTCTTGTTGGGTTTCTGGCTATGGCTTGCGGCTCCTGGCTTAATAGCCCTAGCTTCTTTCATCGGTGTATTAAAAGAGTCAGCCCGATTAACCACTAGAAGCAATTAAGATATTGTGCTGATCACGATGCTCCTTGTTCTCCTGTTCTACATGGGAATACCTCAAAAGTAGCTTTGCCACTTCGCGCCAATCGGCAGAGCCGCAAAAAAACGTTCCAAGCCGGAGGCTTAGAACGAGATGTGTCAGTCAATCAACTGTTTAGCACAATATGCAAAGTAAAACCAAATTAACGCTATTAACAACCATAGGTTAATGTCATGTGGATTCGATGGATTTCAATGATTGGTGGTTTAATTCTCGTTTGCACTGGACTTGCCATCTTCTACGGTCGCTATCGGTGGCAGATGGATACTGATCAATTACGTGCCAAATTAACCAATGGGCGGCGAACCATTCAGCCAGAGATCTACGACCCAAAAGAGCTTGAAGGCTTGCCCACTCCCGTCCAGCGATTTTTTCGGACAGTGCTTCAGGATGGACAGGCGATCGTGGCTGCGGTCAAACTCTCTCAGCAGGGACAGTTCAATATGAATGAACTGGAGGAACAGTGGAAACCGTTTACCGCTACTCAACGGGTGATGACTCAACGGCTGGGTTTTGATTGGGATGCCCGGATTCAGATGGCTCCAGGGCTGAATGCTTTTGTCCATGATACCTATCTCTTAGGAGAAGGGAGCTTACACGCATCATTACTCGGTCTGTTTACCGTGGCAAAAATGAGCGGTGCGCCTGAAATGAACCAAGGTGAATTATTGCGGTTTTTTGCTGAGGCTCTGTGGTATCCCACGGCGCTATTACCTAGTCAGGGCGTGCGCTGGGATGCGATCGATGGCAACGCTGCGCGCGCCACTTTAATCGATGGTGCAACCACGGTCGCCGCTGTGTATCAGTTTAATTCTGAAGGGGCGATCGCGAGGTTTCGGGCTGAGGCTCGGTATCGTGACGAACTGACTGCAATGCCGTGGAGTGGCAGATTTTGGGACTATGCTGTTCGCAATGGGATGCTGATTCCTTTAGAAGGCGAGGTGGGATGGGAGTATCCAGAAGGCATTCGGCTCTACTTTAAAGGGAGAATTACAGAGATTGACTATGAGTTCGCGCTATAAGTACTGAAGATATGCCCACCGCAAAATAAACCGCGATCGCGCAGCGTCTCGCCAAGAGAATCGCGCCGTGGTTCCGCAGGAGAATCGAGAGGTTAGTGATGCCAACGGCAACCGATTTTAAGGACTATTACACTATCTTGGGGGTCAGCAAAACAGCGACTCCAGAAGAACTCAAACGGGCTTACCGCAAGCTTGCCCGCAAGTGTCATCCTGACCTCAACCCTGGAGATCAAGACGCAGAGGCAAAGTTCAAAAACTTAAATGAAGCCAACGAGGTGCTCTCTGACCCAGAGAAGCGGCAGAAGTACGATCAGTTTGGTCAGCACTGGAATCAACCTGGGTATGCTGAAGCTCCGCCGTCCACACAAACTAATGCTGCGACGGGCGGTTTCGATCAGTACGACGACTTTGATGCGTTTATCAACGATCTGCTGGGGCGATCGCAACGGAGAACCCGCACCACCGCAACCAGTGGCTTTGATGATTTGGGGGGCGGCTTCCGGTCTCAAGCAACCGCACCGGATACTGAGGCGGCGATCGCGCTTACCTTTTCGGAAGCATTTCATGGGGTTCAGCAGCGGCTGCAACTTGATGACGAAACGCTCAATGTCCGCATTCCCGCTGGCGCAAAACCCGGCAGTCGCATTCGGCTCAAGGGCAAAGGTCGTCCGAGTCCTTTTTCTCAACAGCGCGGCGACTTATATCTCACCCTTGAAGTCTTGCCCCACCCCTTTTGGCGCTTTGAGGACGATGATCTTGTTTGTGACATTCCCATTCGACCTGATGAAGCGGTTTTGGGGGCGCAAATCAAAGTGCCGACTCCCGATGGCAGCGTCATGATGACCGTTCCCAAAGGAGTGCGATCCGGGCGATCGCTGAGACTGCGCGGCAAGGGCTGGACGTTGCCCAAAGGGGGACGCGGCGACTTGTTCATCAAACTTCAAATGGTCACACCGCAAGACCTGAGCGCGATCGAGCAAGAATGCTACGAAAAAATCCAGGCGAATGCCAGCTTTAATCCGCGTACCCAATTAGAGGAGATCAAGCTATGAGTTTCAGTCTTTCAAAAACGGTGGTTTCATCCGCAGGCGACCCACTCTATACCTTTGAATATGCTGCATTGATCACTGAGACCTCGATTACGGTGGTAGAGGTTTATGTCAAGTTGGGCATCATTGAGGCGATCGGCGACCTGCTGCATTCCCGCGAGATTGCCCGCATCGCCCAGATTCAGCGGTTGCGGCAAGACTTGGGGCTGAACTTAGTCGGAGCCGCGATGGTGCTAGATATGGCTCAGGAAATTGCCCAACTCCGGGCACAGCTTAAGGCGCATCAGTCGCAGCGAGAGGGCAGCGCACACGCTACGCGATCGAACGAGCGATGAGCTATCTGAACCCACGGTCAACGCCAACGTTAGAGCCTCATGCTGAGAGCCTATGCTCACAAGAACGCCAGCCGATGCCGCGTGTGGGCAACTCCGCGCTTCAGCCTCGGCTCCTCTCGCTATCGACTGAAGCCGTTGGCATATCTTCAGGCAAGCGTGCGCCCAACCGCAGGGAAGGCTCATACCAAACCTGGCGATAGATTAGTTCTAATTCACTGCCAATTTTAGAAAAGTAATCCATCTGACCCGCCTGCAATGAGATCAGAATGCGATAGGCGATCAACGCGAGGATGGCGACCACCAAACCCGCGGCAAACGGGATCAGCGCATCACTGATTCGGTTCGTTGCGTTGGCGATGTCAATCGTTTGCTCAGAACTGGGTTTGACGCTAGTAAAAATCATCATCAAATTAGCGACAGTGCCCAACACGCCCAACAGTGGAGCAAGCCCAATGATGCTCTCAAACCAGCGATCGCCCTTCCGCATGGGAGCAAACTCGCGGTCTGCCGCTGATTGGAGTGCGAGGTGAAATGTGTCCGGTGTGGGATTGCTCAGCCGCAGCGGAGCGGATAAAAATCGACTGATAGCTAGATCGGCAGACTTTTCAGCGATCGCCCTAGCATCGTCTAGATCATACCGAGCGGCTTCCAATATCGTTCGGGCGGTGCGGCTATTGCGGCGCAGCAAGCGAAACCAAAAGACCCCGCGCTCCAAAGCACAGGCAAGAGTCAAGATCGACAGCCCCACAATGGGAACCATCATCGGTCCACCTTTCACCAAAAAATCAAACAGTCGCATGATGGATCGAACACACTTTTCAAGGTTGATCAACAGGTAGCCCTTCTGTCAGAGTACCTGAGAGTTCCGCTTGCATCGTTAAGAAATGGTAAAAGAAATCTTAAGTTCTTATTGAGGCAAATTTTGAGCCGCCAGCGATCGTGCGAGGGCAAGCAGATTGGTGGGTGACGAGGGGGGCGCACCCGCGATCGCGTTTTGGCTTTTTGTATCGGCACTGGGGAGTGATTGGGCGATCGCGCCGTGCTGCTGCTGGTATGCCTCTAACGCCTGATCAATCATGCCCATGCGCCGATCTTGATCATGTCGAATGCTGGCTTCTTTGCCCATGTCGTCGTAAGCCCTGAGACCGGGCGCATCCCAGCCGCCTTTCTCAGCATCCCAAAATGCCCAAATTCGCGCATCCAAAATTGCCTCATCTCCAGACAAACCCTTCTTTTTCGCTTCGGCTAAACGCTCCACATAGCCGCCTGCCTCAGTCACCGCCAAAGGAGCCTGGTTGATCAAATCAATCCCGTTAATTTCCTCAGCTAAGGTGAGGGGCGCAATCCCCTTTTCGGCGGCTTTAGGCAGCATTACCGATTCGTGAATGCGCTGAATTTTTGCGATCTGGCGGCGATCGGCTTCTTCTACCGTCAAGTTTTCTTCATTGCCAAATTGATAGGAAAAAGTGCCCCGGTTCCACACGCCATTGCCCGGATCGCGGTGCCCTTCATGCAAACTTGTTTTGCCCCCATCGGCAGTGCGGGTGCCCTCTGCGGCTCCCACCGTTCTGGCGACGAGCGATTCTGATCCCCCTTGAAACAACTGATCTCCACCGGGGCTAGCGGCAACTTTTTCGGCAGCCACTTGCGGATTGGATGGAGCCGTTTGCTCCGGAGTTGTTTCTACGATTTCTGTGGGCGCATCCGTGGGCGCATCCGTGGGCGCAGAGGTTGTTTGAGAGGTTTCGCGCCCTTCCTCGGCGGCGACTGGGTTGGCGGAGGGTGGATTAAAATTGAGCGCCCCCGATGGCTCGGCACCCGTGACCGCTACTTCCGTCACTGCAACAGTTTGGGTTTCTGCTGGCGGTCGTGATTCTGCAACTGGTGGGGATTCTGCCGCTCCGACTTGCGGTTCCTCCACGGGTGGCGATTCGGGTGATGGTGATTCTAGGACTTGCGATTCTGCCACGGGCATATTGCTAGCCACTTCTACCGGACTAGCAACTTCTACGGGATTAGCAGCTTCTACCGGCATATTGCTGGCAACCTCAACCGAAGGGACAGCAGGGGTCTCGGCTGGAGCGATATCCCTTGGCACTTGCGCCAGAGTCACTTGCGCCAGAGTCACGGGATTTTGATCGGCTGCTAGGTCTACGGTTGTTTCAGCCGCGATCGCGGTTGAGGCTGAGCAAGACGCGATCGCCGCCACGAACGACAGGGCAACGGGGAAAAGAGTTTTAGCTGTTTTGTGGGTCATGATTTTGTCAAAATCCGCTCAATCATAGTTTTGCTAGGTTCAACGATCGCCCAAGTGCCATCGGGCTGTTTTCTCAAGGTGGCAAAATGGAGAACGGCTCCCGACCCTAGAGAGTCTCCTGGGTTAGAGTTGCCCAGGCGCGGGTTAGAAATGCCGCATAGCCGAAACAGGTAAGCTGGCACATCGGCGCTAGAAAAAATCAGGCAGTTGCGCTGATCTTTTTGGGCTTGTCCTTCAAATGGAGCATAAACAGATTTGCCGTTTAGCTCAATGGAAACATCTCCTAACCCAGAGACAACCGGAAAGCCCGCAACGTTATCGCCCGGTTGTAGCTGCCACTTTTGATAGATGTTTAGGTTAATTATTTCAGTGGGGTTAGGGGCGCGATCGCAAGCACTGAGCAGCAATAACGCTAGCGCCAGCCCTGCCCCTTTGGCAAACCCAAGGAGCGATCGCGCAATCACGAAATTAATGCCGAAATTAGCGCCGAAAACTGAAGGAATATCCGGCATATTCGTCCCCCTCATACATCACAATCAACCAGGTTTTTGGGTCAAACGCCAGGGGATAAGCTTCGCGATCGGCGGTTGTGCCTGCGCGGGGTTGAATCGTGGCAAGACGGCAGTAGGGCAACTGCATCACTTGGCGAATTGCCTGTTTATTGGCGCGTTCTGGGACGCTCAACAGTTGGGTTAGCTGCTCACGAGACAACACTGCTTTCTCGGAGATCACTTGCTGGCAGCTATCTTTGGCAGAAGCCATTTTGGGTAGCAGCCCTTGTGAATCGACCAACAAGCCCAGCGCCGCGATCATAGAGCCGCCCGCCAGCATATATTTCACACCACTACGGTTAGGGCGATTCATGGTTTTTGCCTCCATCGGTTGGGCAGATTCGATTTAATTGAGATTAGGTACAAGTGTACTATCTCTCGATTAAAAAACAATCCGTAGGGCGATCGGTATCATTTGCCACCTGCCTCAGCCGTGGAGTGTTAAGGGATGCATTCCACTGGTAGCCCTCACCCTAAAGCTGTCTCCCGGAGCAGGAGAGGGATTTTGAGATTCCAGTTCCCCTTTTCCTATTTTGGGAGAAGGGGTTAGGGGATGAGGGAAATTTATTTGATGGCTGCTCCATCATTCAAAGTGTAAAGATCGGGTTCATCGTGCCAGAAGTCAAAAGCGCCTCCTTGCTCTACAAGATGCATCATTTCTAAGGTTGAAGGGGCAGGAGTTTCACCCAGCAACTTATCGAGCAATAGTGCCTGTTCCGTGGCAGAAAGCGATTGAATTATGTGAATCAGCGATTCAACGAGTTGAATGTTTACGGTTGAGGTGGGCAGTTCTAGCATAGTGGTCTTCCCATTTCTTTTTAATAGCCTACTACTGAACTTGAGGAGCGGCAGGTGCCCAGCAGCCTACAACAGGTTCGCCGCGCTGTTCTTTGGCAGCAAGCTCTAAGTTGAGGGCGAGTAGTTTTTCGAGAATGTCGTCGGTGTCGTTGAAGCCGTAAGCCTGCATCACCAGGCGATCGAGTTTGGCGTGAAGTTTGAAAAGCTGGCTGGTGGGTTCAGCAAAATATTCGTTATACAGCTTGGTGATGCCCCACTGTTTTTGCTCCATTTGGGTGCTCCGGTATTGATGGAGTTCTAGGGCAGTAGCGCGAATTTGTTGAATAAGACCCTCATCCCCAACCCTTCTCCCTGGGGGAGAAGGGAGTCCGGAATTGTTCCCCTCGCCCGTTGGGAGAGGGGCTAGGGGTGAGGGCATTTGAGGAAAGGGGAAAGTTTCAAAACAGGTGTTGTGAGTGTAGCGAGTTCGATCTTCTAGCGTAGAACTTTGAGCTTTAACCCAAGTCCGATGAACGTTTGAGGTAAGAATGCCAAGAACATAGAAATCATCTGAAACGACAGGATGAGCATTGTTACCAGCCAACCAATTTTTAGGAAAGGGAATGAACACAGCCCATTTTGAAACTTCTGGCACTGCAAAATAGTAATCAAGTGAAGCGATCGCTTTTCTCAAAGCTGGTCGTTTCTCGCCATACTTCCACCAATTGAGCCTGGTAACTTCTCTACGATTTTGCTCTCGAATTGGTTTAACCGTTATTCTAAGATGCTCAAAAGGAAGTTTGTATTCACTCGCTTCCTCAATTGACATATCGTTGAAATCAATGATCCATCGTTCAGGGAGTCCACACGGATTTTTGGCTAAATTTGCTCCCATTGAAAAGAGCTTAAGAACTGCTTTGTTTTTCGGATCTGCCTTAATCCAGTTACTAACTTGTTCTTCAGTCACAATGAAGCCCTCGCCAATGGGAATTACACCTTGAAAACACCAATTGAGATTGGCTTTTAGACGAGTGGCTTGGGAAACATCGGTACTTGCTTTCAGCGAAGAGTTAACATGCAGGACTTCCACATTATCTAGGAAATATTGTTTGGGTTCTTCGCGGCTCCAGTTGGCAATGCTGACATGAACATTTGCCTCACCTGACCAAACTTGAGAAGAAACGGCTTCGTGAATGTATCCATTATTGTGGGTGATGTAATCCAATGATGCAGTTCTACTTTTCCCTTGGCTAATCGAATTTGTGCCAACCAATCCGGCTCTACCATTGGTTCCTGAAATTTGATCATGGGCTAACCGGAACCAATAGGCACAAAAATCAACTGAATCCTTGACCTCAGGGAAGCGAGAAAAGACGCGATCAATATACTCATCCCCGATCGCCATTCGCAAATGTTTTCCACCCAAAAACGGCGGATTGCCAATAATTGCGTCTGCCTGCACCCACTCGCTAAACAGGGCATCTTTGCATTCAATATTTTGATCCAGCCTATCCAGCGGTAGGGCAGGTTCAAACAAACCCAAGCGATCGATCGCCACTTTGCGACCAATCATCATCGTCACCCGTGCCAACTCCACCGCAAACGGGTTGGTATCCATGCCATAAAACTGTTGTGGCGTAACAAAGCCCATTTGCATCTGGTCACGGGGCGATTTGCGGCGTTCTGCCATTTTGTCGAGCAGCAGTTGCTCAATCCGCTTCAGTTCTTGATAGGCAATGTAGAGGAAGTTGCCGGAACCGCAGGCGGGGTCAAGCACTTTGTAGGTTTGCAGGGCGAGTTGCAGGCTGCTGAGTTCTGCGATCGTGTTTGCCGCGTCGATCCGTTCTTCCCAATGGCGCGAAATCGTGGGGCGCACAATTTTCATGATGTCGGCTTCCGAGGTGAAGTGGATGCCGTGGGCGTGGCGTTCTTGAACATCGATCGCCGACTCAAACAAGTTGCCAAAAATCGCCGGACGCACCTTGCTCCAATCTTCCAGGGCAGAAATTTCTAAAAACTTCAGTTCCTCTTTGCTCAACTGCAAGGGATGAATGACGGAAAACAAGCCACCGTTAAAATATTCCACCCCCTGATAGCGCCCCGCCGGAGTGACACCGGGCGTATTCATTTCGCGGAACAATCCCCCCAGAACATCATAGGAACTCTGCCCGCTCAGACACTCTTGCACACAGGAAATAAACAAACTGTGGGGCAACAATCCCCGGTCTTCGGCAAACATTGCCAGCACACATTGCAAAATAAACCGCTGGGCAATCAGCCCATCTTCGCCGCGTTTTTTCAACTCCACCAACAGTTCACCCATGCGACGGGCAGCGCGTTCTGTCACCTCCACCTGATTGTTGTTAAAAACTGGCTTGCGGTTTTCAAACTCCATGAAGGCAAAGGCGCTGATCCGCTCTGGCAGTTGCACCAGGGAAATCATATCCACGGGCGTATCTAGCTGGATATCAAAGTCAAAAATCCAGAACTGATCAAAATTGCACAGCATCACATAGCGGGGGCGATCGGGCACCAATCGCGTCCAATATTCAAAGGCTTGGGAGTAGTGTTTGTTGAGATCTTCGCCGCGCTTTTTCATTTCAATCAACACTCGCGGCTTCCAGACCAAATCGGCAAAGCCTGTATTCCCTTTTTTGCTGCCTTTTTTCACCCGTTCTTCATAGGTGGCACCCGCTTCGATCGCCCCTTCATGCCCAAATGCCCGAAAGAAGCGATCGAGAAATACCTGCGCTTCTCCTCTCTCATCGCCTTTGAGGTGCTGCTGGCAAAACTGAACAAACTTCGCGATCGTTTCGGGAGTGGAGGTCATAAAAAGATAGTGAAGTGTGTATCGATTAAAAATTTAATCCCATTCATTTCTCATTGCTTTTTGAGTTTCCACAGGATCTTCATTAAATTTAGACGATTCTTTTAGCACTCCTAGAAAATCCGACCCTGGGTTAGGGTTGAAATCAGCTTCCATGCGATCGCTCCGCGAAGACTCTACAAAAAGCAAAATCTGATTGGCTTGATCTTCTGGCAACGGTTTAACTCATTCCTAGATTGCTGTTGCGGTATTCATCGCTTCTCTTGGATTGAACTCACGCTGACTGGGCGATCGCGCCCTTAATTGGATTGAACTTATGCTGACTGGGCGATCGCGCCCTTAAGATGAAGTTATGCAGGTCAAGAACTGGACGAGAATCACCAGCATCCTCACCCAAACTTTTATGTGAAAACCAATGGAGCTAAGCGGATTCGAACCGCTGACCTTCTCAATGCCATTGAGACGCGCTACCAACTGTGCTATAGCCCCTTGTGCATCAATTATAATGCCTTGAGACGGGAAGAAACGTCAACCTGTTGAATTTAACTTTCACCGACCTTATTTCACCGACCCTAACTTATGACTGAAAATTCCCACGATGACGCTGCATCCACTCCCAATAACGCTGAAATCAACGCCTCAGAACTATTTCTCAATCTTCGTCGCAAGCAGGGAAGCTGGGTGTCATGGGGGCAAGCCTGCCACGCCTTACAAAAAGCGGGGTATGACGCTCAAACCATTTTTGAAGAAACCGGATTTGAACCGATTCAACAAAATCAAGTGATTGTGGGCGCTCAGGTTCATGCCACGATTATGGCGGCGGGCGTATCTGAAGAGACCCAAGCGTTGTTCGATCGCAAAGGCAGCGACATTTTGTATGAACTGCGGATTTTAACCCAGTCAGAACGAGCCGCGACTGCGGATTTGGTGCAAGAAAAGGGTTTAGATATTGACGAAGCCAAAGATGTGGTTAAAGCCGTCAAAGATTTTTCTCGCCTGGGTAAGATTCCTGAAGGATTTAGCCCCCATCCGGGTGATATGGTTGCCTATCAATCTTGGAAGCAGGCACGCCAAAAAGCTGATTTGCAAGAGCGATCGCGTTTGATTGCAAAAGGGCTGCGCTTTGCCCATAGCGAACCCGCCCGCCAGCAAATCGAAAAACTGCTCACCGATTTTGCCGTGGTGTCAGCCAAGCCAGAGCCGCTCCTGCCGCTTTATCGATTGGAAGAAGACGAGTTTTTACCCCGGATTATTCCGGTTGTCGGGAAGTTTCCGCTCACCAAAACCGACCTGCAAGCCGTGCCGCTTTTAGAAGAGGACGACTCCTTTGGGATGGTGCAGTTCACCGGATCGGGCGCTTGGGTTGCGGTGCCGGGTTGGCAGGTGATTCGGTTGGCAGAAGACCCCGTGGCGGTGTTAGAAGCCAGCGATCGCCTACCCACTACGCTTCCCGGTAGAGCCGAGGAAGTGTTGATCATTATCGATCGCGCTCAGCGCACCTGGGATGCCAACAGCTACTTTTTAAGTGAAGAAGCCAATCAACTTCAGATTCGCTGGTTTACCGAAGCGCCAGAAGCGCCCCTCTTAGGGCGGCTCGTATTGATCATGCGTCCTAAAAAGGTGCTGGATAATGAATACACTAAAGATCCTTGGCAAATGGAGGAGTAATCCCTCACCCTAGCTCTCTTCCGCCGGGAGAGGGCACTGAAAATATCTTTAACTTGGCTTATTGTGGGCACTGATAAAGCTGATAGGGCACGCCCAAACGGTGATAGTGGGCTGGATCGATCGCGCAAGCATGGGGAGCGCCTGCGCGATCGCGGATTAAAAGCTGCGGCGGATAGTCACGGCGTTTTAACCCTGGACCGACCACCCATAGATTCAACGGCAATGACAACGACTGGTTTAACTGGGCAAGATTAGACCAAACTTGGTCATACCCTCTGGTTTGAGAAAGTAGTGCAAAATGAGTGCGCGAGTTGGTTTTTTCGGGAGGCTCTTGCTGTTGTAATTTCAGGGCAAAACTGAGTCCTAAGGCGATGTCTTGAAAATCTTGATAGACATTCACGACTAATCGATTTTCGATTGGCTCAACCGCTAAATTTTGGGCAACTCGATTTGGATTGTATGGTTTTTGAAAAACTAAATCCTGCACGACAAAGAGGCTGCTGAATAGTGCGACTAGCAACACGATCACGATCGCTTGGGGAGTTTTAGACTGTCGAATAGCGAATTTATTTGACCGATCGCGCAGGGGCGATCGCTGGCTTAAACACGCTCCGATCAAGGCACACACCGCTGGAAAGTAGATGAAATTGTAGCGTGGCACTTGGGTAATGTCGGTGCCCAACAGATAGGCGATCGCCACAAACTCTAACACCACAACCAGCGTGAATGTGACGAGCATCCAAGCGCCCCAATGAGACTGCGGCGATCGCCAGAGTTGCCGCAATCCCCGGCTCACTTGCCCAATGAGCCAACCGATAAAAATCAGCGTGGGCACTCCCCAAAGAACCATGACCCAAAGGGGTTGCTGCTCCACCGGAAATGCCGCCACCATTAAGATCCAGCCGATTGGAAGCTGATATAGGGGCGCGATCGTATGCTGCCAACCCGGCGCATAAGGCTTCATCCAATCGATTTCTGGACGACCGATATGACTGAAAAATGTGGGTAGCCAGGGTAAATAGGTGAGGCAAACGGCAAAGATGGCGAGTAGAGCAGGCGTAGGCAACCACGCGGGAAGGGCAAAGTTCTTCGCTGCTAATGGGTTCGCCGCCCTATTGGATTGAGCGATTTTGCGATCGCCTAAAATCAGCGTCACACTTTGAGCAAAAAAGGCGAGTAAAAAGAAATAGTGAACATAAAACCCCATACTGTTTACGCCGATCCAGCCTAGCCAAACCGATCGCCTAAAGCGCTGATTTTGTAGATCGATCAGCATGGCATACAGTCCGATTAGTGCCAAAATGACCAGCAGCATGGGCAAAGTGTAGTGGCGGGCTTCTTGGGAGAGATAGACCGCAAACGGCGACACTGCCATCAGCGCGCCACCCACCAGCCCCGCTTCGCGAGAAAAGGCGATGCGGTTAAGCAAATAAAGCGCCGCGATCGCCCCTACCCCAAATAAGGCAGGCAGCGATCGCAGCTTCCACACCCAAGAAACAGGCAGCGGATTCAACCAACCCAACCATTGGTGCATTCCACAAAAAAACAGCGGCGGATGCACTGATTGCACCGACACCGTTTCGATTATTTGAGCGCACGTTGCCTGAGAATTTAGGCTAAAAACTTGCTCAAATGCCGAGAGTGGCAGCGCCCTCCCCACGGGCACAGCCTGATAAGTATGCCCCAAGCTAAACAGCGCTGTGATCACTTCATCCATCCACAGCGGCTTCAAATCAAGATGCCAAAATCGCAGCACTGCCCCCAGCAACAAAATGCCAGCCAGCAACCAATAGTGTTGAGAACGTTTCATGGTGCTATTCAACCATATCTAAGTTCTTCTTGAGAGAGAATAATTGACAGGTTTCGGGTGTCAGATTTCAGGGCAAGCGGCATTCAATTAAAACTCAAAACTCAAAACTCAAAATATCTCCTGCGGAGACGCTACGCGTTGGCAAAGCCAGTCCAAAGGACTTACAAAACTCAAAATATCTCCTGCGGAGACGCTACGCGTTGGCAAAGCCAGTCCGAAGGACTTACAAAACTCAAAACTCAAAACTCAAAACTCATTCCTTTGCCCTCATCTCTCACTAACCGGGCGAGCAACGAGTCCAGGATATGGCTCTGGGGCAAACTCTTGATCCGGGTTGCTCAATAAGTAGCGATCGCAGACTGAGCGCAGTTCAAATTCGGTTTGACTCAGCCGCATCTCTCGGAGAAAAGCCCCTGCCGCATCAACGCTTTGGGCAATGTAATTGAGATACATCTTTAAATAGCTCACGCGCGATCGCTCAGGGACTGTGAGCGCGGTAGTCGTTTGGCGCAGCCGCTCAATGTAGTCATAGACTTCAGCCAGCGTCACGATAGAAACTGGTTCTGCCTTGAGAATTTGGCGAATCTGCTTAAAAATCCAGGGATTGCGAATTGCCGCGCGACCCACCATCACCCCGGCGGCTCCGGTTTGAGCGAGAACGGCGGCGGCAGATTGGGCAGAGGTGACGTTTCCGTTGGCTAAAACGGGGCAATTGACCCGCTGAACGGCGTGGGCAATGTGGTCGTAATGCACAGCGCCCCGATACATTTCTTTGACCGTGCGACCATGCAAGCTCAGTAAATCGATCTGATGTCGATTGATTAGGTCTAGGATGCGATCGAAGTGGTCGGTATTGTCAAAGCCAATCCGCATTTTGACGCTCAAGCGTCCTGCAACCGTTGCTCGCAACTCACCCAAAATTCGGTTCACCTGTTCAGGATCGCGCAATAATCCGCCGCCGACATTTTTACGATAAATTCGCGGGGCAGGGCAGCCCATATTTAGATCAATCCCTGCAATTGCGTGCTGGCTGAGGGTTTGGGCAATTCGCACCAAGTCGGGAATGCTTTCTCCGATCATTTGGGCAAAGATGGGGCGATCGGTGGTGTTTTCGGTAATCGATCGCAAAATCTTTTTATCTAAAGTTGACGTAGGATGAACCCGAAAATACTCCGTAAAAAAGTAATCGGGACTGCCATAGCGGGCAATCACGTTCATAAAAAATAAATCGGTTACATCCTGCATCGGCGCAAGCGCCGTCAAGGCAATTCCTGAGCAGATTGGAGCAGGCAAGCGATCGCACAGTAGCAAGGTGGCAGTCATTTAGAGGGGCGCTTTGATTTTTTACCCGGCGGCGTTTGATGTGCCCCAAAATATTTCTCACTGCGATAACGCAACCACACTCGCAGCACTTGAGGAATCTGATCTTTTTGCGCTTTGGTCAGCGTATTGTATAGCTCCAAAGCGCGATCGCGTTCTCCACGACAAGCCGCATTATCATGAGCATCCCAATAGCTACGGGCAACCCGGATTCTCCGACACACTTCCTTAATTAACTCTGCTTCTGTTGGAGAATTCTCGTGCTTTGCCATCTTTCGCGCCTTGATCATAATTCAGGTGTAACCTGATGTGCAACTAATTTGCCCTCATCCCAACCCTTCTCCCCAAGGAGAAGGGCTTTCGGACATTTCCGGTTCCCTCTCCAATCGGGAGAGGGCTAGGGTGAGGGCAGTCTTTGCGTTGTTTCAGGAAAGTCGCACA